>DATCXQ010000507.1:0-2869 GCA_036565725.1 Blastocatellia bacterium
CAGGTCGCGCAGCAGGTTCGATCCGCCGCCGCCGTGGACCACTTTCTTCGCCGGGCAGCCGCAGTTGATGTCAACGAAATCGGCGCCAGCCTCCTGGGCGATCTCGGCGGCCCAGCGCATTCTCACCTCGTCGTAGCCGAAAATCTGGATGGCGATCGGGCGCTCTTCAGGCTTGAAGCGCATCATCTCGTGCGATCGCAAATTGCCGCGCGTCAGGCCTTCGACGCTGATGAATTCGGTGACTATCAGGCCCAGCCCGCCGCATTTTTTCGCGACCCTGCGAAAAGGCGAATCGGTTACGCCCGCCATCGGCGAGAGGATTAGTGGCGGCGAAAGCTCGCGCCCTTCGATCTTGAATGAAATCGGATAACGCATAAGCAGTTATTTTGCGCCCGCGGGCGTCCCCTGCTGTGGACATAAGCCTGCGGATGATGAACGCCAAATATAGCACACGGTTGACGCGTCGCGCCAAAACCGTTAGCGTAGCCCGGTATTGAAAACAGCCGGGACGCGCGGTTAGATTTATGTTCGATCCCATGGGTTTTCTAAAGAGAGGTGCATTTGCCGGAAGCAGGTGGTCTGATAAGTTTTCTCGCTGAATTGATGCGGCTGAAATCTACGCCGCGTATCGGGTGGTTATTGCGGGGCGTGCGCGACGTCGAGTCGGTCGCCGCGCATTCATTCGGCGTCGCGGTGATCGCGATGTTGCTGGCCGACCGCGCGCGCGCGCGCGGCGTCGAGGTCAACGTCGAACGACTGCTCAGAATGGCCCTGCTGCACGACCTGACGGAAACGCGCACGGGCGATTTGCCAAGCACGATCAAACGCTATTTCGGCAAGGCTTCGATCAAGGCCGCCGACGAGGCCATCGCCATAGATATCTTCGCCCAATTGGGAGATTTTAGAGAGTCTTATCTCGAACTCTGGTCCGATTACGAACACCGCGCGAGCGTCGAGTCGAAGTTGGTCAAGGCCGCGGACAAGCTCGATCTGTTGGTCCAATCTCGCGAATACGAGAAAGGCGGTGCGCGGTCTTTACAAGAGTTCTGGGACACCGCCGACAGCGACTTCGCGGGGTTGGGCGTCGATGACCTGATCTCCGACCTGATAGAAGAATTAAAAAAGGGCAGGAAAAAGGACTTGGGGGGGTGAGCGGCGGCGTATGGATTCTATGGAACAGGCAATTTCGTGGCTTCAGACTCTGCCGCCTTTCGGCGTACTGGCGTTGATGTTTCTCATCGCGTACATCGAAAACATCTTCCCGCCGTCGCCGAGCGACGCGGCGCTGGTTTTTGCCGGGACGTTGATCGGCATCGGCGTAATCGGGTTTGCGCCCGCGCTGATAGTGGCGACGTTGGGCAGCGTGTTGGGGTTTATGACGGCGTATGTTCTGGGGCGTTACTTCGAGCAGCATTTTGTTTCCGGGCGCTACCATCGCTATCTGCCGGTCAACGCCATTCATCAGGTCGAGCGCCTGTTCACTCGCTTCGGTTACGGCGTGATCGTCGCGAACCGTTTTCTTGCCGGCACGCGCGCGTTCGTTTCATTCTTCGCCGGAATGTCCAAAATGAGTCTGCCCGTCACGACCCTGCTCTCGGCGCTGAGCGCGGCGGTCTGGAATTCCATCCTCCTTTATCTGGGCATGGTCTTCGCGAATAATTGGCGCGTCGGGGCCCAATATCTGGCGCTTTACAGCAAGGTCGCCACGGTGGTCTTCGGCGCGGCGGTAGTCGTCTTTTTGTGGTGGTTCTTTCGGAAGCGCCGCAGGATTGCGGATGGCGAAACGCCGATAGCGGATTCGCAGTTGTCAAATGACCAAGTAATAACAATGGCGCCGATTGAGAGTGAAAATCGAGACAATACGGCGCCAGGCAAAAATCAATCCGCAATCCGCAATCCGCAATCCGCAATCGAATGATCCTCTATTCTCTATCCTCGATCTATGGACATCTTGAAAAGGCTGAGAGTCCGCGCGGCGACTCAGCTCCAACACATTATTCTACCCGAAGGCGAAGACGACCGGACGATCGTCGCCGCGTCGAAAATAGCCGAAGAGCGACTGGCGAGAATCACCGTGATAGGCGATGAGGAGAAGATCCGCAGCCGCGCTCGCTCGCTCGGCGTCTCGATGACAAACGTCCCGATACTCGACCATCGCAGATCGCCGGACCTCGAAGGCTACGCGAGGGAGTTTTACGAACTGCGTCGCGCGAAGGGCGTCACGATGGAAGAAGCCGCGAAGCAGATTCTCGACCCGCTCTATTTCGGCAACTTGATGGTGCGACGGGGGGTGGCCGACGGTTCGGTGGCGGGCGCCACCAACACCACCGCGCACACTGTCCGTTCGGCGCTGCTCACGCTCGGGCTGAAGCGGGGGTTCAACGTCCTTTCGTCGGTCATGGTGATGGTCGCGCCGAACAGGGAATTGGGAGTTGACGGCGCGATGATCTTCGCCGACCCTGCGGTGGTGATCAATCCGACCGCCTCGCAGCTCGCCGAAATCGCCATCTCGTCGGCCGAGACCTGCCGCGCCCTGCTCGAATCCGAGCCGCGCGTGGCGATGCTGTCATTCTCGACCAAAGGCTCCGCCGAACACCCGATGGCCGACAAGGTTATCGAGGCGACGAAGACTGTTAGGGCGCGATCCCCGGAGCTGGAAGTCGACGGCGAATTGCAGATTGACGCCGCGCTGATTCCTCACGTCGCCGCGTCGAAGGCCAAAGGCTCGGCAGTCGCGGGGCGCGCGAACGTCCTGGTGTTCCCGGACATCAACGCGGGCAACATCGGCTACAAACTGACCGAACGCCTGGCCGGCGCCACGGCCATCGGTCCCATCCTTCAAGGACTGGACAGGCCTGCGAACGACCTC
>DATCXQ010000529.1:0-6766 GCA_036565725.1 Blastocatellia bacterium
CCCCTACGACAAATTGCGTGGGCGCAATTAATTATCAAAGACCATCAACTCAAGAGCAAAGCGCTGTAAAACTATGACTCCCAAAAAAGCGCGACCTAATAACATCACCGAATACATCAACGCAGCTCCGAAAGAGGCTCAGAAGAAACTGCGTGAAATACGCGCGTGCATTCGCGAAGCCGCGCCTGGAGCCGAGGAAAGTATGAAGTGGGGGAAGCCCGCTTTCTCCTATCAAAGGATACTGGTGATGTTCGCCGCATTCAAAAATCACATAGGCTTCTACCCCACGCCGTCAGCGGTGAGAGCCTTCGCGGATGATCTTTCGGAATTCGTAACGGGCGATAATTCGATCCGGTTTCCGTTGGACAAGCCGCTTCCTCTACCTCTGATCCGCAAGATCACCGCGTTCCGCGTTCGAGAGAGTATCGAGGAAGACGGGAAATGGAGAACGTAACGGAAAGCGCAGCGGAGATGGTTGCGCGCCGCAGCTACGGCAAACTTGTCGCTTTTCTCGCGGCCCGCACAAGGGATGTGGCCGCCGCCGAAGACGCCCTTTCGGAGGCGTTCGTTTCGGCGCTGACGGATTGGCCGCAGAGTGGTTGTCCGTCAAACCCGGAAGCGTGGTTGTTGACCGTCGCCCGCCGAAAGATTATCGATCTTGCGCGCAGACACCGCCACGGCGAAGCCGCAGCCGTGCGATTAAAGCTCCTTGCTGAAGGGTTGGACGCCGCTGCGACGGACGCGGAAATCCCGGACCGTCGTCTGGCGTTGATGTTCGCCTGCGCGCACCCGGCCATCGAGGCTGGAATCCGCGCGCCGTTGATGCTGCAGGTGGTGGTTGGGTTGGATGCGAAGATGCTCGCTTCGGCGTTCCTCACGTCTCCGGCGGCCATGGGCAAGCGACTCGTCCGGGCCAAGAGCAAGATCAGGCAGGCAGGCGTTCCGTTCGGCGTTCCGCAGCGCGAGGAACTTCCCGGTAGGCTCGAGGCCGTGCTGGCCGCCATTTACGCCGCCTTCTCGGAAGGTTGGACAGACCCCGGCGGGACCGATGTCGTCCGCCGCGGCCTCGCCGAGGAAGCGTTATTTCTGTCCAGGCTCGTGGCCGAGCTGCTGCCACAACAGCCTGAGGCTCTGGGACTGCTGGCGCTCATGCTTTACGCGGAAGCCCGGCGTCACGCGCGACGCAACGCGGACGGCGAGTACGTTCCGTTTGACGATCAGGATACGGCGCTGTGGGACTGGCGGATGATTGTTGAGGCTGAAGGGCTGCTTCGGCGCGCTGGCGCTCTGGGCTCCATTGGCAGGTATCAGCTCGAAGGCGCCTTGCAGTCGGCGCATGTCTATCGGCGATGCGCGGGCCAGGCCAACTGGGAAGCGGTCGCGCAGCTTTACGACGCGCTGTCGGCGCTTACCGGTTCACCGGTGGTCGCCGTCAATCGCGCCCTGGCCATCGCGGAGTTACAGGGCGCCGGCGCGGCCCTCGATGCGCTACAAGAAGTGGCCGCCGACGCGCGGCTCACGGAATACCAACCTTACTGGGCCGCGCGCGCGGACCTGCTTGCCAGGACAGGCGCGCATGACGAAGCCCGCCGCGCCTACGAAATCGCGATCGGGCTCGAGCGCGATCCCGCGGTACGACGCTTCCTACAACGGCGTCAGTCGGGGTTGCCGGCTTGACCCTACTCCGATACACACGCAATTGCCGCGTACGGGCTGCCGCCATTGACCCTAAGGCAATGACGCCATCGACGGAGAATATGCCTTTTTGAGGAAGAGCCTGGGGGTGCTGGCGCCGTCGATGGCCGCCACCCAGATGTCGGTGCTGGCGGAGGAGCCGTTTTCGGTTTCCGGAAGCGAGTAAAGCACGCGATCGTTATCCAGCCACTCCAGTTGATCGTCAACGCTGCGTTTTTCGGCCAGGGGCGTTTCCTGATTTGTCTTCAGATCCAGAATGTGTAGTTGCCAAAAGACACGACCATCCACCGTTAATCGCTTCTTGTAAGCGACGCGCGATGCGTCGGGGGACAGGGAAGGGCATTCGACGTTGTCATGGATGACTGCAGCTGAGCGATTGGCGATGTCGCCTTTGACGAGGAAGTGCTGCCGATTCGTGGAAAGCGTGGCGTAGAAATGCCGCATTTCCGGCGTGAAAGTGATCCCCCAGAAATTGAAATCCTTGTTGCTGAAGGGGCGCCCATCCCGGCTGACCGAGAATTCCTCCAGGTCTGCAATGATGCGACCGTTATCAACTTCAATCAACAGTGATTGCGTCGAGAAGTTCACAGACGCGTAACCGTGACCGCTGATAAACACTGTCAGCGCGGCCAATTTGCCGTCCGAAGACATGCGGCATCGGCTTGGGACGCCCTTCAGCGGAAGCTCCGCAATGACTTTGAAAGTTTTTGCGTCGAAGAGTTTCGCGGCGTAAGTGGTGAGCAGCCCGCGGTCGGCCGCCAGGCAGATTCCGCGCCCCCCCGCGATGTGCGCCACCTCGCAGGACAAAGTCTCGATGAAACGTGGTTGATCAAGACGTTCAGGCGCCGCGAACGCCAGCCGGCCGTAGTTGCCGTCGAGGCCGTTGTAGCGAAAATAAATCCGCCTTGCCATCTTGTTCTGAGCGTCGCCGCCGGCTTTCGTCCCGCGTTCTTCGGTGGCGGCTGGCAGCGGCCTTGCGTCCGTCGAGGAGCTTATGGCCGGCGCCTCGGTCAACGACGAACTCTTCGTCGCGCCGGCTGCATTGTCTGCGCCTCGTGTTCTCGCCCAAAGGATATATGCCGCCAGAGTGATCACGCTGGCCAGGCATAGCGCGGCGAAAATCCGGTTCGGTCTAAGCATGAGAACGCTTCCCTCCAATTACTCGTAAACTGAATCCGGCGACAAGCGTCGCAGCCATCAAAATTGCTGCAAACGTGACAATCGTGGGCCGGACGCCGTAGGCGTCCCACATCCACCCGAACAGCAACGACGATCCCATTTTACCCAGGGCGATTGCGGTGGCCAGGACTGCGAGGCCGCTGGCGCGCGCCTCCGGCGGAACCGCCGCGCTCGCCATCGCCATGAGCACTCCCTCGGTCCCGGCATAGTAGATGCCAAGAAGAAGCAGACAACCCGCCTGCGCGGGCAGGCCGACGGTGGGCATGAAGAGCAACAGCAAGTAGATGCCCCCCAGGACGGCGTAGCCGCCGAGGAAGATCGAGACGCGTCCGAACCTGTCGGCGCAAAGGCCCGCCGGAATGGAGAACAACGCATAAGAAGCGGCGGTAGCGACATAGAATAAAGGCAGGAAGCCTGAATTCGCGCCGCCCTTTTGCTGCAAAATGAGATAGATAAATCCATCGGCGGCGGTTCCTACAGAGAGGAGCAATCCGCAACCTGCCAGCGCGACGAAATGGGGCGAGGCGAATAGAACTGAGAGCGATCGTCGAGAAAGCTTTCGTTCATCCGAAAGGGGCTGGGGGAACAAGCTATCCTTCGGCCTGGGAACGTAAAGCCATAACGCGGCCACGCCGAGGATTGCGAAGAGGAAACTCGTCACCCATAGTACGTCGAAGGCCCCGGGCATTTGCGCCAGCAAGATGAACGCGATTATCGGCCCCAATAAAGCGCCGCCGGCGTCGAGCGCGCGGTGAACGGCAAATGCGCTCGCCATCAGACGGGGAGGAGTATTCAGCGAAATCATCGCGTCGCGGGGGGCGGTTCGTATGCCCTTGCCGATTCGGTCGAGGCCCGTTATTACAATGAGCCATCCCCAGACGCCTCCGGCTGCGAGCAGTAACAGCTTGCAGATCGCGGAGAATCCGTATCCCGTCATCGCGACTTCCTTATGCCGCTTCGAGCGGTCGGCCGTCAGCCCTGCGGCGAGACTTACAAGTATCACCGCCAGCCCGTTGTACACGCCGTCAATGGCCCCGTATTGCAATGGGCTCAAGTGGAGGTGGATTACTAGATAGACCGGCAGGACGCTGTTGACCATCTCGGATGAGATGTCGGTCAAGAAGCTCGTCCATCCCAATTTCCAAACTACAGGGCTGATGGCTGCAACCTGATTAGTGAAGGGGGGCGCCGTCGCCCTTAGCTTGCGCCGCTCGATCCATTCCAATCTATACATGCGAGTCAGGTTCCGTCAGAGGCTATACCTATATACCCGGCATACCGAGATCTGGTTTAAGCGGTACCGTACCGGCGCTCCCTTCCGCCCACTCCACATCTTGGCGCCGCCGCTCATATTGTATTAAAGAATAGTTTCAGCCACAGAGGGCACAGAGATCACGGAGCATGATGACTCTATGTCCTCTGTGTCCTCTGTGTCCTCTGTGGCTACTCTTCATCCGCCTGAAAACCACTGTAGTATTACGGGACGTATGTCGCCACGGCGTTTCCGTTTGCGGCGCGGAACACCGCGTACGAGCGCCCCTTTATCGTCTCGACCGTGAAGGCGACCGGCGAGCCATTTATGGTAAGAGAACCGAGATGGCGGCCGGGGATTTGGTTGGGAACCATCGCAAAGAGGTTGTTGGCCCCCGCGCCGACGGTTATCGAAAACCCGAGCTGCGTCCCGTTCCACGTTGGGTTGCCGAACGACGACGTATTTCTTCCGTCGAGCCATGTGAGCAATTGTTGCGCCGATATCATCGAAACGTTCCGCGCCTTCGCGGAATTCAAAAGCTGCGTGGCGAAGGTGTCACTGTAGTCGTAGTGCGTGCCGAAAACGCCGTAGTACCCTTCAGGGCCGAGCGCCTTATCGAGCATGCTATTGATGCCTTCTGGATAGGTGACGCCGTTTTCATTTACGAGGTGCGTCGGGGCCTGATAAACGTCGATGACCGTGCCGTCGAGATCAGCGTAGCGCATGGGGAAGCCCGAACCGGTCATGAATCCTGGACGGTTTTGAACCCAGGACGCGGGCCAATAATAGTAAGTCTCATCCAGCCTGATGCCGTTGTTGAATTCGACTTTAGGTTGAGTCGCCCAGTCGCTCCAAGCGATGCAGTGGGTGCGATTCGTCTTCTGCGCGGGAAGGTTCGTGTATTTCGCCGCGAACGAGGAGAGGTCGTTATCGAAGAATGAATCGAGCGTTTGAGGCGTCCAGTTTGCGCAGTTCGTGGTCACATGCACGCCCATCTCGAAACCCTGGTTGTGATACGCGAGCGCTTGTGAATTCGTAAGCCCCGATTCCGTATACAGCCAGGAGGTCGCGCGGTAGCATCCCCAATCCCCGACGGAACACCCCGGCGCGCTTTCGGCGATGAGCAGGTCGAACGTGCTCTTGGTGCCATCCGGCGTGCCATGGTCGTCGCCGGTCATCAGGACGACGGCCTTCTTCATGTTCGGCAGATACCAGAACCGCGGCAGCGGCCGTCTGTCCAGGTTCATCGAGAGTATCATATTGCCGAGGAGCCGCTGGAGTTCGTCGGCCTGCGGGATCACCGCCTTGTCCAGATTCACGTAATCGGGGAAGAAAAGGTCGTTCGGACGGATCGGCGCAAGGCCGTCGCGCTCTTGCCCCGCCCAGGCCGGATTTCCCTGCCTTGTGAAGACGATGGATCGCGCGAGATCGAAGGTGAACGCCGCCGCCTGTCCGCCGTTCGTCCCTATCGAACGAAGCGTGACCGCTGGATTGGAAGTGGCCTGTGACGGGCCGGAGTAGATGGTCGCGACCTGAGTCGCTCCCGCGAGCGTATAAAGGTCGGCGGCGCCGTGATACTGAATGGTCTGATTGACGATGCCCGTTCCCGGCGCCTGGGCGGTGTTGACCAACAAGTACGCGTCGGACCGGACGGAGGCCGCGTCACCGATTCCTAGAAGCGAAGCGAGTTGTTTGTCCGGACGCATCGCGATCAAATTCCCGCCTGAGCCGACCCAATTGCTAAGCATCGTGACCTGTGACGCGGTGAGTGGCATTTCGCCGAGTATGACCACGTCGTATTGAGCCAGCGCCGCCTCCGTAACGTTCAGCATGTCGATGGCGTTGAAGTTATTGAATCCCTCGGCGCGCAGGATTTCCTGGTAATACTGCGTGAACTTATTTCCCGATCTGGTGATGACAAGAATGGGAAGAGGCGCTGGAAGCGGCGCCGTGGTAAATGACCAGGTGAAATCGGAAGCGAGGGGCGTCCCTGTCGCGTCGGTGATGTGCGGCGTGGCGCTCCCGCCTTTGAGCGTCACCGTGTAGGTCTGTCCGGACTGCAGCAACTGCTGCGGCGTGAGCGTGACCTTGAAATCGCTCGACGAGTATGAAACGGCGGCGGTAACCAGGTTGTTCGACGCGTCGCGCAGCATGACAGTTGAGGCGCTCACACTCGTACCATCGAGCGGTTCAGAGAACACGGCGCTCGGCGCAACTTCTGTCGAAACGCCGGTCGCGCCGGCCGCTGGATTTACAGAAACGACCTGCGGCGGCCCTGGATCGACAAACACCACGTCCACCCAGTAGTTTGACGACTGAAAAGTATCCGTCGGGAAGCCACCAGTCGGGCTGTAGTGGTAGACGCCGTTGCCCCCGGCAAAGCTGGCGCTAAGGGCGTGCAGCGGGCCGTTGTCAACGCCCGACGATGCGAAAAAGTTTGCGTCGGCCGCGTAATTCCCCTGTGGGGCGAAGTAGGAGACGACGTACGTCGTGTTGGCCGTGACCGGGATCGGGTTCTGGAAGAGGGCCTGTTGCCATCCGCTCGTCGTTTCGCTGGCGAAGTTCACGGAGCCGAGCAGCGCCCCCGCGCTGGTCCAGAGATGACCCACGTGTGTCCCGCCGTTGGTCGCGCCACCTTTG
>DATCXQ010000543.1:0-2602 GCA_036565725.1 Blastocatellia bacterium
CGCCTGACGCAATCGGCCGTGAGCCATCAGATCAAGGCGCTCGAAGAGGATTTGGGCGAACCGCTTTTCATCCGCGCCAAACGCGGCGTGAAGCTTTCGCAGGCCGGAAAGATCGCGCTCGAATACGTCGAGCGGATTCTGGACGAGACCGAAGCGATGCGCGAAAGGATTTCGGGGCGAGAGCGCTCGCCCACGGGGCGCGTGCGCGTCGCGGCGGCCACGCAGGCGTTCGTCCATCTATTCGCGCCGCTCTTCGAATCGTTCATGGATTCACACCCGGGCATCGACCTGGCGTTCCGAACGACGGTGAGCACCGAGCAAACGGTCGCCGACATTTTGAACGGCGCGGCGGACGTCGGGTTTGCGTCGTTGGCCGTCTATTCTCCGAACCTGCAAGTTACGAAACTCTTCGAGGACGAGTTGGCGCTGGTCGTGAGCAGCGAACACAAGCTGGCCAAAAAGCGCGTCGCGTCGGTCGCGGAGATACAGAGAGAGAAATTGATACTCTTCGAACGTGGCGCTTCGATCCGGCGGGCGACCGACCAGTTCTTCGATCAGATAGGCGCGCGGCCAGACCTGGCGCTCGAATCGAACGACACCTTCTTCATAAAGCGAATGGTCGAGCGCGGCCTGGGCGTTTCGCTGCTGCCAGCCTGGGCGGTGCGCGACGAGGTCGTCGCGGGCAAACTGGCGCAGCTTCAAATCATCGGCCATCGTCTGCGCCGTTCGGTGTCCCTGGTTTCGCTCGGGCGATTCCAGCCGTCGCCGACCCGGGCTTTCATTAATTACATACTCCGGCACAAGTCGAAGATTCAGGCGATGGCCGAAGGCGAGAAGAAACGGCCCCCGGCCTGACTGGACGCGAGTCGGCGCCGCGGACTATTATCGTACGCATGCGAGTGATGGCGCTTGACTACGGCGAGCGCCGCGTCGGCGTCGCGATCTCTGACGAACTGCAATTGATCGCGCGCCCGCTCACGACGATTCGCCGAGAAAAAAAGCGATACGCGCAGATCATCGATCGAATCCGCGAACTGGTCGACGAAAACGAGGTCGCCACGCTGGTCGTCGGCCTGCCATTGAACATGGACGGCTCGCGCGGCGCGGCGGTCGATCGCGTCGAAAGTTTCATGTCGGATTTGCGGCGGAGCGTTTCGATCCCGGTCGTGGCTGTAGACGAGCGGCTGACTTCGCGCGAGGCCGATCGGATGTTGCGCGAAATGGGCGTGGGATTGCGCGAACGCCGCGCGCGATCTGACGAATACGCCGCAAGCGTGATATTGCAGGACTATATTGACGAACAAAGGCGAACGCCCCTGTCTGAAACCTCCCCCTAATAAACCCAATCAAGCGAGAGCGATGCGACCTAAAAACAATCCCAAACCCCAAGCGACGCGACCTAGAATCACCCCGCGGCCCCGAAGGCGTTTTTCGTCATTCAACGTTTTCCTACTATTGATCCTCATTTCCATGATCGGCGGCGCGATGTGGCTGAGAAACGAGATCTATAGTCCTTATCAGCATGACGCCGCGAAGAAGACCATCACGATCGACCCCGGCGCCAGCACGACGGCGATCGTAGCCAGGCTTTACGAAGAGGGCGTAATCAAACATGATTGGCCGACGCGGATCTGGCTGCGCTTCTTTCTGAATGGGAAGAGGTTAAAAGCCGGAGATTACGAGTTTAAATCTCCCATCTCTCCGCACGAAGTGATCGACCAGTTGACGCGCGGCGGCGTGAACACGCGTCAATTCACCATCCCGGAAGGTTACAACCGGTTCGACATCGCGCGCATGCTGTACGGGCTGGGGTTGAAGGAGCCGCCCCCGCCCAGACTCGAAGATTTGCAGGCCCTGTTCAAAAACACGTCTTTGATCGCCGACCTCGACCCGCAGGCGACGACGCTCGAGGGTTATCTCTTCCCCGACACCTACGACTACACGGCGAACACGAAGCGCGCGCAACTCGTCGAGGCGATGGTCAAACGCTTCCGCGAAGTTTACACGCCCGAGATGCAGTCGCGATCCGAAGAGATGAAGATGAGCGCGCGCCAGGCGGTCACGATGGCGTCTCTGATCGAAAAGGAGGCGAGGGTGGACAGCGAGCGCGAGCTGATCTCGTCGGTCTTTCACCGAAGGTTGAAATTGAAGATGGAACTGGGCTGCGACCCGACGGTGATCTACGCCTCGATACTCGCCGGCAAGTATCGCGGCAAGATTTATCAGAGCGACCTCGAACGCGATTCGCCTTACAACACGTACAAACGCGCCGGGCTGCCGCCGGGGCCCATCGCCTCGCCGGGCAAACGTTCGCTTCAGGCCGCGGTCAATCCATCCGACACCGATTATTTATACTTCGTGGTAGACGCCGAGAAGAACGACGGCTCGCACAAGTTCTCGGCGACCTCGGCTGATCACATTAGAGCCGTCAAGACGCTCCGGCAGTCGGAGCGCGATCAGAAGACATCAAGGCAGTCGAACGGCGAGCAGGGAACGATGCGATAACGGGGCGACGGGGCGACAGAGCGACGGGGCGACAGGGCGATTTTCGATTTCATGGCTAAACTTTTCCCCTCGCCCCGTCGCCCCGTCGCCCCGTCGC
>DATCXQ010000545.1:0-4569 GCA_036565725.1 Blastocatellia bacterium
CACGGCGATTGCGAGACAAGCCGCGACAACGGTAAGGCCCGAACCGAAGACGCCGACCAGAATCGAGGCCATTTGACCGTCAAGATTTTCCGCGTTCGAGTAAGTTTGATTCGAGAGGGTGCTACCGGCGAGCCAGAAACCCCACCATGCCTTCAACGTAGAATTGCCGCCGGTGTCGTAATAGCCGCCTCCAACGCCCACAGTCTCGGGGTCGCTCTTGTTCCGAATGTATTTCACGATCTGATAAGGGCGAAACAGATTCAGGATCGGGACAAACCAACTGCCGATCACCCATCCCGAACTGAAGTCGGGGTGCGGCACGCCCAGGGATGGCAAATTACTGTAGGCGCGATGTAGCCAGACCAGAAACATGACCGCAGTAGCAGTGAATAAGGAAAGGCCGAAATATGACACTGTGCTGTTGAGCAGCGACAAGATCACTTGGAAGGTCTCGCTCGACATCTCCGAAACGGCGCCTTCAGAGCCTGGCGTCGCGGCGACGGTCTCTGGGTAGTACGAAGCCAGAACCAGTTGCGCCGTCACGACGCCGATTTCGGCGAGTTTGGCCAACGCTCCCACGCCCAGCAAAATGACCGTCCACATGGCCAGCACTTTTCCGGGGAGAAACATTTTTGGCGCGTCTGAATAGGTTTGCATGGGCTTTTCTTCCTGATTGTTGCGGGCGTTTGGCGTGTTTTATTAATAAATCCGTCGCATTCTATTCACCTCAACGCCGTCGTACAAGGAGCGGGATGGCGGAGGCGGATTTTGCGGGGTTTGCCTGGAACAACGCATAACCTTGATACGTAATGCTTTGTTCAAGTAGCATCCACTTTCAAACAGGGCATCAAACCAAATAACAGAAGAACCTTCTGAAGCGAGTGTGCGCTCGTTATTTTCAGCCCGACCGTGATCGAGACCTGCCGTTAAAGCAAGGAGAAACGAAGATGAAAGCATCTGTCTTAACCATCCTGTCACTGTTCGCCCTGGCGAGCGTCTGCTTCGCCCAAACCGAAAACCCAACGCTCCTGCAAAAGCCGGCGGTCAACGGCTCTCAGATCGTCTTCGTATACGCCGGCGATCTGTGGACCGTGCCTCGCGAGGGCGGGGACGCCATACGCCTGACGACCGGCGTCGGCGCGGAGACCAATCCAATCTTCTCGCCCGACGGGACAATGATCGCTTTCACGGGCGAATATGACGGCAACACCGACGTCTACGTCGTGTCCGCGACGGGCGGCGTGCCGAAGCGTCTGACTTACCATCCCGGCGGCGATCTGGTCAGCGGATGGACGAACGATGGGAAACGCGTGCTCTTCGCTTCGGGCCGCAACAGCTATTCAGGGTTCCCGCGCCTGTTCACCGTCGGCCTGGACGGGGCCTTTCCCGAAGAGGTCCCGTTGCCGATGGCCGAGCGCGGCGCCTATTCGCCCGACGGCGCCTACATCGCTTACGAGCCGCTGACGCAGTGGCAGCCCGAATGGAAGCGCTATCAGGGCGGGCAGCAGGACGTGATCTGGATCGCCAAGCTCTCCGATTCATCAATCCAAAAACTCCCGCGCGTAAAATCGAACGACCGTTATCCGATGTGGATCGGCGACAACGTCTACTTCCTCTCAGACCGCAACGGCGGCTATTCGCTCTTCTCGTTCGACACAAAGTCGAAGAAGGTCACCGAACTCGTTAAAAACAATGGTCTCGACATCAAATCGGCTTCGGCCGGGCCCGGAGTCATCGCTTACGAACAGTTCGGAAGCATTCACCTTTACGACATCAAGACGAATAAGTCTCGGAAGGTGAACATCCGCGTGGCGGCGGACGTGGTTACAGTGCGCCCGCGCTTCGAGAAGGTCGGCGACCGGATATTCAACGCTCACATCTCGCCTACCGGCGCGCGCGCGGTCTTTGAAGCGCGCGGCGAGATCATCACCGTCCCGGCGGAAAAAGGCGATCCGCGCAACCTGACCAATACGACCGGTGTGATGGAGCGAAACCCGTCCTGGTCGCCCGACGGCAAATGGATAGCCTATTTTAGTGACGAATCAGGCGAATACGCCCTGCACTTGCGCGATCAGAAGGGCGCGGGCGAAATGAAGAAGATCGCGCTCCCGCCGACGTTCTACCAGGCGCCGACCTGGTCGCCCGACGGCAAGAAAATCGCGCTCTATGACAAAAAGCTCCAGCTCTGGTACTTGGAAATCGAGAAAGGTTCGCCGGTCAAAGTCGACAGCAACCCGATCGGCCTTAACAACAGCGTGTTGACGCCGGCCTGGTCGCCCGACGGCCGCTGGATCGCTTACACCAAACAACTGCCCAACATGCTGCGCGCCGTCTTCGTCTACTCGCTCGAAACCGGCAAGACGCATCAGATCACCGATGGGATGAGCGACGCGCGCCACCCGGACTTCGACAAGAGCGGCAAATATCTCTACTTCACCGCCAGCACAGACATCGGCCCCAGCATCAGCTTCGCCGACCTTTCCGGCTTCGGCTACCGCTCCACGCGCAGCGTCTACGCCGTTGTCCTGCGCAACGACATCCCGTCGCCGCTCGCCCCTGAGAGCGATGAAGAGAAAGTGACGGAAGAGAAGCCCTCTGAGAAGAAGGATGGGGCGACTGGGGGACAGGGAGACGGGGCGAAAGAAGAAAAACCTGCTGACAAGCCGGAAGAGAAGAAGGCCGACGCCCAGGCTCCCGCCGGCGCTCCCAAACCTCCAGCGAAGAAGGAAGCGCCGACGCGGATCGATCTCGAAAACATCGATCAACGCATCATCTCGTTGCCGATTCCTGCGCGCGACTATGCCGGCTTGACCGTGGGCAAGGCGAACATCATCTACATTATCGAACAGCCGATCGCCCCGGCCGCGCCGGGTCAATTCGGGCTGACGGTTCACAAATACGATCTCGAAAAACGCAAATTCGACAAGGCGCTCGACGGCGTCACAGCGTTTCAGATCTCGGCCAACGGCGAGAAGGCTCTCTACAGGCAGGGCTTCACTAATTGGATCATCGCCTCGACAGCGACACTTGGCGGGCCGGGCGGCGGGCCGATGGGACCGGGCGGGCCGATGGGACCGGGCGGGCCAAATATTCTGAAGACCTCGGAGATGGAGGTCTATGTCGACCCGAAAGTCGAATGGAAGCAGATGTACAACGAGGTCTGGCGCAATGAACGCGACTTCTTCTACGACAGCAACCTGCACGGGCTGAACCTGGAGGAGATGAAGAAGCGGTACTCCCCTTACGTCGAAGCCGTGGCGCACCGCAGCGATCTGACCTATCTCTTCACCGAAATGCTCAACCAGCTTACGGTCGGCCATATGTTCATCAACGGGGGCGACCAGCCGCGCCCGAACTTCGTGCCCGGCGGACTGCTCGGCGCCGATTACAAGATCGAGAACGGCCGTTACCGCTTCGCCAAAATCTACAACGGCGAGAACTGGAACCCGAACCTGCGCGCGCCGCTCACTCAGCCAGGAGTCAACGTCAAAGAAGGCGAGTACCTGCTGGCCGTGGGCGGTCGCAATCTGACGGCGGCTGACAACGTCTACAGCTTCTTCGAATCGAAGGCCAATAAACAGGTCGTCATCAAAGTCGGCCCGAACCCCGACGGCTCGAACTCGCGCGAGGTGACGGTTGTGCCGGTCGGCAATGAGACCGGCTTGCGCAACCTGGCCTGGATCGAGGGTAATCGTCGCAAGGTCGATCAACTTTCGGGCGGCAAACTCGCTTACATTTACATGCCCGACACGGCGGGCGGCGGTTACACCAGCTTCAACCGCTACTTCTTTTCGCAGACCAACAAGGACGGCGCGGTGCTAGACGAACGCTTCAACGGCGGCGGGGCGCTGGCCGATTACGTCGTGCAGCATCTGAGTCGCCAGCAGCTCAGCCAGATCCATTTCCGCGAGGGCAGCCAGGACGTGCCGGTTCCGGCAGGCGCGATCTATGGCCCGAAGGCCATGATCATCAACGAAATGGCCGGATCGGGCGGCGACGCGATGCCCTGGTTTTTCCGCAAGATGAAGCTAGGCCCGCTCGTCGGCAAACGCACGTGGGGCGGCCTGATCGCTTCGTTCCGTCCACCGCCGTTGATGGACGGAGGCAGCCACACCGCGCCCGACGCGGCGGTCTACGGACTGAACGGCGAATGGGAAGTCGAGAACGCCGGCGTCGGCCCCGACATCGAGGTCGAATTCGACCCGGCGGCCTGGCGTCAGGGCCGCGACCCGCAGCTCGAACGGACCGTCGAGTACCTGCTGGAAGAACTGAAGAAGAACCCGCGTCCGCAATACAAACGTCCGCCGTTCCCGAATTATCACCAGAATAATCCGGTCGTAACGACGGGACAGGTCAAGCCCGCAGGGCAGAATTGAGCGAACGCGACGTTCGAGCCGCGGGCTGAATTGGCGCAACCGCTATTGGCGCGCTCGGTTAATGTACAACCACCGAAAAACGGCGTTTAGAGTACCGACTTCAGTCGGCGGCTTTCGGTTACGAGGCCCCGCCGACTAGAGCGGGTTGCAAATCAGTGTAGGGGCAGACCTACGTGTCTGCCCCCGATTGGGT
>DATCXQ010000591.1:0-4586 GCA_036565725.1 Blastocatellia bacterium
TGGAAGACGGCAGCCCGGCTTTGATCGAGGCCACGCGCGGCGGCGGCAAGCTGCTGCTCTTCACTTCGACCTTGGACGCGAGTTGGAACGATCTGCCGCTGACGCCGATATACCTGCCGCTCGTTCGCCAAATGACGCGGCGCCTGGGCGAACGCGAGCAGCGCGCGTGGAGCCTGGTCGGCGAGACATTCACAACCGCGACGGCGAAAGACGGGACCCCGCCGGCCGTAGACGCGCCCAACGGCGAACGAATCACCGAACGCAAACAGACCCGCGACGGCGAATTGATCGTCGCGGCGAGCGAACCGGGGTTCTATCGCATGCGATACGCCGGCAATTCCGATTTCGCGGCGGTCAACCTTGACGGCAAAGAATCGGATTTGACCAGACTCGACGTCGAAGCGTTCGTGACTGCGACGACCGGCGCCGATCCGAAGGGCGGGGCCGAAGCGGCGGCGAAAGAGAGGCTGAGCAAAGAAGAGATCGAATCGCGCCAGCGCGTGTGGTGGATATTACTGATCGCTGCGTTGCTGTTGTTCATTACGGAAGCCGTGCTGGCGCGGCGTATGAAGATGGCGAGAGTGATCAATTGAATAAAGTTCAGACAACACTAGTAACCGCTCAACTCCCTCCGCCGCGTTAGTGGCGGGTTTGAGTGATATAAAAAATATGCCTGCGCGAAAAACCACAAAAACAAACAAAACTACGGCGCGGAAGGCCGCGAGTAAGAAGGCGCCGGCGTCCGCCTCGGCGGTGAAGACCGCCGCCATGATTTACCAAATCAAAGTGACGTTGAAGAATTCCAAACTGCCCATCTGGCGTAGGATTGAGGTCCGGGGCGACGCCACACTCGGCGAATTGCACGCTATAATCCAGATGGCTATGGGTTGGAACAATTCGCACCTGCACCATTTCATCATCGGCAAAAGCCCGAATCTGCGGTTCATCGGCGCGCCGGCCCCTTATGAGGTCGACGACATGATGGATGAGGAGAATGAGGACCAGATCACGCTCGGTCAGGTTCTGTCCGCCTCCAAAACGAAGATAACTTACGAATATGATTTCGGCGACTCATGGGAGCACGAAGTCGTTTTGGAGAAGATCTTGGAGGCCGAGGCCGGAGCGCATTACCCGCGATGCGTCGCGGGAGAGAACGCCTGCCCGCCGGAAGACGTAGGCGGAGTATGGGGCTATGTCGATTTTCTGCAGGCGATAAATAATCCCGAGCACAATCAGCACGAGGAGTTCTTGGAGTGGGTCGGCGGAGAATTCGATCCGGAAAAATTCGATCTCGACGCCGTCAACGAACTACTCAAAAATCGCAAAAACCACGAATTGAACGGGCGCGGCAACATTTAGGAGGGCAATATGAATCATCGAAGCGACCAACTGCTCGGCGTCATCGGCGCGGTGCGCAAGCGCCGCAATCTGCTAATCGTTCTGCGGGGGATGGCGATCACCGTCGTCGCGACTGCGGCGATGCTCGTCATCACGGGTCTTGCCGCGTACCGCTTCCGCTTCAGCGCCGCCGCGCTCGTGTCATTGCGCGTCTTCGCGGCCTTGAGCGTGATCGCCGCCGTCTACTTCGCCCTGGTCCGCCCGCTGCGCCGCCGCGCGAGCGACGCCCAACTCGCCCGCCTGCTCGAAGAGAAACATCCAGGCGTTGAAGACCGCTTCGTAAGCGCGATCGAGTTTTCCGGCGAAGAGATGCGCGCGGCATTTTCGCCCGTGATAATTGACCGCCTGGTTGAAGACGCCGACCGCCGCGCGATCGCCGTCAGCGTCGACGAGGTCGTCCCGCGTAAGCGCTTCTGGCAATTCGGAGGGGCCGCCGCCGCGAGCCTGGCGTTGTTCATCGCCGCGCTGATATTCGGCCCGAAAGAGATCACGATGGGCATCGCGCAAATCATAACGCCGGCGAGCGACGTCGCCGCGTCCAACGCCCTGAAATTCGAAGTCAAACCCGGCACGGCGCGCGTCCCGAAAGGCTCCGACCAGAAGATTTTCGCCAAGCTGCTCAACTTCAGCTCCGAACAGGCGACGGTCTTCACCCGCAAGGCCGGCGCGAATGACGCTCAGTGGATCGGCCAGATGATGGAGCCGGCCAAAAACAACAACGAGTTCCAGTTCTTCATTTTCAACATTCAGGAAGACACGGAATACTGGGTCGAGTCGAACAGCGTCAAGTCCGAGGTCTTCAAGCTCACGGTCGCCGACCTGCCTTACGTCAAACGCATCGATCAGACGCAGAGTTTCCCCGCCTTCACCGGCCTCGCGCCGAAAACAATGGAGGACGCGCCGAACGTCTCCGTCCTCGCCGGCGCGACCGTGAAGCTCGTGGCCAGGCTCACCGGCAAGGCCAAGGCCGCGCGGATCGTACTGCGCGAAGGCGGGAAGATCGAGATGGAGAAAGTCGGCGAGACCGATTTCGCCGCCTCGATGACCGTCAACAAGGACAACACCTATCATATCGAGGTCACGAGCGTCGAAGGTGACGTCTATAACGGGTCGAACGAATACGACATCTCCCTGCTCGAAGACCGCCCGCCCACGGTCACATTTGAAAAGCCCGGTCGCGACGCGCGCGCCACGAGCGTCGAGGAGGTCTTCACGCAAGCCAAGGCCGAGGACGATTACGGCGTGCTCTCGCTCGACCTCTATTTCGCGGTCAACGGCGGCGAGGAGAAAAAGGTCGACCTGCAGAAACTGAAAGGCGAATCGGCGCGCGAGATGACGGGCGCGCACACATTCTTCCTCGAAGAGTTCGGGCTGCAGCCCGGCGACTTGATCTCTTATTACGCCAAGGCCCGCGACGCCCACAAAGAAACGACCAGCGACATCTACTTCATCGAGGTCAAGCCGTTCGAGAAGGAGTACAAACAGTCGCAGCAAGGCGGCATGGAAGGCCAGGGCGACGGGCAGCAGGAGGGGCTGACCAAACGCCAGAAAGAGATCATCGCCGCGACCTTCCGCGTCAACCGCGACGAGGCGACCTACTCCGAAAAGGAGAAAGAGGACAATTACAACACGATCTCCCTGGCGCAGGAGAAAGTGCGCGAAGACGCTATCGGGCTCGCCGAGAGAATCAAACGCCGCATGGGCGACGGACTCGGCCAGAACCAGGATTTCGTCAAGCTGGTCGAACACGTCACCCAGGCTTCGAAAGAAATGGAGCCCGCGATCAAAGACTTGAAGTCGCGCAAGGCCAAAGACGCCATGGCGCCCGAACAGCGCGCGTTGAAGGAGTTGCAGCGCGCCGACGCGATCTTCCGCGAGATTCAGGTCGCGTTCAACCAGTCGGGCCAAGGCCAGAACAGCCAACAGGCCGAAGAGCTCGCCGACCTCTTCGAGCTTGAGATGGACAAGAGGAAGAACCAGTACGAGACGCTCAACCGCGAACGCCAGCAGCAGTCGCAGCAGCAGGACGACGAGGCGAAGCGCAAACTTGAGGAGTTGGCTCGCAGGATGCAGCGCGAGGTCGAACAGCAGCAACAGCGCATGCAGCAGGCCCGCAATCAGGGCGGCGGCGGCGGCGGGCGCCAGCAACAGCAAATGATCGATGAGGCCCGCAAAGCCGCGCGCGAACTCGAACGGCTCTCTCGCGAGCGCCGCGACCCGCAAATGCAAGACCTGGCCAACCGCCTCAATCAGGCCGCCGACGAGATGCAGCGCGCGCAGAACGCGGCGCAAAACAACAAGGAGCAGGAATCCCTGGCCCGCAACATGCGCGCGATGCAGCAACTGGAAGACGCGCAGCGACAATTGAATCGGTTGAAGCAGTCGCGGGGCGGCCAATCGATCCAGGATTTGAAACAGCGCGCGGCCCAGGCGGCCCAGCGCCAGGGCGAAATTACGAAAGACGTCGAAGACCTCGCCCGCCGCGCCCGCTCCGGCGACTCGTCGGTCAACAATTCAAAGCAACAGTTGGGCGAGCGCAAAGACGAGTTGGCCAATGAGGTAGGCAATCTCGAAAGGGACATCGATCAGGCCGCGCGAGGCCTCAACCAGGAACAGCAAGGCGCTGCCAACAAACTGCGCGAAGCAGCCAGCGGCCTGCGACAGAATCGCGTGCAGGACCGCATCCGATACACGCAGCGTCTTATGGAAATGAACCAGTTCGACGTCGCGCGACAGGGCGATCAGACGGTTCAGCAAAACCTCGAACAACTCGCGCAGCAACTGGCCGAAGCCGAAAAGAACGCGCAGCGCAAAGGCGCGGGCGGAGAGACAGAGGATTCCCTTGAAAGAACGCGCAAGCTCGCCGACAGCGTCGAGTCAATGCGCAGGCAGTTAGGCGACCGCGGCCAGCGCGGCAAACAACAACAACAAGGCGATCAGGCCAATCGGGATCAACAGGGGCAGCAAGGGCAGCAAGGGCAACAAGGGCAACAAGGGCAACAAGGCCAGCAAAACAGTCAGCAAGTAGCCCAAAACCAAAACGATCGCCAGAATGGTCAGCAAGGCCAACGGGGACAGCAGGGACGCCAAGGACGCCAAGGACAGCAACAGCAGCAAGGACAGCAGGGACAACAGGGGCAACAGGGGCAACAGGGGCAACAGGGGCAACAGGGGCAACAGGGGCAACA
>DATCXQ010000592.1:0-11047 GCA_036565725.1 Blastocatellia bacterium
TAAAGCCGCCGCAACCGCCTAAAGGCGGTACTCTAAACACCGTCAGAGCGATTCTGCAGTTTCATTCGGTGTACCGATGTTTCCTGGCTCGATTTAGATCGGATTGCAATTGCGTGTACGGTGTCGGGCTATTCGTTTATCGCCCAGGTTGCTGCGCGGTACAGTACCGGAGCGCTCCTTCCCGTAAATCCAATTGAAAATCGCTCTAGTGGTTCTTTCCTCATCGCAAATCGAGTTTGCGCAGCCTCAGCGCGTTGGTGATGACTGAGACTGAGCTGAAGGTCATCGCCGCGCTGGCGATCATCGGGCTGAGCAACAGTCCGATGATCGGATAGAGCGCGCCGGCCGCGATCGGGACCCCGAGCGCGTTGTAGACGAAAGCGAAGAAGAGATTCTGCCGGATGTTGCGCATCGTGGCGCGGCTCAGTTTTATCGCGCGGACGATTCCGCGCAGGTCGCCTTGAACCAGCGTCACGTCCGCGCTCTCCATCGCCACGTCCGTCCCCGCGCCCATCGCTATTCCGACGTGAGCTCGCGCCAAAGCGGGGGCGTCGTTGACGCCGTCTCCCGCCATCGCCACTACGCGCCCTTCGCTCTGCAGCCGCGCAACAAACTCGCTCTTATGTTCGGGCAGGACTTCGGCGATTACCTCGTCAATGCCCAACCGTCGGGCGACGGCCTGGGCGGTCACGCGGTTGTCGCCGGTCAGCATCACTATCCGCAGCCCTTTTTCGTGCAACTCTCTGATCGCTTCGCGCGAAGATTCCTTGATCGGGTCCTCTACGCCGAACAGGTACGCGAGCCGTTTATCCACCGCCAAAAAGATCACTGTCGCCCCGCGTTCGCGCCATTCAGCGGCCTTCTCCACTTCTGCGCCGAGATCGACGCCCAACTCGGCGAGCAGACTCTGATTGCCAAGCGCGATGGCGCGGCCGTCAACTATGCCGATAACGCCTTTGCCCGTGACGGAGCGGAACTCGGACACGGGCGCAAGTTTGACGCCTCGTTCGTTGGCCGCCGTGACAAAAGCCGCGGCCAGCGGGTGCTCGCTGCTTCGTTCGAGGCTTGCGGCCAACTGAAGCGCGGTTTCATCGTCCACGACGCCGGTGTTCGTGAACATCGTCAGCTTAGGTTTTCCTTCGGTCAGCGTGCCGGTCTTATCAACGACCAGCGTGTCGACCTTTTCGAGCGTCTCCAACGCCTCGGCGTTCTTGATCAGCACGCCGGCCGTCGCGCCGCGCCCCGTCCCGACCATCACGGACATCGGCGTGGCCAGGCCCAAAGCGCACGGGCAGGCGATGATCAACACCGCGACCGCGTTGACCAGCGCATAGGCCATTCGCGGCTCAGGCCCGGCTAACGCCCAGACCATAAACGTGATGACAGCGATGATTACGACCGCCGGCACGAACCAGGCCGAGACGGCGTCGGCCAATCGCTGGATCGGCGCGCGGCTGCGCTGCGCCTCGCCGACCATCCGCACGATCTGCGCGAGCAGCGTGTCGGCGCCGACCCTCTCCGCGCGCATCACGAAACTGCCCGCCACGTTGATCGTGCCGCCGGTGACCTTGGCGCCATCGGTCTTTTCGACCGGTATCGGTTCGCCAGTGACCATCGATTCATCAACGGAGCTGCGGCCCTCGATGACGACGCCGTCGACCGGAATTTTTTCACCGGGCCGCACTCGCAACAGATCACCGGGGTGAACCTGATCGAGTGGAATGTCTTCTTCAACGCCGTTGGGGCCCCCATGGCCCCGGATGACGCGCGCGGTCTTCGGCGCCAGACCCAACAGCATTTTGATAGCGCTGCTCGTCCGGCTGCGCGCGCGCAACTCCAACACCTGTCCGAGCAGGACCAGAGTCGTGATCACCGCCGCGGCCTCGAAATAAACCGCCACTTCGCCGCCGTGGCCGCGAAACGATGGGGGGAAGATGTTCGGAAGGAATGTCGCGATGACGCTATAGAGCCACGCC
Organism: Blastocatellia bacterium; assembly: GCA_036565725.1. Classification (GTDB taxonomy): domain Bacteria; phylum Acidobacteriota; class Blastocatellia; order RBC074; family RBC074; genus JAJVID01. The sequence continues at coordinate 1,977 of DATCXQ010000592.1, forward strand.
GCGCCCGTTCCGATTGCGATCAGCGTGAACATATTCGGGCTGCGGTTGACTATCGAGGCCCAGCCGCGCTCGAAGAACGGCCGTCCTCCCCACAACACGACCGGCGTGGCCAGCGCGAATTGAATGAACGTGAGCAGCCGCGGCGAGAGGGCGCGCTGAATCGGCTGTCCCGGAATCATCTCCGACATCGCCAGGAACAAGACCGGCAGCGTCAACGCCACGCTCACCCAGAACCGCCGCTTCATTTCTTTCAATTCGGGGTTCTCTTCTTCCTCCAGTGTGACCACGCGCGGCTCCAGCGCCATTCCGCAGATCGGGCACGACCCCGGCTCGTCGCGCACGATCTGAGGGTGCATCGGACAGACGTATTCCGTTTTCGTCGCCGGAGAGGCGGGAGTCAGCGGCTCCAGCGCCATCCCACATTTCGGGCACGCGCCGGGGCCGGTTTGAATGACCTCCGGGTCCATCGGGCAGGTGTATTCGGCGCCCTCTCGAACAATGCGCGTCTCCGGTTTCGGTTGCGCCGTCGCCATCACGCGCTGCGATCCGGACTTAGCTCCGAGTTGAACCACGGGGAGGCCCACCGACGCGAGTTGCGGCGCCTTATTCAGATAGACCTGGGGGGCGGCGCTGAATCTGCGCAGGCAATTCGGGTTGCAGAAGTAATAGGTCTCGCCTTCGTAATCGAACTTGCCCGCCGCCGTCGCTGGATCGACCGCCATTCCGCAAACCGGGTCAATGCGCGTGTTCATTTCCCCCTCCTTTTCAAATTGTTTCGCTCCGGCCTTATGGCGCTGAGATCGGAGCTTTCGATCAAACCGCAGAAATCGCCGTCGGCGAAACCCTTCTCGTCCCATTGCTTCAACGTCGCCGCCAGCGCGTTGCGGTAACGCCGGATTTGCGCCATCTGCTCGTCGAGTTCGGCCAATCGCCTTCGCACGGTCTCGCGCACTTCGGCGCACGGCCTTTGCCCGGCGCGGCTCTCGGCGATGATGCGCTTGATCTCTTCGAGCGTAAAGCCGAGAGATTGCGCGCGCTTGATGAATTCCAGCGTTTTCAGCGCCCCGGCGTCGTAAAGCCGGTAACCGCCCTCGGTGCGCGCCGGACGGTCGAGTAACCCGCTGCGCTCGTAGAAGCGCAATGTCTCGACGCCTATGCCGGCGCGCCTGGCGACCTCGCCGATCTTGAGCGGTGAGGTATTGCCAGCCTCGGACGCGCCGGCGGCTTCATCAGTCGCTTGTCGTCTGGCTCGTCTCATATCGCTTCTCCAGTGAACAGAGCAATAACTGTTCTAACGCCCGAAGTCTACACTTTGTAGCCGACTACGGGGTCAAGAGTGAAATGATAAATTTATGGCCGGTTAAGGAGGGAGCATTGGGCGCGCGACTGATAGGCGCCTAATTTAGGCAGATTCAGTAAATCGCGAAATGGACGGAGAGTTCAATTTGTCATTGTTCATTTGTCATTTGATATTGATCATTATCGGAGGAGAGTTCGATTCAATGCCCAATGTTCATCGGGCGATTTCCGGACCAATGACAAATGAACAATGAGCGATGGACAATGACAAATGCTCTTCTTTGTCCGATTTCGTGGTTTACTGAGATTACCGATCAGAACTCCTTCAATGTTTCTTTAGCCTGATCGACCGTGAGAGTTTTCAGTTTGATACGATTCAGAACTTCCCGCTCAGGGGCCATGGACCGAAGGAGCAGTAATTGGAAAACGTCCTTTTTAGCTTCTATCGATAACAGCCTCTTGGAACAGTATCGCGTATAACTGTCTGCTATTCTTTCCCAGACGGCTAATTCCTTGTCCGGGTCCGAGTCTTGCTTGAAATTATCTACCCATTTCTCGATAGGAGAGTGATAAACCTCCGCCAAGGTGTTACGCAGTTTGTGGATTCTCTCCATTTGGTTAGGACTCAACCCTATGTGTTTTATCGCCCCAGGTTCAGGCGAGGCAGGCGCTACCCACTGAGCATTTGTCTCCTGGCCTTTATTCTTGCGAGAGACGCCGAAGAAAGTTAGTAGTGAAGATAATAATTCGCGCATGTAAGTTTGTTGTTAGCGCCGTCCGGCGATAGTTTTGACCTCAGACCCCTTCATTTCTTCCATGAGATCTTGCCCATTTCGCGCCAGGTCGTCAGCTTAACGCCGAGCTCTTTGATGAGAGCTGCGATTTCTGGGTCGGTGAATGAGAGGAAGTCGCCGTAGCGCTCTTCCCACAATCCGGTCGTGGCTTTCAGCTCAGGGTCATTCATTCCGAGATGCACGATCAACATCGTCACGCCGGGCTTCAGGTTTCTCAGCAAGTTTTTGTACGCCTCTTTCCGCTCGGCGAAGTTCTTGCCCGGCACGCCCGTTACCAGGTGATCGAGCATTACGAATCCGTCGGCTTCGACTTTCTTCAAAAGTTCCTCGGTAATCGGCAGGCCTGACTGCTTGCCGTAGGCGATGATTTCGGGCGTCGGGCGCATGACCATCACAGGGATGCCGTACTCTTTGCCGAGCTTCGTGTAGACGTCGAAGAAGTCCTTGCGAGTGTACAGTGTGCCCATGTGCGTGTCGAGGTGCGTGGGTTTGAGTCCGAATTGCAAAGCGCGTTCGATCTGCGCGCGCAACTCGGTCTCGACCTCCTGCGGAGTGGCCTTCGTCGCCGTCTGCCGTTCGGAGCGCCACATAAAACCCTCTTCGTCGAGCAATCCCTTGACCTTTTCCGGCGAAGCCACCGGACGCCAACGCAGATATTTCCATTCGCTGGTCAGAGTGAGATGCAATCCCAGATCGAGCTCCGGATGCTCTCTGGCGTAAGCGGCGATCTCGGGGAACCACGGGCAGGGAACCATGACGCTGCCCGAAGTGACCAGGCCTTTTTTGAAGGCTTCGATTGTCGCGACATTGACAGAATGCGACATGCCGATGTCGTCGGCATGAACCATCAGAACTTTGTCGTTAGGGCCGTAGCCGAGCTGTTGCGCTGTGGTCGTTTGCGCAAGCGCCGAGGGACTAAGCAAAAGCAAACTGAGCATGATTAAAGTCGCGGCCGGCATGGCGCGCGATCCGCTTATGAGGGCTGCGCCATCATCTTCCTGAACTAGTGGCGGAGTCTGTGTTGAATTAAATCCAATCATAATGGCGTGATTATAGTTCAAAGCCGTGCTATCTTCGCGATTGACGCAGTACCGCGCGCGGTACTGTACCAGCGGACAGTAAAAAAATCGACAAGGAGAAAAACGACGACATGCTTCTTGAAGGCAGGAAAGGCTTGATCCTGGGAGTCGCAAACAAACAGAGCATCGCGTGGGCGATTGCGGAATCGGCCTCGCGCGAGGGCGCGAGGCTCATATTCAATTACCAGAACGACCGCTTCAAAGACAAGGTCGAAAAGCTGGCCGAGGGGCTCGAAGGGGCGAAGACCTTTCAGTGCGACGTCGGAAACGACGACGAGATCGCCGCGATGATGAAGGGCGTTGAAGGCGAGTTCGGGGAGTTGGATTTCCTGGTTCATTCGATCGCTTACGCGCCGGCCGAGGAACTGGCCGGCGAATTCGTCAACACTTCGCGGCAGGGCTTCGCGACGGCTCTGGAAGTGAGCGCCTATTCGCTCGTCGCGGTGTCGCGCGCCGCGGCGCCGCTGATGAAGAACGGGGGCTCGATCGTCACGCTGACATATCTCGGTTCCGAGCGAGTCGTCCCGAATTACAACGTGATGGGCGTGGCGAAGGCCGCCCTGGAGGCTTCGGTGCGCTACCTTGCGAACGACCTCGGGCCGCGAGGCGTTCGGGTCAACGCGATCTCGGCCGGGCCGATCAGGACGCTGGCGGCGCGCGGCGTCGGAGGCATCTCCAAAATGGTCGAAGCGCATCGTGAGATAGCCCCGCTGCGACACGCGACCGAACAGGCCGAAGTCGGCGACGCGGCGTTGTTCCTGTTGAGTTCTTTAGGGCGCGGCGTTACGGGCGAGGTCATCTACGTTGACGGCGGTTACCACATCCTGGGCGTGCTGGCGCCTGTCAGCTAGCTCTGCACGGTTTTATTTCGGCGGCAGTTTGGGAAACGGACTCTTTTGAAGCGCCTCCTCGATCGTCGTGATCAGGTAAGTGGGGTCAGCGAACTTGTGGACGATGACTTTTGCTCCGGCCATTTTGGCCAACAACGAGTAATCGGCGCCGTAAGACGTGGCCACCACGATGGGGATGTGATAAGGGCGCAGGCGGCGAATCAGATCAAGCCCGTCAACCGGAGGCTGCGTGAGATCGCCGAGCAAGATGGCGTTGATAGGGGAGGGGACTAGCCTCCGCATGACTGTATCACCGCTGTTAGTTTCCGAGCAAAAATCATCCCACGCCACGGTTTGAAATAGAAATTGCAGAACCGCGGCGCCGCTGTCGGCAGTCGTTGTAGTAAAACCCCGATCTTCCAACAGGCGGGAGAAAAACTCCAGCGTGGCGGGAGTCTCGTCCGCGATCAGTACCCGCGCGCTCTTCCACTTTGATGATGGAGCTAATGTCGGTATTGCCATTGGGTTCTCGCCTGCAAACAGGATTCCCACACCGTTCCCAAACTGTTCGTAAATTGACGCGGCGGCTATTTTATCCTTTTCGCCATGGCCATCAATCAAAATCTTATCGGGCTAGATTAGTACAGTACCGCGCGCGTAAGCGAGCGGTCACTCCTGCGCGCGACCGCTTGCTTACGCGCGCGGTACTGTTTATAGCGTCATCGATTTGAGTGTTCATGTTAAATCAACTCCAGTCCGGGGTTGAGCAAAAAGAACCACGGGGAGCCCGTGTTCCCCGTGGTTGGGTCTCTTCTGAGTTCAGCTCAAGACTGGGATTAAATCAACCATGGGGAACACGGGCCCCCCGTGGTTTGCTATTCCTGAGAACCCGAGTGAAAAACGCTTTAATCGATCAAAATCAGATTGAAATATTCGCGCAGGCGTGACTCGGTGACTCTGGCGTCGAGTTTTTTATTTTCGATGGGATACCAGGCGGGATCATTGTCGCGCTGCCGCTTGAGGATGAATTCAGCGACGATTTTCGCTTCGAGCATGACGTTTTGACTGATGCCGATTCGCGCGCGCGCCAATCCGCGGTCGGGCACGAATCCATGTTGCGGTTCGCGAGGCCACCCGGCCTCGACGACCAATGTCTTCTCGCGAAAGCGCGCGCCGAATCGCTCTCCGACCATCGTCGAATCCTTGACTTTGAATTGCCATTCCTGGCGGCCCACTTGTAATGGCGGGTTGTTTCGAGCGCTCAATTCGCGGTTAATCTCCGAACAGATCACGTCGAGCGCGTTCCACAACCACTGCTTACCGCGTTCTCGCAACTCGTCGTTCGCGGCCTTTAGCGCGAGGTATTCGGCGGCGATGTCGTTGTCGTCCGGATTATTCATAAAGGACAGGGAATGGGGAGTAGGGAATGGGGAGTGGGAAGTGGCGCCTCTTTGCCCACTCCCCATTCCCCGTTCTCCATCCCTAAATTTCATGCCGGTTGGCAAGCGCTTTATGCATCGTTACTTCGTCGGCGTATTCGAGATCGCTGCCGACTGGCAGCCCCATGGCGATGCGCGTGATACGGAAGCCGAGCGGTTTGAGCAGGCGGGCCAGGTAATTGGCCGTAGCCTCGCCTTCGGTGTTCGGGTTTGTGGCTAGGATAATCTCTTTTACGCCGCTTTCGCCGCTCTCGTCCGGGCGCAGGCGCTCGAGAAGGTTTTTTATCCGAAGCTCTTCAGGCCCTATGCCTCGAATCGGCGAGAGCGCCCCGTGCAGGACATGGTATATCCCGTGGTATTCGCGCGTCTTTTCAATCGCCACCAGGTTATAAGGCTCTTCGACGACGCAGATGACGGATCTGTCTCGCGAATGGCCGGTACAGAAACGGCACGGATCGACGTCCGTCAAGTTGTTGCAGGTCGAACAGAAGATGATTTTCTCCTTGACCTCGCGGATGGCTTCGACCAGGCGGTCGGCCTCTTCCTGGGGGGCTTTGAGCACATGAAACGCCAGCCGCTGCGCCGATTTGTGACCGATGCCCGGCAGGCGTTTGAATTCGTCTATGAGTTTCGTTACAGGTTCTGCGTAATCAAGCATAAGGGAATGCGGAATGCGGAATGCGGAATGCGGAATGCGAATCGAGTCTAAAGATCATTCCGCATACCACATTCCGCATTCGGTTACATCAACCCCGGAATGTTCAATCCGCCAAGGACGCCGCCTAGGCGGTTGCCCGCGCTCTCATCGACTTTGCGTCCGCACTCATTGACCGCGGCCACGATCAGGTCTTGCAGCATTTCGACGTCGCCGGCGGCTTCGGGTTCGATTTTGACGGAAAGGACTTCTTTGAGGCCGTTCATCTCGACCTTCACGATGCCGCCGCCCGCCGTGGCGTCGACACGCAGACCTTCCATCTCCTTCATCATCTGCTCCTGCATCTTCTGAGCCTGCTTCATCATCTGCTGCAAATTCATTCCACCGGGAAGTTTCATAACGCTCCTAAGAAAACCAGTTCGTAGTCCCGCCTTTAGGCGGAAGCGTCAGCCACAGTCACATTCCGTGATACCAAACGCTTCCGCCTAAAGGCGGGACTACGAACTGCGCTTTTCATTGTTTCAGTTCACCGCTCATTGTCGAATGAACGACTCCTTAGATTTTGCTCCAATGTTTTGCGAATTAGCAACGCTCATCATAACACGTCTTTCTCTTTCACCCAGAGCAACTCAGCCCTGGTCTTTTCCATGATCAGGCGCACGGCTGGGTTTTGCATCGCGCGTTCGCGCAATCCTCGGCGTTTCAACTCGGCCTCGTCAATTCGTTCCTCTACCTGCCCGCTGATCTTCACCACCAGGTCGACGGGGCGGCCGAAAAGGCGCTGACCGATGTCACGGAAAAGCTGGCCGCTTGAGCGCACTTGCCGTGCGAACACATCATCACTACCGAACGTGACGGTCAACGCCCCATCGCGGAATTCCAGGCCCTGCGCGTCTTCGAGCGCGGTCAGGACCAGGCCGCGATTCATCCTTCGCACCTCTTTTAAAATAGCTTCGACTTCCTGCCCCGGAGTAATCGAAACGGCGCCTGATTGTGTTTGAGTCTCGCGCGGCGGCGCTTGTCGTGGCGGTTGGACGGCCTCTGACTCATACAGGCCTTCCGGCTCCGTTGGATCGAATTGTGGAAAATCGGGCGGTTCGTCCGCGCCGCCCAACGCGGATTTGCCGGGCCGGGCTTCGACCGAGGGGGCATGATTTTTAGTAGCAGGACCTTTCGTTAATGGGCTCTCAATGCGCGCGTCGCCAGCGTCGCCGGTTATTCTTGATTCAAGCTCTTCAAGCTTCTTTATTAATTCATCGAGCGTTCTCAACCTGGTCGCGTGAGTAAGTTTGACAAGCCCGATTTCGAGTTGAAAGCGTGGGTGCGGGGAATCTTTTATCTCTTTTTCGGTTTCGGCTAACAGATGAAAGAGCCTGACCAGGTCTTCTTCGGAAAACCTGGAAGACAATTGCCTCAGTCGATCAACTTCCACGTCTGTAACACCGAATAAATCGCTTCCGTCAATTCCGGATTTAATCACCAGCAGGTGTCGCAGATAAGCTGTCAATTCGCGTGTAAAATTGCGCAGATCGTAACCTCTGGCGAACACCTCTTCCACCAGGTTGAGTATCTCAGCGGTCTTCTGACCGGCGATGGCTTCGACGAAGCGTCCGAGCGTGGCGGCGCTGACTAGCCCCAGCGCCGTTGTGACGTCCTCCTCGGCGATTTGATCTCCGCTGAAGGCGATCACCTGATCGAACGCCGATTGCGCGTCGCGCAGGCTGCCCGCGCCGGCGCGGGCTACCTCACGCAACGCGGAGTCATTTATTTTCACCCCCTCGCCGTCGGCTATCTCGCGCAGTCGCCGGAATATTTTTTCGGTCGGTATCTGCCGGAACTCGAACTGCTGGCAGCGTGAAAGTATGGTGTCGGGAACTTTATGAAGCTCCGTCGTCGCCATAATAAAAGTGACGTGCGAGGGAGGTTCTTCGAGGGTTTTCAGCAGGGCGTTGAACGCGCTAGTTGAAAGCATGTGAACTTCGTCAATGACGAAGACCTTGTAACGATCACGGGCAGGCCGGATCGCAATGTTATTGATGATCACGTCGCGCACGTTGTCGACGCCGGTGTTAGACGCGGCGTCGATTTCCAGCACGTCGAGCGAGGCGCCCGAGGCGATCTCGACGCAGGAAGGACACTGGAGGCATGGGCGGCTGGTAACGCCGGTGTGACAGTTGAGGCCCTTGGCGAGTATGCGCGCGGTGGTCGTCTTGCCGGTGCCTCGCACGCCGGAAAACAGGTAGGCATGATGAAGCCTCCGCTGATCCAGAGCGTTGCCGAGCGTGCGCGAAATATGTTCCTGGCCTGTTAAGTCGGCGAAGGTTTGAGGACGATATTTGCGAGCGATAACCTGATAACTCACGATCTGATCCTTACGCTTAAGAGCCTGATTTCGAGTTTGAAAACTTCCAGACGTGATCTGCGACCCCAGGCGAATTTAAGAATAACTTAGCGCGCCGCCGCGCTCAAGGCTGATTCTACTTGGCTTTTGACGTGAAAGGTAGTTTAATACAAGGACAACCAGGCTCCGGTCGCTACTCATTTAGCTACATGCTAAAACACCCGAAACGACCTTGAAGAAATATGTTGTTGGATGGGCGAGTAACACCGGAACATTTGAGCAACTACAAACGCTAGTTTCATTAAGGAGAGCAACGCATGCCTAGAAAATCTACAAGTGGCAATCCCGCGGAGCATATCAAGTTGGCGATTGCCAGCATTGATGTCCAGATCAAAGAACTCACGGCGCAGCGTGAACAACTTGCGAAAGTGATTCCCGGAGTGGCGGCGGCAAGCGTGCGCCGCAGGGGACGACCTTCGAGCGCGCTTGCGTCCGTAAGCGCCAAGCCCAAGCGGGTTGTATCGGATTCGACCAAGAGGAAACTGAAAGCCGCTGCCAAGGCGCGCTGGGCCAGGTATAGAGGGGAAATCGAATAGATTGCCTCAGGTTAAGTCGGAGCACCGCGCGCGTCAGC
>DATCXQ010000604.1:0-20853 GCA_036565725.1 Blastocatellia bacterium
GCAAGCGGCTGTCTCATCAGTCAGCCGCTTGCTTACGCGCGCGGTACCCTACCGACCCGCACGATTTGATTTAACGCGCGTCTCCCAACATAGAAAACCCCGCCCAGAAATACGGGTGACGGCGTTCTTCGAGGCCGAGCGAATGCCGAACCGCCTCTTGCCAGGTTCTGGCCTTCGACTCCTTGCGCCACGACGCTTTGATCCGGCGATGAAATTCGAGCGTCAGATCGGAGGATTCATCACAGCGCCAACGGCTCACGACGGTCGCCGGACACCCTGCGACGAACAATGCCCAGGTCAGGCCCGTCATGCTCCGCATCGCCCCGGCCTTTGGCCAGGCCAACTCGCTCGCGGGGATCACTGTCAGATCGGATTTCAGATCGAGATCGAAAATCTCCCTCACTTCGAGCGCCCCGTCTTCCTTCGCCTCCGCATTCGATGAAAGCGCCGCGAAGGAGAAGAGTGGCGCAGTCTCGTTCAATACGCCGCGAACGTTCAAGTGCAGCAGGTCGTACTTGCCCGCTTCGGCCTTCATCCGGTTCTCGCTCGCGCCGGGGCCGACCAGAACGGCGACCCGCTGTTCGCCGTAAAGTTTGCTTAACTCGTCGACTTCATTTTGCGCGTCCGGAGCCTGACCGGTCTTTTCGGCGGGCAGTATTGATTTGATTCTGGCTTCTATCACCGGACTCAACGCCGGATTCACTAGTGCGAGCAGCGACGGCGGGGGCGCCCGGCGGGGCTTCGGGCGGGCGCGCAACGCAGAGATCGCGCCTAGAGCGGTAAGCGAAGGCGCGTAAGAGACGGCGTAATTCTCGATCAGATAACGGCCGTCCTCGGTTTGCAGAGCCTGAAAAGGCAGACTCCATGAGATCGCGTCGGGCGCGATAACCAGATGCTTCCGCGCGGTTATCTGCTCCTGAGCCGGTTTCAGCAGCAAGTCGTAAAGCTCGCGCGCCTGGGCCTGCGCGTCATCGCTGCGATTGGCGATGGCCTCCTGAAACCTCGTCACGCGGGCATTAAATTCACCGCGATCAACCCCCAGGATGTAGATTTTCAGCGGAGAGACCGGCTGCCGTGATCGAGCGAGTCCGCCGGTCTTCGTGAACGCGAAGAGGTAGACGCTTTCGTCCGTCTCCACGAAATCGAGCAGGGCCGTCTCCGAGTCGGTCAGCAGGGCCGCCGCGCGCGCCGCGTCAATTCGTTTTCCTTCGCCCCGCAGCGACTTCAATTGCGGGCGTCGCGCGAAGAGTCTGTCGCGGAACGCGGCGTAATCCTTCTGCGCCTTGCGCAGATTTTCAGTCAGATCACTTAGGCGAACCTTGTTCGGGTTCTGACGCTCCCATTCGCGCTGAATCTTCGTGTTGAACGCGGCGACGTCTGTCAGGAATTTTCGCTCCTGCTCTCGCTCGCGAGTCGTCATCGTTTTGGTAATCCACACCTTTGCGCTACGCAACACGCCTGTCAGCGCGCGGGATTTGGCGCGCTCGGCGTAGTCGAAAGCCTCATTGCCTTTGCCCTCGCTAATTGCCACGTCGACCATCGCCTGATAAGGCGCGAGCTTGCTCTCATAGAATCGCGGCTGCTTGCCGCTTCTCTGCTGCGGGCGCAGCATTTCAATCGTTGTGATGGCCTCGACGAAGGCCTGGCGCGCGAGGTCCAGCTTCCCGGACCGGTACTGCGCCTTGCCCACGCTGTACCGAGCCTGCCAGAAGAGGTCGTAATCCCCGTACTGTTTGGCGAGCGCCGCCGCCTGAGTGGCTTGTTCGATCGTCTTCACGTAATCCTTCTGCGCGTAACTGACATTGCTCTCGTTCAACAACACCGTCGCGATGCCGAGCGCGCTGTCCCCCGAGAAGCCGAGCGCATTTTTCATCGATTCGAATAATGCCTTGGCCCTTTGATATGCGTCGAGCGCGGCGGTGAAATCGGCCTTCGCTGCGTAAGTCAAGCCGAGGTCGACAAGCGCGTCGGCCGTCTCCCCAACGGCCAGAGCCTGTTTGAAGGCTTCGAGCGCCTGATCCAATTGTCCCAGGCTGAAAAGCGCGCCGCCGACCTTTTGCCACGCGGCGACGATGTTAGCCTTGTCGGGGAGGGATTCGACTACGCTCAGATTTTCGCGATAGGATTCGAGCGCGAGCGCGTGATTGCCGTCGAGCGCATGGATCAACCCGATGCCCTGCAGCGCGCCCGCCACGCCTTGCGGCGAGCCGGACTCCTTCTCGGCGGCGAGACAGCGGCGATAATAGTTCATCGCCTGGGCGTAATCGCCCTGCGAGTAGTAGATGTTGGCGATGTTGTGCATCGCGTAACCGACGCTCCGCTTTTCCCCTGCCGATTCGAGTTTGCCCGCGGCTTCGGCGTAGAAACCGATCGCGGCCTCGTCATTGCCCTGCTCGTACTCGGTCTTCGCGATCTTGAGCAGGCGGCCCGCATAGGCCGTCGCCGACTCGAACCATTTCAAACTCCGCCGATAAAATTCCGAAGCCAGCTCGTAATCGCCTTGTTCGTAATGGATATTGCCGATGTTTTCGAGCGTGTCCGACACATCGCGCTTCTCGTTCAGCTCTTCGTAAATGGCCAGTCCGCGTTGAAGGTATTCAATCGCCTGCCGCGGCTTGCCAAGGACGGATTGGGCGAGTCCGATGTTTGTCAGGTAGTTCGCTTGCTCCGACCTCCGGCCAAGCTCTTCCTCAATCGTAAAGCCCTTCTGGTACGCGTCTAGCGCCTGCTGATGGCGTTTCTGCTCGAAATGAATGATGCCGATGTTCATCCAGGCCTGGGAGGCTCCTTTTTTCTCCCCGAGCCTATCCGCGACCAGGCGCTGGCCCATCAGAATCGAAAGCGCGCGAGGATAATCGGACTGAGTGAACGCGCGATCGCTCTGATTGGCGAGCAGCGCCAGCAATTCACGATTAACCAGGTCCGGATCGCCCGCCAGCATCGCCTCGCGCTCCGCGTCGGTCTTCGCCGTGGCCAGCGCATTTGCCAAACCGGCGACGGCGGGCGCTTCGCTCCAGAATCTCCATTCGCCGTTCTCCATGACAAACGAGATGTCGGAGCGAAGCGTACTTTTGACGACCGGAGTAGACGAGTCGCGGAACCTAGTCGTGTCCCGCTCAACAACCACGCGCGCGGAAGCGCGGCCGCCCTCGACCTTGATTCGTGAAATCGCAGGCTCTGAGAATCTGTAATCCTCGAATGCGAACATTCGCCTCAGCAGATCGCGGCGAGAGGCGACGCCCTGCGCATCCTTGCCCCAGAGAGACATGACGGAGTCTAGGTCCTCCTTCGCGTAAGCGTCGAAATATTTGACGACCAACGACCGCAGCGCCACTTCGTCCGGCGATGGAGCGCCGCCGGGCGCAAGTTGTTGGGCGGAGGTGGAAAGGCAAATACAAATGACAGAAACAACGGTCAACAGTAATCGCGACCCACTAGGCATAATGGTAAACCTCATCCAAATTAGTCTGTCCGCTCTCAACCCCTGCTACGAACAGATCATAGTGTGTTCCATAATAGTTTTCCGATTTAGACGCAAAAAGGCGAAGCGGGGTTCCCGCTTCGCCAGAGAAACCAGCGGCAGTTGGATCGAATACACATCCGATTCTACTGATTATTCGGCTTTCGCGCTCCTTCGCCCTTCTTCTGCGCCTCTTCGAGTTTCCTTCGCAACTCTTCGAATTTCCTTCCCAACTCTTCCACATCCACATCTACTTTATTCGCCCGGCTATCGATGATCGTGTACTCGGACGGAACCTGGAAGAGCGCGGACTCAGGCTCGGAGCGGACGATGTTGGTGACGCGATAGGTCGATTCGCCGAAGCGGGGATCGCTGCGTTTGGACAGGATCATCATCTGGAGCTCAGGCGAATACCAGGTCTCATTGACCGTTTCAATCGGTCGCTCGTTACCGATTGCGCCGGCGGGCATGGTGGCGACCGCGCGGGCGCCCTCGCATTCGACGCCTTCGATCATTTGTTTGGCGAGTCGCTCTGTATTGGTCGAGACTTTCATGTCGCGACTTGCGGCTCCAAACGGCGAGCCTGGTTCTTCATCATTTAGCGTGAAATTGAAGGTCAGAATGCCCTGGACCTTAACCGGCACGGCGGAAAGCTCTGTCGGTTGAAACAACCACCGGCGCGCCGCTTGAAGCGCGGCGTCGCGGAGCAGCGGATGTCCGCTGATGACGCTCGCTTCGATCACTTTTCCGGTTTCGCCGATGGTTACCTGCACCTGCACGGCGCCGGATGCTCTGGCGGCCTTCGCAATCGGCGGATACGGCGGCTGAACTTTTTGAATCGCTTTGCCCTGCAACACTCCGCCTGAGACAGTGAGTTTCTTGGAAGTCTCTGCGCCCGTATCTGCCGGAGGAACAGATGTCGGCGGCGGAGGCAGATTGAAGACGAAGGTCAGAGCACTCTGAACTTGAACTGGCTTGCCTCCGACCTCGGTTGGTTTGAAGACCCACTTCCTTGCCGCGTCTTCCGCCGCCGCACGGAGTACCGGATGGCCACTGACGGCTTTCGCCGAGATCACCCGTCCGTTCTCGCCGATGATCACCTCCACCCGAACCTCGCCTGAAGCGTTTACCTGCTTCGCGATTGGCGGATAATCCGGCTGCACCTTCACTAAAGCATCGCCTGGGGCGTCGCCCTTCGACACTCCGCCTGGAACGCCAACCGGAACGCCGCGTGGCTGGTGGCTTGGCGCATTCGGATTGAAAGGCGGCGTAAGAAACATATCCGATGTCATCCCAACCGTACCGAAGTAGTGAGAGTTCATGCGGGCGATTCTGGTCTCAGGGTCGAGACTATAGCTCGCGCTGGCGGCCGGATCATTGATGTTGATCACCTGTCTCTGCTCGCTCGATCCGCCCATCTGGTAAGTTCTCTCGCTGCGAGTGCGCCCCTGGCTGTCGCGGTAGATGCGCCCTTCGGAACGCTGAACGATGCGGTTTCCGTCCGGTAGCGTCTGAATCGTTTCAGAGACGATGTCGGCTGAAAACGGCGCGCCCTTGACCAGCCGGTTGTCGAAGCTCATCTCCTGCGAGAAGAACTGGAAGGCGCTGTCGCCGCCTTGCTGAGCGGCGTTGGCAAAACCGCTATCGAACACTTCGGGAACGCGAGGCCCGCCACCGGTCGGAGCGGACGCGGTGACCGAGACCGTCTCCGACACGGCGCCGACTTCCAGCGTAATGTCGGATCGCGTGATGTTGTTCAGCGAGACTTCAATGCCACTCCGCGTGTAGGCCTTAAACCCTGGCTTTCTGACGGTAATTTCATACGTTCCTGTCTGAAGGGCGGAAAAGTTGAAACTGCCATCCGAACTGGCTGCGGTTTCAAGGGTTTGATCGGTTCCCTTATGCGTGATCTTGACTGCCGCGCCAGGGACAACGGCGTTGGATATGTCCTTCACGTTGCCGGCTATCGAGCCATAAAGCGCCTGGGCATTGCTTGATTGCGACAGAGTCAGCGCGATCAACAAGACCGATAACGGCGTCCCGCTGCGCATAAGTTTGCCAATCAATCGGTTGAAGAAGAGTCGAGGATTCATAACGATTCTCCTGTCTGTAGAGGTTGTGAATTTCCTGTTAGGCTGGCTCGTCGGGCGCCGCCGGCCTCACTGATTAACTCTGCGAGTCTAAAAATAATGCTTCAGCGCCAGTTAGAACGGCGACATTCTTTCCATCACTCCACCTGTCCTGCGCCGCTACGGCCTCGCTGAACATCGCCCGCGCCTCGGCATCATCACTTTGAACAAGGACGTTCCCCGCAGCAGTCGCAGTAGCCACAATCAAGAATGTTGTAGTCATCAGGCGGCAAAGCTTACACATTGGTATTGCCCTCATTTCAACGAACGAAACGAATAGCGCAGGCCAGTCCATCCTCACCAACCAGCAGATCGGCTTTGACCGGCACGTCGGCGCTTTCGACGTTCACCGGCAATCCGAACGCGATGAGCGCGGAGCGCGGCATCTGTACGCGGATCACCTTACCGCTCTCCATCGGCTTCTGATCGCCGCCGTAACTCAGCGGAAAGAAATCGGTCGCGTATTCACTGTCCTTCGCGTAAGTGGTCATGCCGTCGATGATGAAGGATTTGATGACTCGTGATGGACGGCCACGACGGGCGCGCGGCGCGCGCGATTCACGGCGCGGCGCGGGCTCGCCGCTCTCTTTCACAACCTGCTCTCGACCTTCGACGGAAGGCTTCGGCGCAGGAGTTTTCTCCGTAACCGCGTCGTTATCTTTTTGTGGCTCATCTTGAATCGCGCGATATACGATGAAGCCGGATGCGATGAGAATCGCCGCCGCCGCAGCCAGGGCCCATCGCGACCAACTCCTCGATTGAGCCGGTAAACGTCGCGAGATCGGATTTGACGCTCCCGCTCGAAAAGCTTCGAGCAATACGGCTTCGACGCTCGCCGGCGCGGCTTTCCCCTCGTCGCCCGCGGCCAGAGATTTCAACCCCGCGCTCAGCGCGCGTTCGTCCGCCAGTCGCGACGCGCAGCGCGCGCAGATTTCGGCATGAGCCGTCCCCGCAGCGAGTGCCCCGGGGTCGATCATTTTCGGCCGGACGAGGTCGTTGACGATGTTTTCAAATTCTCTACAGTTCATAAACTCACACGAAGCATTTCGCGGTATCCGTCTGTGGGTCCTCGGCCGCCCCTTCGGCGGATTGATACGCCCGCAGTTTTTCGACGAGCAAAGCGCGGGCGCGATGCAACCTCGACCTTACGGTTCCGACGGCGCATCCCAGCGCGGCTGACGCGTCGGCGTAACTCATCTCTTGCAGATCGCACAGCACGACAACCTCGCGGTAATGCGCGGGTAGGGCCAACACCGCCTGCCGAACCGAAGCGATAGTCTCTTTCCGGGTAAGATCGCCTAACGGGTCGTTCAACGCGACCAAACTCTCCGGCGCTGGCGATTCACAGTCTTCGTCGCCGTCATAAATCGGCGAAAGAAACCGGTCCTTCTCCAGACGCCGCCTCACCTGATTGCGCGCGACGCCGAAGAGATAGGCCGAAAAAGAGCCCCGCGACGGATCGTAATGGCCGTCGCCGCGCATCAATGTCAAAAAGACTTCCTGTGTGACATCTTCGGCGATGGCCTCCGACCCGCTCATCCGCAGCGCGAAACGATATATGCCGCCCTGCCGCCTGCGATAGAGCGTTACAAACGCGATCTCGTCGCCCGCGCGCAGCAGCGTCAGTAATTCGTCGTCGCTTAGAGATGGATGCATCGCCGGATAATGGAGGTCAAACTGTCTTAGTTTGCCAGATGTCCCCCAAATTCGTCTTTAAAGAAAGCGAGGCAAACCGTACAGTCTGCCCTACACCTGCCGACGTTTCTGATTCAGATTATCCGGCCTGAAAGTTCCAGAAAAAGAGCGGGAGAGGGGAATGGGGAGTGGGAAGTAGGGATTGGAAAAATTAGCCGTAAATCCCCACTCCCCATTCCCTATTGGCGCTTCAGCTTGATCTCGAACAATTTCGGCCAGAGCTTGCCGGTCACGAAGAGTCGGTCTGAGGCTTCGTCGTAGGCGATGCCGTTGAGCACGGCCATCGGATCCTGGCGGGCTTCAGGCGGAAGGAGTCCTGACAGGTCGATCCAGGCGTTGACCTTTCCGCTTTGCGGATCGATGCGCGCGATGCGGTCGGTCATCCAGAGGTTGGCGTAGATCTCCCCTTTGATGTATTCGAGTTCGTTGATCTGAAGCACCTCGCGCCCGTTGTCCCGAACCGTGATCAGGCTCCGAACCTCGAATGTGTCAGGGTCGAGGAATCGAATCCGGCTGGAGCCGTCGCTCATAATCAGCGAATTGGCGTCGCGGGTGAGTCCCCAACCCTCGCCCGCGTAGCTGAACTCGCGAAGTTTGTTGAACGAATCGAGTTCGTAAACGAACCCGCGTTGCGTTTGCCAGGTCAGTTGGTACAAACGCCCGTTGAATAACGCCAGTCCTTCGGCGAAAAACTGTGTGGGCACTTCGATCTTCTTCAAAACCTTTCCGGTCTCGAGTTCGACGCGGCGGAGCGACGACGAGCCGTTCAATCCGGTGCTTTCATAAAGGGAGCCTTGATGAAAGACCAGCCCTTGAGTGAAGGCAGCCTTGTCGTGCGGGTAGGATTTGACTACATCATAAGAGTAGGTCTGGACTCTGGACGCGGTTGTCATTTGATCGGGTCGTTGATTTTCGGCGTTGGAAGCGCCGCTGTTGTCGCAAGCGGCGAGGGCCAGCGCCAGGGCGATTGAAAAAAGTGTCTTTGAATTGAGCATAACGGCGCCTCGGTGTAAATTTTCCTACGACAAATTTCATATGAAATTTGTCTTTTGAATTATGGAAACAATCAGGAGAGCACTCAATGTCAGAGAACAACTGTCTTTTCTGCCGGATCATCGCCGGCGATATTCCTTCAAAGAAGGTCTATGAAGACGAACTCGCGTTCGCCTTCCACGACATCAATCCGCAAGCGCCCACGCACGTTCTGATCATCCCGAAAAAACACATAGCCTCGCTCAACGAGGCTTCACAGGATGATCAGGCGCTGCTGGGGCATCTGACGCTGGTCACGTCAAAGCTCGCTGATCAGCTCGGCGTCGTCGCCGGGGGCTATAGAACGGTTATCAATACGGGCGCCGGAGCCGGCCAGAGCGTTTGGCATATCCACGTCCATTTGCTCGGCGGTCGTGTGATGGGATGGCCTCCGGGTTAAGTCGAACCAGACGGCCTCACCACAGCCTGCCGACGGCCTTGAGGGAATAGAAGATTAGCGCGACCCCGCCCGCTATCAACAATACGAGCGCCCCGATCACGGCCGTCACGAAAAGGTAATCGGAAAGGCTCGGCCGGCGGCGGTCTTGCGCGTACCTGCGGAGCAAGTTCATATTCCACCGGTTCGACTTGACGAAGAAGTCCGACACGTCGCCGATGAATGGAATTATGCCCAGCAAATAATCGAATGCCACGTTCATCGCCATCCGCATAATGATGACCTTCGGCGCGCGATATTGGACGGCGCTGCCGATCAGGTAAAGCGAAAAGAGCGCGGTCAGCGTATCCCCCACCCAGGGAACCAAACCCAGAATCGGGTCGAGGCCGACGCGGACGTTAAGAAACGGAATGCGAATGAAGTCGTCCAGAAGGCGCGCCAGGCGATCCAGACTCTCCATATCCGTTCCTCCGTCACGGCGCGCCATCCGGCGCGACGAGTCGTAAGCTTCGATCTTTGAATCCGGCCTGGCCATAAAATCTCCTCAGAAACGGGTAGCGCAAATTTCCTGGGAGCGCAGGCATCCTTGCCTGCATGCTTCGGTCAGTCGGTCATTGCCAGAAACCAAGCAGGCAAGGATGCCTGCGCTCCCAGGAAAGGCGCTGCCTCTTAATCAAAAGGTCTCGCGGCGGTCTTACCGATCTTCACAAACACCCGCCCCAGCGCGCGGATCTTTGAAACCCTCGGCGGGATCAGAGTCATGTCCGGCGCGCCGATGTCCTCGTCACCGCGCTTCTCTTTCAACCACCGTTGAAAAATTGCCTGCGCCGCGCGCGGATTCTCCGAGGCCGCGATGAACGAATTGCGCAGATTTTCCGGAGTGACGACGCGGAAACTGTTTTTTGAGTAGTATCTCCGCAGCGCGTCGAAAAACCGCTCATCGCCGAGTTCCTTGCGCAGCGCGACGAAGAGCAGCCCGCCTTTCGCCTGCACGATCGCCGTGTATTGCAGCGAATTGCGGAAATCCTTGACGGGCTTATCGGCCTCCACGTCCACGCCGCCCAACATCCGATAGGCCTGATAAGCCCCTCGCAGTTGCTGGTCGATGATCAGATCGCCCAGCTTCTTTCCGTAAATCGCCTCGTGGTAGTACGCTGCGGAGAAATTGGCCAGGGCTTCATCCAGGTAAGGGGCGCGTTCGGAATCGCCGCCTACCGCCTCGCCCCACCACTGTTTCGCGACGCCGTACGCGATCGTAAACTCGAATGATGACCTGATGATGTCAGATTGTTCGCGCAAAACGCCCGGCAGACGCGCGGCTTCAGGCGCGTCGAAATCGATGTAATAAGCCTGCGCGATGATTACTAATCCCGGAAACTGGATGTTGCTGTATCCGGCGGCCAGCGGCATCTCGACCACCTGGAGAAGCGAATACGGATAGACGCCGAAAGACTTCTCATACACGTCGACCGCGCCCGCCGCAAAATCGAGCGCGCGTTTGCCTAGGCGTTCGTCGCTCTCACGGAAGTAAGAGACCGCGCGCAAAGCGCCCGTTTTCCGCTCCGCGCTCTTCATGCGCTCGACGACTGCTACCGCGAATCCCCGCAACTGATCCCCACGGAATGTCTGCGATTTTCGTTTCTCCGTCGCGCCCGCGCCATACTGGCCCGACTGATCCGACTGTTTAGATTGCGGCGCCCTCGATTCGACGCATTCCGCCGAGGCGATTACCGTCAGTCTCTCGTCGGTTCTGACGGTGACTTCATAGTCAGCGACCTCCCCGTTGACCAGAGAGCCTACGCTGACCGCCAAATTCTGTTCGACCGTCTGCTGGTCGCGCGGAGCAAGCAACGGAAAGAAGTGTCCGAGCAGCATGGCCTCTTCCCCGGCGAAGAAGATGTCGCGCGCGTCCTTGGGCTGACGCTCGTCGCTGAGCGCGTCGCCGATCTCTTGCAGAAAATGAGCCAGCAAACTCGTTTCTTCGCGCTGCACGCGCGGAACGCGCGCGTTGAAATCCAGCGTCAACTCGATGCTCCGCCCGGGTTGCAGTCTCTGCGGCAGTTCCACCCGGAGCAGCGCGTTGTGCGAACGCAAGCTGTAATACAACTCCCGCCCGCCGCCCGTGACCTTTTGCACCTCCAATGAGGGCCTCTCCTCATCCGATAACCCGAAGTTGGGATAGAGGTAAAAATTGAGTGAGTTCAGGTCTTCACGCGTGGCGTTCGTGAACCGGAGAATCTCGCGCCCAGTAAAACTTGCTTTGTGATAATCGAGGTCGATCTCGATTCGATAAGTGTCCCGCGATGACGGCTTATCCACGGGCTCCGGCGCCTGATCGCCAAAGCCCGCCTCTTGAGCGTAAGCGGCGGAGAACGCGGCCAAAACAAAAAACGCAATTACATAGTACTGCGCCGCCGGAAAGTTCATGGGAAATTGTGAGTGGGATGATTTCACACGCTCATTGTACTTCAGTGACGCGCATTTTTTACTCTCACATCGCTCCCGCTCAAAAAATCAATTGACAATCCTCTTTTATCACTTTATCATCCATCTTGAAATTGACTTTCAAGATCACGGTCAGTCAATTAGAGGTTCTGAGCGATTCTGAGCGATTCTGGAGGGTTCCAATGAGTAAGAAGTCTAAGTGTTGCAAGAGTTATAAAAAAAAGGGGAAGGCGTGCAAAAATTGCCCGCTGTTCAGATGATTCATACTTTACGGTCAAATTTCTTAATCAATCTAAAATAAAAGCCTTCAAGCGTTGCAGCGCTGAAGGCTTCATAGCAAACCAACCCGATCAGTTTCTGACAACATAGCGAGCGGTGTGCTGGCGAATCCTATCACGCCGCCCCTTGTAAATCACTTTCGAATCATTGTAATTCGACGTGAAAGGGGAGCCCGAATGAATTCACCTTGCGCCCCGTCTCTGTGGCGCGGATTTCAATTATTCCTGGGAAAGCAGGCATCCTTGCCTGCTTGCTTCGTTCGGTTGGTCTTCTGGCTGATCGTCACTGGTTTTTCACTTATCACTTCCCCATCGCTTTTCGCCCAAACAAGCGACAACACGGCCACAGTGGGCGGACGCATCGCCGGGCAGGCGAGGACGCCTGCGCTCCATAACGCGACCATCGTGCGCGGATGCGTCACTGACGCGTCAGGCGCTGTAGTAGCCGGCGCGGCGGTCACGCCCGGCAATCTGGCGACCGGGCTGAAACGCGTCGTAACCACGGACGCCAACGGCAATTTCGCTTTCGCAGCGTCGAAGGGCGCGCGTTATCGTCTGATCGTCAGCGCCGTCAGATTCGCCCCAATTTCGCGTGAAGTCGAAAGCTCCGGTTCGTTCAATTTCGCGCTCGAACCGGCTGCGCTGGCCGAAAAGATCACTGTCGTCTCGGGCTCGCGACAGGAAGAGTTGCGCGAAAGTCTCAACACCAAAGTCGACGTCATAGGGCGCAACCGCATCCGCGACCCCGGTTATGAATCGGTCGCCGAGGTCTTGCAGGAGTTGCCGGGCGTCGTCACACGCCGCGGGACGCAGGGCGCAGGCGCAGCTGGCGAGCAGGTGCAAGGCATCGATTCGCGCCAGGTGTTGTCGCTCTTCGACGGCCAGCCGATCATCGGTGGCAAGAGTGTCAAGCGCGGCGTGATCAATCTCGACCGCCGGTCAATTAACACCCTTGAATGCATCGAGGTCGTCAAGGGCGCGGCTTCGGCCCTGTTCGGTTTGGATGCGATCGGCGGCGTGATCAATCAAATCTCGCGTGATCCGTCTGCCCCCATCGAAACCTCCTTTACAACTTCCGGCGGCTCGCAGGGACGCTTCGACGCGCGCGGCGACGTCGGCTTTGCGCGCGACAAATTCTCTGCCTTCTTCAGCGGGGACGCGTTCGATCAGCCGCACAAGCGGCCGAGGCGTTGGCGAGCCGATAAGCTCGACTGTTTGTCTTACAATATGAATCCTGGCCCGGGCGGACCGGATCCGTTCCGGTATGTAAACGCAAAAAAGGTCGCCGGACTCGAGCGGTATGTCACTTTGAACTGATGGGCCGTCCGAGGTTGAACGGCGAAATTTCTATCACTTCAAAACAAGGAGACGATTTATGAAGCGCGCTATATTTTCAATCTGTTGCCTCGCGCTGTTTTCAACCGGCGCAATGGCGCAGACCGCAAATGCGCCATCGCCCACTCAGCCCCAGAAGGCCGATCCGGCGGCGTGGAACATGCTCAAATCCGCGCGCGAGACCAGTCAGACCCTTCCCTCAAATTTCGCCGGTGTGACCTTCGATGTGGTTCTGAACGACAGCGGCAAGGTCGCAAAAGGCTCGATCAATTACGAAGCGGGCGGCAGCGCCGAGTTGAAGGTCGAAGGGCTGGATGAGGAAGTGAAAGGGTGGCTCAACGAACAAACGATGAGCATCATCGCCCACCGCCGCGGCGGAGACTTCTCGAAAGGAGACGGACGCCATCCGATCACTTTCGCCGAAGACGACAATTCGCCCGCGGGCCGGCGCATCGCGATCAACGACAAGATGAAATCGTACTACCGCGTCCGTGACAACCTGGTCGCCGAAGTCGACCGCACGATGGGCGCCGATCACTTCATCATCACTGTCCTGGAGACGACCAAAACGCCCGATGGCAAGAATCTGCCGCGCCACTTCACCGTCACCTACTTCGACGCCAATAGCGGCGCGGTCAAACGCACCGAGACGTTCACCGACGAATACAAGCTGATTAACGGCGTCTGGTTCCCCGCCTCGAGGCGCATGTTCCGCGCGGAGAACGGCAAGGTCATCACTCGCGTTATCGAATTCCACAACCCTCGGATTCGATTCAACAAAGAACAAGCGGCGCAATAGATGTGAGAGGGGAGGCAGACTAATGGTCTTTGAAAATTACTTGGCGCCATCCCTTTGCGACCTTTGCGTCTTTGCGCCTTTGCAAGAAACTGCCGTCTGAAGAAGGAAGCCTATTTCTCGCCAAGGCGCAAAGGCGCAAAGTGGCGCCATTTATTTCTCAAAGATCATAAGTCAGCCCCCTCCCGCCTGTCCCCGCAAATAGACATGACCATTCGCGCCGGCGCCGATGAGCGCAAATCATCGGGCGCTGGCGTCACAGGAGAGGTGCGCCTAAATGAAGCTCATTTTGTCAGGCGCTTTGTTATCGAATTTCACAACCCTCGAACCCTATTCAATAACGAACAGGCGGCGCGATGAGCGCCGGCGCATCAAGGAGGTAATACACTAATGAGACTCAGATCTATGAAGAACGCCAAGAAGAATCGTAAGAAGAGCAGAAACAGATTCGGGCAATCCACTCCGAAATATTTGATGACCGTGGGCGCGATGGGGGCGCTGTTGACCTGCGCGCCGGTTTCCGCGCTCGCGGAGTCCCCGAAGGCCGCGAGGCTCGCCCCGCGCGTGTTGGAGGCCATCTACGGCGCGGGGCAGGATCAGCAAAGCCAGCGTTTCGACATTTCGCCCGGCGCGCTCGAAACCGTGTTGGCCACTTTTCAGAAGCAGACCGATCTGCAGGTTTTGTTACCAAACGAGAAGCTGCGAACTCTTCCCTCGCCAGGAGTTTCGGGCGTCTACACGGTCGAGAGGGCGCTGGCGCAGATACTGGCTGGCACTGGCGTCACCTATCGCTTCAGCGGCCCTAAGATCGTGATGCTGGAATTGGAAGGCGTGGCCGCGTCGGTCGAAATATTGGGACGCGTCTCGCCATCATCGCCGAAATACACGGAGCCGCTGCGAGACACCCCGCAGTCGATCACAGTCATTCCCAAGACAGTGATCGAGGAGCAGGGCGCGACGACGCTGCGCGACGTGCTGCGCAACGTCCCCGGACTGACGATGACGGCGGGCGAGGGCGGGACTCCGGCCGGCGACAACCTGACGCTGCGCGGATTCAGCGCGCGCAACGACATCTTCATTGACGGCGCGCGCGATCTCGGCGTGCAATCTCGCGACCCTTTCAACCTGGAACAGGTCGAAGTTGTGAAGGGGCCCGGGTCTGCCTTCACCGGGCGCGGATCGGCGGGCGGTTCGATCAATCTGGTGAGCAAAGCGCCGATCGTCAACCGCTTCTTCGGCGGCACGATAAGTGGAGGCAGCGACGCGACCAAGCGATTCACCGGAGACGTCAACCTGCCGATCAAGGATCGCATGGGCTTCCGCCTGAACCTGCTCGCGCATGATTCCGGCGTGGCCGGGCGCGACGTGGTCGATAATCAACGCTGGGGCCTCGCGCCGTCCTTCATGTACGGGCTGGGGACGCGGACGCGATTGACGTTTAGTTATTTCTACCTGGAGCAGGACAACATTTCGGATTACGGCATCCCCTGGGTTCCGGCGACCAACAACGCGCTCCCGGAATTCCGCGATCAGCCGGCGCCCGTCCCGCGCGACACCTTCTACGGCTTCCGGGATCGCGATTACGAGCATCTGCGCTCGGACCTCGCGACGGTAAAAATCGAGCGCGACTTCAACGATTCGGTGACGCTCCGCAACCAATTGCGTTTCGGCTATTCGTCGCGCGATTCGCTGGCCACTCCGCCGCGCTTCGCCAACAACAATTCCACAGCCATCAACCGCGAGTTAAGGTCGTGGATCGCGGAAGACAGGGCTGTCGATAATCAGACCGATATGCGTGCGCGTTTCTCGACCGGCGCGATCGGGCATTCGCTGGTCACTGGACTCGCGCTCACCTACGAAAACAACCAGCGACAGAACCGCAGCGCGCCAAATTCGCCCACGACCTTGCTCAATCCCAACCCGGACGACGTCTATACCGGGGTGATCGCGCTTGATCCGCGCTTCGGCGACCTCAACGGCAAATCGGTCGCGCTTTACGCCTTCGACACAGTGAAGCTCAGCAAGTATGTCGAACTGAACGGCGGGCTGCGCTTCGACCGCTTCGACGTGGACGGCGTCACCCTGACGAACACTGGTCTCGTTCCGACCGAGCGTCTGGACGAGATGGTCAGTTGGCGCGGGGGCGTGGTCGTCAAGCCGAAGGAAGAGGGGAGCATTTACTTTTCTTATGCGACCTCGCTCAGCCCGTCGCTGGAAGGCTTGTCGTACAACACGGCCAACACCGCCATCGAGCCTGAGAAGACGTACAACCTTGAGGTCGGCAGCAAGTGGGATTTGATCGACGAACGCCTGTCGGTGAACGGCGCGATATTCCGTGTGGAGAAAACCAACGCGCGCACGCCGGGAATTCTGCCGGGCGACCCGGCGCAGGTGCTACAAGGCCGCCAGCGCGTCCAGGGCATCGAGTTAGGCGCGAGCGGCGGCATCACCCGCGCCTTGCGAGTCTTCGGCGCTTACACCTTACTCGACACCGAGATCGTCAAATCTAACACTCCGGCGGAGGTCGGCAGGCGGATTCAGAACACGCCGCGCAATTCGTTCAATCTTTGGGCGACTTACCTGCTGCCGCATCGGATCACGCTCGGCGGCGGCCCCCGATTCGTCGGACGCCGCTTCGGCAACACCATCAACACCCGGCAAGCGGACGCTTACTGGCTGCTGGACGCGATGGCCTCGTTCCCGGTGTCGAAACATCTCGATCTGAGGCTCAATCTATACAACCTGACCAACGATTATTACTTCGACCGGCTGGGCGGAGGACACCTCGTTCCGGGCGCTGGACGCTCGATACTGGTCAGCGCCGGCTTCCGGTTCTAATTCTCCGGTCGCGGAGCGACGGTTGAGCCTGATCGGCAGAATCAACCGTCGCTCCGCGACTGAAATCGGGTGTTCATCCCTTTCCCGGCTTTAAAAAGCCGGGAAAGGCTCAATCGTCGCTCCGCGACTGGATCAACAATCGAAGGAGCCAAGAACAATGTTGCTGCATATTCCCGACATTCTGACCGCCGAACAGGTCGCGCATTGTCGCCAAAAGCTAGACCAGGCTGATTGGGTTGACGGACGCATCACCGCTGGACACCAGTCCGCCCGGGCGAAAGACAACATGCAATTGCCGGAGGATCATCCGGAGGCGCGCGAGTTGGGCGAGTTGATTCTCACGGCGCTGCAAAACAACCCGCTGTTTATGGCGGCCGCGCTGCCGTTGAAGGTTTTTCCGCCGCTTTTCAACCGCTATCAGGGCGGGCAATCGTTCGGCACGCACGTCGACAACGCCATTCGCCAGGTCACCGGCACGCCGCATCGGGTGCGCACAGATATGTCGGCTACGCTGTTTCTCGCGGGGCCGGAGGAATACGACGGCGGCGAGCTATCGGTCGAAGACACTTACGGATTGCACAACGTCAAACTGCCCGCAGGCCATTTGATTCTCTACCCCGCGTCCAGCCTCCATCACGTGCGCCCTGTGACGCGTGGCGCGCGGCTGGCGTCGTTCTTCTGGGTTCAAAGTATGGTGCGTGATGACGGACAGCGCACCCTTCTCTTCGATCTGGACATGGCGATACAACGCATCGGCGGAGAGGCGCCCGATCATCCGACCGTCATCCAGCTCACCGGCGTCTATCACAATCTGCTGCGCCGCTGGGCGGACGTTTGAAGAAGTGGGGCAGACTTTAGTCTGCCCGTCTCATGAGCAGACTAAAGTCCGCTCCACTTCTTCATCGCTCCCGGCGCCGTCTCATTGGCAGACTAAAGTCCACCCCACTTAATATTCCTATGAAACAATTCCGCAAAGTTCTGTTCTGGTGTCACCTGACGGTCGGCGTCATCGCCGGCCTGGTCATCCTGATTATGTCTGTCACCGGCGTGTTGCTGGCCTATGAACGGCAGATCACCTACTGGGCCGACACGCGCAATTACCACGTCGCGCCCCCGTCTCCTGAAGTGACTCGCCTTTCGGTGGAGGCGCTGATTGCCAAAGTTCGCGAGGCCCAACCGGACGCAACGATCACTTCCGTCACCTTGCGATCCGGGGCGACAGAGCCTGCGGCCGTCGGACTGGCGGGCAATCCCGGCGCAGGACCGGGAGGCGGGCGTACCGTCTTCCTCCACCCTTACACCGGCGCCACGTTGGGCGAAGGCTCTAAGGGAGTCCACGACTTCTTTCATATCGTCACTGACTGGCATCGCTGGCTGGGCGCGAACGGCGCGAGCCGCAACACGGCGCGAGCCGTCACCGGCGCGTGCAATCTCGCCTTTCTGTTTATCGTCAGCAGCGGCATCTACCTATGGTGGCCGCGTAAACGGAACTGGCCGCAGTTCAAGAGCATCTTGTGGTTCAAACGAGGATTGCCCGGCAAGGCGCGCGATTTCAACTGGCACAACGTGATCGGTTTCTGGTCTTTCACGCCGCTCTTCATCGTCGTGCTCTCCGCCGTCGTGATTTCGTATCAATGGGCCGGTAACCTCGTTTACCGCGTGGTCGGCGAAAATCCGCCGCAACAACGAGGGCCTGGGCAACCGCCCGGGAACGCCGGGCCGCAGCGCGGCGGAACGGAGCGGCGCGACGCGGCGCCGCCATTAGATAACCTCGACGGATTATGGGCGCGCGCGGCGCAGCAGGTCCCTGGTTGGCGGATCCTCAGTTTGCGAATGCCTAACTCGCCTGACGCGCCCTTGACGTTCACGATTGACCAGGGCAACGGCGGCCAACCGCACAAACGCGCGCAACTCACACTGGATCGAAAGACCGGCGAGGTCACGCGATGGGAACCGTTCTCGAGTTACACCACGGGACGGAAATTGCGCTCGTTCCTGAGATTCGCCCACACCGGAGAGGTGGCCGGCGTTGTAGGCCAGACCGTCGCCGGAATGGCGTCACTGGGCGGCGCGTTTTTGGTCTGGACCGGAATATCGCTCGCATTGCGACGACTTCGCGCCTGGATGGGACGACGCTCCGGCGTCACTGTCCAATCGCCGGAGCCGCTGACAGAGACGGCGGCGGGTGATTGACAGCCATCTGCAAATACGGCGCGCGCGCAGCTTCTTTTCCTCACAGTCCGTAGAATTCGAAGGGATTAAGTTGAAAGTAAGCTTTCACGCAACACCGATGGGCGTTTCGGGTTCCAACGCGCCCTTTTTCGGCGCCGTAATTGCACCTTTAAAGTAAGACAGACTTTAGTCTGTCAGTCCTATTTATGCGACGGACGACTAAAGTCCGTCCCACTAATGGCGCATGGAGAAGTCTCCCGATGAACAACCATGATTATCTTCCGACGCTAGTGACCGCCTGCGGCATATTTATGCTGCTGGCGCTTGAGAGCTGGCTCCCCGCGGCGGGTGATCGAAGGAGCCGCATGACGCATGCGGCTCGGAACGTGACACTGGGGGCGCTCAATGTGTTGGCGGTGGGGCTGCTAGCCGCCCCGCTCATTGCCTATGTCGCCAGGTGGGCTGAAGAGAGTCGATTCGGACTGCTGAACCTGTTGAGCCTGCCGCCGGCGATCGCCACTGTCACGGCCTTTCTGCTGTTTGACGGCTGGTTGTATCTGTTGCACCGCGCCAACCACAAATTCGGTTTCCTCTGGCGATTTCATCGCGTACACCACAGTGACCCGGAGATGGACGCCACTACTGCCATCCGGTTTCACACAGGAGAGACGCTGATTTCGGCGGCGCTTCGTCTGGCCTTGATTCCGCTGTTGGGAGTCACACTCTTGCAATTGCTGGTTTATGAATCGCTGATGATGCCGGTGATTCTGTTTCACCACAGCAATGTGAACTTTCCGGAGAAAGCGGACCGGTGGCTGCGCGCGCTGGTCGTCTCACCCGCAATTCACCGCGTGCATCACTCGCGCGCGCGAGTCGAGACCGACAGCAATTATTCCATCATCTTCTCGTTCTGGGATCGGTTATGGGGAACATTCCGGCTCCGTAAAGACGGGCGCCCTGTTGATTTCGGACTGGACGAATACGACGGCGAGAAGTGGCAACGGGTGAGCGGGTTATTGACCACGCCGTTCCAAACCCCGAGTTCTTAAATCGAACCAGGCGACATAGGCGCAGTACCGCGCGCGTAAGCAAACGGCCGTCCCAGCGATTGGCCGCTTGCTTACGCGCTCGATACTGTACCAGCGTCCTAAGGCAGGCCATTCAATACAGGACGAATTCCCCGTGAGAATCCGAAATTGGCAAAGCGATCCCAGTTGATCGACCAGGTCATTACCCCTCTGAAGTTGGGATACCCGGACGGCTTCCGGAGTACATAACGACCGCCATAGGAGTTGCCTAAGACGAGGTAATTGATCGCCTTCGCGATCTCCGCCGGCGGCGTATAACCACTGCCGGCCGCCGGTGGAGTGGCGGGCAATCCAATGGCCACTTGATCCTCCCTGAGGGCCGGGAAGAACATACTCGGATTGCCGCCGACCGGGAAGCCTTGCAACAGCATTTCCGCCATCGCCACTTGGAAATCGGCCGTGCCAGACGCGTAAACCTGGCCGTCGAGCGCCGCCACTGTGCCCGTGTTGTAATGCTGCACGTGGATAAAGTTCAGCTTGTCTCTTAGCCCATGAATCACCGGCAAATAGGCTCCGGCCGCATTGCCATAGGCTTGAAATCCGACCTGAACGAAGAATGTCTCGGGCGCCATCGAAAGGATGAAATCAGGCCCGAAACGATCGGCGATGGCTCTGGTCGCCGAGATGAGGTTCCTGATCTTCGGAGTCGTCGGATTTCTGAAATCGGTGTCTCCCCCATTCAGCGTGACTGACGCCCCTTCGAGGTCGATGTCGATACCGTTGAACCCGTATTGAGTTATCAGATTGCTGATCGAGTTGATGAAGTTCTGACGGTCCGTTTCGGTCGGCAACTCCACCTGACCGTTGGCGCCGCCTAGTGACAGCAGGACTTTCTTCCCTTCGCTCTTCAGTTGCGCGATGTCTGCCTGGACCTCGGCGGCGGAGGTGCGCACATCAGGAACGAATTGAATCGTCGAACGGCTGCCGGGCGCCGGCTCGCCGAACGCCACGTCGATGACGTCGAAATCTCTGGAAACGTCTCGAAGCCTGATGAAGCCTGAGCCGTTATCGAAGTTATGCCAGTACCCGACCAGAACTCTCTTTGGGATCTGGCCTCCGCCCCCACCGCCGCCCGGTTGCGTCGTCGCCGTGACCTGATTGCTTAATGCGGACACGTTGCCCGCCGCGTCTCTCGCCCTAACTCGGAATGTATAACTTGTCGCCGGCGCGAGCCCGGTCACCGTCAGG
>DATCXQ010000422.1:0-3998 GCA_036565725.1 Blastocatellia bacterium
CGCTCGCTCCCGCAACCGCGCCGGCCGCCGAGTCGTCGTCAGACGGGCGTGCGCGGCCCGCCCCGCATGCCCTACGAGTCCTTATCGTGGAGGACAACATTGACTCGGCAGAGATGATGGCCTTCGTGCTGAAACTCAGCGGCCACGAAGTTCAGATGGCGCACAATGGGCCGGAGGCGCTCGATGCGGCCCGCGCCTTCGTGCCGCAGGTCGTGCTTTGCGACATCGGCTTGCCTGGGATGAACGGTTACGAAGTGGCCGCGCGATTGCGCGAGCAGCCGGCCTTCAAGCAGACATTGCTCATCGCTCTGACCGGATACGGGGAGGAGGAGGCTCACCTCCGCGCCAAAGAGGCCGGATTCGATTACCACCTCATCAAGCCGGTCAAGCCGGACGGGCTCGACTCATTGCTCGCTTCGCTATAGGCGGATCATTAAGGAGACCGAAAAAAAGCGGGGGAGATAGCCGAAGTCCTGC
Source organism: Blastocatellia bacterium (assembly GCA_036565725.1). Classification (GTDB taxonomy): domain Bacteria; phylum Acidobacteriota; class Blastocatellia; order RBC074; family RBC074; genus JAJVID01. The sequence goes on from DATCXQ010000422.1 coordinate 478, forward strand.
AGAATCAGCACGATAAATAACAACATGCGTCAGATCTTCCATACCCAAGGATTTGAATACCCAAAGCAGCCTGCTGTTCTGACCGCAGCCATCAATAGAAAAGCGGGGTCTGACTCGCATCTCCCCCGCTTTTTTTCGGTCTCCGCGTGGGCAGCCTCGCAGAGCCAGAGAATCTCCTCCTGGACTTCGGCCAACCGCTCAAACCCGACTTCTACTCCCAGGTCCCCGTGCGCAACCATTACGCCGACCGGCGGAGCGCAGAGGCCGGCCAGAAGCAGTTGCGGCTATCTGGTGTTGAGTTGAGGTCATAATTTCTGATCCGTCTCACTTTCTCAGACTTATTGCCCGATTCCCATTCACTTCACCTGCCGTTGCGGCCATTACGAGCCAGAAGAATGCCGATTGCAGCGCCCAACCCCATTCCGATTCCGAAAGTGACGCCGAGGGCGCTGAACGGGTGTTGTTTGACTCGATACTCCGCGCCGTCAACCAGGTCTTCCGCCGCACGGCGGCCCTGTTTGACGACGCGCCTTGCCGCGACGGCGCCATTGTCGACCGCATCAACGACGGCTTCCTTTACGCGTTTGACTTCGGCTCCTAACTGATCACGGACTTCTATAGTTTTTTCGAGCATCTCGTTTTGCATTGTTATTTCCTCCTTGATTCTTGAATTCGACGATGGAAGTAAGAGCAACCCGAATGCCGGAGGAAGATTCCCGTATCTCCTTCCTTACCAGGCGCTGGCGCCGTGATTCGGACGTTGGAGGGAAAAAGCCCTCCGGCGTAAGCGGAATTTTCCGCGGGCCATTTCGCAATATTCCACAGTTCGATCTTCCTCTTCCGCTCAAAACCGCCTCTTACCAGGGCACGCTCGTTGCTGAGATAGAAGCGCGGTCGTTCAAACGATTCAGTACCGCGAGCGGTAGCGAGCGGACTCGATATGAGAGCGGCGCCGAAAATGAGCGGTGAGGGGAGAGAGAATGATTATCAAGCTGTTGATTATTTCCGGCGTCCTGATTGTTGTTACGCTAACAACGTTGGTTATCCTCCGACGCAGAGATGACGGAAAGGTGGACACCATCTGGCGATCGCTCGAAGCGACGCCAACACATCAAGTCTTCACCGAGGACATGGTTTCGGACTTACCAGCGCCGGCCAAGCGTTACCTTTTGCATGCTATCCGGCCCGGAACGCTTCTGGCGTCTTCGGTGAGCCTCGAGATGCGCGGGACAATGCGACTGAAGCCGGAGCAGGAATGGATGCCGATGAAAGCGCGCCAGATCCTCGCGCCGCCGAAAGGCTTTGTTTGGCGGGCGGATGTCGGCGACGGCCTGATGCGCTTCAGCGGAGGCGATCACTATGCGAATGGGAGCGGGCGAGTGCGCTTCTGGCTGTGGGGAGTTATCCCGCTGGTTAATCAGGAAGGGCCGGACGTTTCCAGAGCGGCCACTGGGCGACTGGTCTGCGAAACGATCTGGCTGCCTACTTCCCTATTGCCCCAGCGCGGGGTGAAATGGGAAGCTCTGGATGATGAGTCGGCCCAAGCGACGATTAAGATCGGCGAGGAAATGACTACGCTCACTCTCTTCGTGGAACCGGATGGCAGGCTACGCGAGATCAGGATACTGCGCTGGGGAAACCAGACAGAGGATGGTAGCTTTGGCTACGTTCCTTTCGGCGGCCAGATGCAGGAAGAACGCGACTTCGACGGATATACAATCCCATCGAAGGTCAGCGTCGGTTGGCGCCTCGGCACAGATCGGTACTTCGAGTTCTTTCGGGCGCAGATAGAACACGCCGTCTTTAGATAGAGCATGAACCGTTGATTATTCTTTCGCATTGACGCTATTCGGTCTCCGCGGCGTCAGCTTCCGCAAGCGGATCGCTGTCATAAACGATCACGACCATACCGATAGTAGCGATCTCGCTGAACTCCCGCGATGCGAACATCGGAATGCGAATGCAGCCGTGACTGGCGGGATGTGCGGGAACCGACGGATTGCCGTGGATGGCCACGCCACCGTAGAAGTAATTCGGGTAGTAGAGCAATCCGAGCGGGCTTTTTCTCCAGCCTTCGATCTTGCGAAAGACCTTGAACCTGCCAGTTGGGGTGATGGCCTGCCGCGTCTCGCCGCCTTCGGTAAAAAACTCGCCGGAACCCGACGAGATCGGGAGAATGCGCAGAGGGACGCCGGCGACATCGACGACAAACAAGACCTGCCGGTGTATATCGACCTCAATGTGCGGGTAGCCTGTCTCCAACGCCTGTGGCTCCTGTGCGACGCGCAAAGCCTCGAGCTCCTCGAGGGTCAAAACGCCGGTCCGATTCCGGCCTTCGATCTTCTGAAAGGCGATCAACGCGTGGCGCAACGAGGAGTCATTTCCCTTCGCGTCCAGATCGACCCAATAGCCGAGTTGATCGAGAAGTTCTCTGACTTCCGAAATTTCGGAGGCGGACAAGGTCCGCGCCGACTGTTTCGATTTCTTGACCGGCGAGGTTTGCTGGTTTTTCGGTTGTTGACTTAGTTGCGGATCTTGCACAGCGCCTGCATTCACGACGACCGACAGCGAAAATGCCACCGCCAACAAGCCGTGCCCCGCGATTCGAACCAAGTCCTGAATTTGCAGTTGTCGAATTTGATTTCTCATACGCCGGGGCAGAGTGCAATTGGAGGGCCATTGAAGAAGCGCTCATTTTGCTGAGGATAACCGGCTTCCAATCGGGAACTCTGCGTGAGATTGCGCAACAGATCGCGGCTTGTGCGTAAAATGCCGCAACGGAGCCATTCGAGCTACTTCAGACTCGCTCACTCGGATAGCCGCACACGGGCATCAATCAGCGAGACGCCTGCGCCCTCCTGATGAACGATCACCGGATTCAAATCGACTTCAGCGATACGCGGCGCGGCTTCGGCGAGCGCGCCAAGCGCGAGGAGTAAACGTTCGAGCGCCGCCACGTCAGCCGGAGCCGAACCGCGAAAGCCTCGCAACAAACGATGGGCGCGCGTCTCACGAATCATCGCGGCGGCGTCACGATCAGTCATCGGCAGCACGCGGAAGACCACGTCGTCGAGCAATTCAACCAGTACTCCGCCTGAACCGAAAGCGACCAGCGGTCCAAAGACGGGATCGTTCGTGATTCCTGCGATCACCTCGACGCCGCGCGCAGCCATCGGCGTGACGCTGGCTGCGGCGAGAGCGACGCCGTGAACCGAGAGTCGTTCGGCAAGTAGTGTGCAGGCCGCCGCCGCCTTCTCCGGCTCGACATTGAGCAGCACGCCGCCCACATCAGATTTGTGGAGAATCGCCGGTTCCGCGACCTTGATCGCCACGGGCCGGTCGAATGCGGCGGCGGCGACAGCGGCTTCTTCGGGCGAATGCGCCAAACGAGAGGGCGCGACGACGATGCCCGCCGCGCCGAGCAACAGCGCCACATCAGACTGAGGGAGCCATCCGGCGTGATTTTCCGCCAACACTCGATCAAGCGCGTCGCGGTCAATGTTTATCGGCACACGATGGCC
>DATCXQ010000651.1:0-10352 GCA_036565725.1 Blastocatellia bacterium
GAGGGGGCGACTGGGGGGCGAAGCGATCGGGGCATAAATCGAATGGGCAAGCCTCGCCCCGTCGCCCCCTCGCCCAGTCGCCCCGTCGCGTTCACTCCGCTGATCGCAAACCATGAAATCATCAGCCTGCCATCAGCCTCGAGTTTGGCTGCGCTGCGGCGCGAGATTGCCGGCCGCGCTCCAGCGCCGATGACTGTTGCGGTGATCGCCGATCCGGTGTTTGAAGAGGGCGACGAGCGAATCAAAAAGAACGGCGTAAATGTCGCGACGCCGAATAACAAACAGGCCGAACGAGCGGTCGCCGGGCAGGAAATCTTCAGGTCCGCTCTTGAAGTCGGCGCGGCCGACGCGCAGCAGCGGCTCCAACGGTTGATGTTCAGCCGGCGCGAAGCTAATGAGATCACGGCGCTCACCCGGCCCGGGACCAGCTTCATAGCGCTCGATTTCGCGGCCAACCGCGCGACGGCGCTCGGTCCGAATCTCAGCCGATATCGGATCGTCCATTTCGCCACGCACGGCCTGATCAACAGCCAACACCCGGAATTGTCGGGCGTCGTGCTCTCGCTGGTTGACGAGGAAGGGCGCCCGCAAGACGGCTTCCTGCGGCTGAACGACATTTACAACCTGAAGTTCGCGGCTGATCTGGTCGTGCTCAGCGCCTGTAAGACCGGATTAGGTAAAGAGATCAAGGGCGAGGGATTGGTAGGACTGACCCGCGGCTTCTTCTACGCGGGCGCGCCGCGCGTGGTCGCGAGTTTATGGAAAGTAGATGACCGGGCGACCGCTGAACTGATGAAGCTGTTCTATCGACGTATGCTCCGTGACGGTTTAAGCCCGGCGGCGGCGCTGCGCAGCGCGCAGATCGATATGTGGAAACAGCCGCGGTGGGCGACGCCTTATTATTGGGCCGGATTTACGCTACAAGGTGAGTGGAAATAAAAAATGGGGGTTGACGCATCCCCACGTAGCGTCACCCCCAGCGAACGGGAGACGAATCCCCTCGCCTCCCGCTACTGATGGGCCAACGACTGAGGGAGGCCATAACCCACGGAGTGCCTCCGCGTAATCCGGACACCTTCCTATCACTATCCTACGCGCTCCGCGAAATTAATGGTTTACCGTTAACCCATCAGAAGCCATGCTCTTCACTCTAAAAGCATGCTCTTCACTCTGATTATGAGTATTGGCAGAAAGTGTTACACGTTTTTCTTCTTGTGCTTTTACGAAATATTTTTTTTCACCCTGAAGTGATATTGAGCGGAGGAGGCGGGATTATTAAGACCGGAGGCGCATTCGAGCCTAATCACATAACCGGCGTTCTTCAAGGCTCGGGCAGGGACGCGAATTCGCGCCACTTTCAGCGTTGAATGATCGCGCCGGGCTCGCAACCTCTTCCATCGCTGAAGTTTCTGGCCTGACTCCGTTTGTAATACCGCCGAGTAGGTGGCGCAGTCGTCGGTCGGTGGTTCGAGTTCTAGTTGGAGGGTCTCCATACTGGGGGAAATCTCCAATGTCGGATTGCTTTCTTCTCCTCTGGTTCCTGCCGCCAACAACAGAAATGTGGCCGTGGTTTTTCTGCTATTTTCCGGCGCCGATTTATGCTGGTCGGGCTGAGATGTGGCGCCTTTTTTGCCTTCTGCCGTCCCTTCACTTACGTTGCGCTCGGACCCGGGTGGACGACGCGAATCAAGCGTCGGCTGCGCCACGCCTCCCGGCCCCTTTTGTGCTTGGGTTTTGGCTTGCTGCGAACTCGCGGGATTCTGGTCCTCAGGGGCCATCAATCCGAGCCATGCGCCCAGAGCGCCAAGAGCGATTAGCGCGACGACGCCCACGAACATGAGCCGAGGCGTCCTGAAAAAGGCGCCGGATAGCCGCCACTGGCGCGAGCCGCCCGCGACCGAATCATCGCCTTTAGCCTGCGGAGAGACTCCCGCAGTAATTCTTGTCGCATAATCACGGATCGCTATTTCATTCTCGAGCAATGCGCGCAAGGCGGGCGATGTTCGCAACCTTTGCTCGAACCGTCGCGCTTCGCTTTCGGGTAGGTTGCCGCTCAATTGTTCTTCGGCCAGGTCGCCGAACGCCGCCCAGACTTCATCAACAGTCTGACCGTCAGCGAAGTACCGTATCTCGATCCGCTCCGCTTCTGATTCGGGCAGATCGCCCAGTATATATTTCCTGATTGTTGCAATCTCGCTAATTTCGTAAGACATAATTCCTCGTCCGCCGAAACCCAAAGCAAGACCTAGAACCCGGGGCGTGTAGTGGGCGCCGGCGCCGGAGTCCGGGGTGTGGCGTCAGTGGAACTCTGGGAAGAAAAACCGACAAGATATCCGGCCCGTGAAAAGGGCGGCAGTCCATATGATGTCGCCCTTTTCATGGGCCGGATGCCCCAGACTTTTTGCTACAGCCCGCGTCGCAGGCTGTAAGTCGAACTTTTCGGAAAGACTCCTGATCAGAAATGAATAAATCGCGGATTCGTTACACGGGTTTTTCCAAATCAATCGGGATTATGGCGTGCGGCGGGAACTCTGGCATATAGCTACGCATTCGGCGAGTCTGCTCCGCAATCGCGCGACCCTTTGTCTGAGAGTATTGTTAGCCAGTCCCAGATGCGTGGCGAGTCTCTTGCGGTTTTCGATCTTTTCGCCGCCGCTGAATTGATAATAGGAGATGATTAGATTGCGATCTTCCTGATCGAGTCGCCCCAGACATTTTTCTAAGCACTCGTGCCTGAGCTCGGTTTCGATTCGCTCGCTGGCGCTAAGGAGCAGGTCATAGGGCGTGGCCTGCGCGCGCTCCGCAGGATCGTCGTCTGACAGAGGAATCAAGACGTTGCTCTTGGCCAGACTCTCGCGCCAGACGTTGCGGGCAACGCCGTAAAAATAATTTGACGGGGTCTCAGCAGTGATCCGCTCCCCCTCGCTCAAACGCCGGGCCACCCGGTTGATAGTTTCGTCCGTCATCTCGTCCGGGCTCGCCGCGCCGCGCGTCGCGAAGAAAATGAACAATGCGCGGCGAAGTTCGATATAGGCCCGCGCTGCGCTTTCGCGATCCGGACCGAGTTGGGCGAGTAGGCTGTCGAATGACGCAGAGGTCAGGCTGTTGTCTATCATATGACTACATATGACTAGCGACCAAGGCTATGCTGTACCGGCGCCGACAGGATAGAGTGATCGGACGAGCGCGTCAATGTCGGATCTGCAGAAAAATACAGAGTTCCTGAATTCCTATCATCCGGTTGACCTGAATCGAACTCTACTTTACACTGCCCGCCGCTCGGATTAGTCTCACTGAACAATTCTTTGACCCGAGATATATCTACCCCTGAGGGCGCCGTGAATAGGACTTATGGGATCTATAGGACTCATAGGATTTATTGAGTCCTATAGATCCCATAAGTCCTATAAGTCCCATTCCTAACGCTCCTGGGGGATTCGGAGGAAGCACCATGCGGAAGCGAACAAATCTCAGTCTCGGCGCTGGTGGTCGTCCACTTTGGATTGTCCGTCTTGGCGCCCTGTTCATTATCGGGATGTCAATGGCTTCGGCCAACGCGTCGGCGCAGAGTGTCAGCCAGTACCGGGCCTTCTGGGTAGACACATTCAACACCACGCTGAACAACCACAGTGACGTCGTCGCCGTCGTGAACAACGCCAAAGCGGCCAACGCGAACGCGATCTTCGCGCAGGTGCGGCGGCGCGGCGACTCCTGGTACCTCAACTCTCTCGAGCCGCCGCCGGACTTCGCGCCGATCGTGGCGGGTTTCGATCCTCTTCAGGATTTGATCGTCGAATCGCACGCCAGCGGGATCGAGGTTCATGCTTTCGTAATCATCGGCGCGGTTTGGAACAAGAACCCGAACTTCGCCCCGAGCGCCACGTTGGGGCCGCCGACCAATCCGAACCATGTCTTCAACCTTCACGGCGGTTATAACCCGGCCACACAGCAGATCGTCCAGGGGCCGAACAACTGGCTGACGCGCACGCTATTGCCGGATGGGGCCAATGGCGTCAGCTTCCAGGGACATCGGGTCGGATCGGACTTCTGGCTGGACCTGGGCCACCCGGACGCGGCGGCATATACGGCGGACGTCTTGCTGCATCTAGCGCGCAATTACGAAATTGACGGGCTGCACCTGGATCGCATCCGCTATCCGGAAATTTCCGTCCCCGGTCAGACGCCTTCGACAGGAACTAATATCGGCTACAACGAAACCAGCGTGGCGCGTTTTCAGCGACGCCACGGTATCGCGCCCGGATCGCCGCCTCCGGCGCAGAACAATCCGCTCTGGAACCAATGGCGCCGCGATCAGGTCAGCAATCTGGTTCGTCGCGTATATCTCAACGCCATCGCCATAAAGCCTCATCTGAAGGTGTCGGCGTCGCTGATCGCGTTCGGCGGAGGCCCGACGACCGAGCCTGGGTGGAATTCGGCGGAGGCTTTCTGGCGAGTCTATCAGGATTGGCGGGCCTGGACCGAAGAGGGCATTCTCGACATCGCCATGCCGATGAATTACAAGCGCGAGCATTCGACGACCGAGGTCCCGCTCTACGAACGGTGGAATGAGTGGGCGAAGAACCATCAATACAATCGCGCCGTGGTGATCGGAAACGGCGTTTTTCTTAACGCCGTCGAAGGATCATTGCGTCAGGCGCGGCGAGCGCTGGCTCCGTCGGGCGCGGGGAACAGCGCGCTCGGAGTGATCCTTTTTTCGATGGCGACCTCCAACGTCGCGGTCACCGGCAATCCCTTCTCGCTCCCGTCGGGGCAGAATACGCCGGCGCGGCCATTCGCCGAATTCGCTTCGGGATTGACCACCGGCAAGTCCATCGACGGCGTCACGCTCTACGAAGACACGGCGACCAACCCGACGCCGGTCTTCGCCCTCCCGGCTACAATCCCGGCGCTCGCGTGGAAAACCTCGCCCACGGTCGGCCACTTGATGGGCTTTGCGAAGCGATCAGACGGGACGCCGCTCGATACCGCGACGGTTACGATTGAAAATCTCGACACTCGCGCCACTCGCGGAGGGGCGACCGACGGCGGCGGTTTCTACGGCGGCGTGGATTTGACCCCGGGGCGATATCTGGTGAAGGCCGAGTTGGACGCCGAGGTCCTTTATTCATGCGTCGCCACGGTAACGGCGGGGGTGGTAACGACCGCCGACCTGGGCGTGGAGAGCGTAGCGCCGATGACCGCCGCGACATTCACGCCGGCCTTGCCCGACGGCGCGAACGGCTGGTATAGAAGCGCGGTTACAGTGACGCTCGGCGCTTCGGACAATTGTTCGGGCGTGGCCAGGACCGAGTTTTCAACTGACGGCGGGGCGACCTGGGAGCCTTACACCGGCAATCTTGCGCTCCTCTCGGACGGGATCAAGACCATTCACTACCGCTCGGTCGATAACGCCGGCAACGTCGAAGCGGCGCAAAGTCTAACGATCAAGATAGACCAGACCGCGCCAACCATCAGCCTTTCCGCCGACCCCTCGGTCGTCTGGCCGCCGAACGGGAAGACCGTCCTGATCGACATTATCGGCGCCGGGACTGATGCGGGTTCCAGCCTGACCGAAGTGAGCTATGTCGTGATGGATGAATATGGATTACCGCTCGGCATCCCGTCGCGCTCGCTGAAAGGCGCTTCCGCCATGTGGGCCGATCAGTTGGCGGTGGAGGCCAGACGCCGCGGATATGATCTCGATGGCCGCGTCTATCAGGTGGTGGCGACATTAGCTGATGAGGCGGGGAACACCGCGACGGCGACGGCGATTATCAGTGTTCCGCACGATCAGCGATGATCTGAGGGGAGTGGGGGATAACGAAATAAAGGGACACTTCCCCCATTCCCTACTCCCCACTCCTTATTCCCCATTGTTGAATGTTTCAGTTTGAAGGCTTGTTGAATTTCGCGTTGTCAATCTCGACGTTGTTTTTGACCTCGGTAATTTTTATGACAAAGGTTATCTCCGGGCTGGACTGCTTCGTCGTATGGGGGATTTGGATGCCGTCCACGGGCTTGTAATCCTCCAAGTAGGTTTGAAACAGCGTCTTCCCCTGCGGGGTTTCAGCCTCCGCATCATGACGGACGAGCAGGCCTGTGTTGACATCGAAGTAGAACTTTTCGGGGCTTCCTTCGGCGGGAGTGGCTTCGATCAAGTAAGTCTCGTAAGAACCGACCTTTTCTTTGCCCTTCACTTCCATCTTGGCGTAATGCTTCTTCAAGTTGAGTTCCTGGTAGAAGTCAGCTCCGCGCTTAAACTGCGCCAGTTCGGGGCCGCTCAGTTCGCGCAATCCGGTCATAGGGTTCGAATCCCAACCCATCGCGCCGTCGAAGACCCTGTTGACCACGCCGAAGCCAGGGATATCTATCTTCGTTGAGCTCTTGTTCGGAGCTTTGGCGAATATTTCGACTGGCGCGCCGGTCACGCCGAGCGCTTCGATCTCGAAGGAGCCTTTTATCGAGCGCGACGTAATCTTCTCAATAGCTTCCTTGCCGCCGACGGCTTTGACATTTTTGTCGAGAATGGCGTCAACCGTCGGCAGCGCCGCGTCTTTTGCGTCAGTCTTCGGAGCCGCTGATTTTGGCGCCTCGGGTTTCCCCTGAGCCTCCGATTTCGTCTTGTCCTGCGCGGTTGACGTGAGGGCCGCTGACATGGCGAAGGCCAGGATCAGTGCAATTCGTTTCATAATTTTTCCCTTTCCAAGTTGAATGTTTCAGTTTGAAGGCTTGTTGAATTTCGCCTCTTCAATCTCGATGTTGTTTTTGACCTCGGTGAATTTTATAACCCAAGAGATCATCTAGTCTGTCCGCGCGCTTATGCGCATGGCGCTGTTAAGTGGGACGGGCTTTGGTCAGGCCACAATTCACGCGACGGGCAGACCAAAGTCTGTCCCCGTCATTTCAGCGGCGCCTTTCCCCGCGATTTGCGGATCTGCTTGACAGCCGCTTCCAGTTGCGCGTCACGGCCGGCGAGCAATGACGCGCGATCATACCGCGCTTCGACGTCGGGGATCACGCCGCGCCCTTCGATCAGGACGCCTTTGGGCGTCTTGAAGTCGGCGACGGCGAATTGGAAGAGCGCGCCGGTGGGAAGCTTTTGAATATACGATGGCAGCGCGGCGCCGGCGCTGCGTTCGCCGACAATGACGGCGCGGCCGATCTCCTGGACCCCGCCCGAAAAGACTTCGCTGGTCGAAGCGCTCATCCCGTCGATCAGGACGGCGACCGGCCCGGCGTAGCGATTCTCCTGCGGGAAGAAGGCGAACTTCAACTCGCTGCTGCGCATCTTCATCACGCCGAGCGACCCCTGCTCGTCACAGATCCTGCCGGCGATGGCCGTGGCGATGCCGCCGATCCCGCCCGGATTCCCGCGCAGGTCGAAGATCATCCCGTCCGCGTCGCCGAAGCCGCTGATGGCAGCCTTGAGTTTTTCGATCACAGGCGAAGTGAAAATATTGAACCGGATGTAGCCAATGTAGCCGGCGCCGTTGGCTATCCGCTTCGTCTCAAACTCGGTGTATTGTGGAGGAAAATTGCCAAACCTCGGCGAAAGTTCGCCTTTCAATTTCTCTCTCGTGAGAGTAGTTTCGCGCGGCCGGTTTTTGTCGTCCATGTAGACGATTTTCACCGGCGCTCCAGGCTCGCCGCCCGTCGCGGCCAGGACGCTGCGGGTCATGTGGATATTTTTGATTTCCGCCCGTTCGGCGCTTTTCGCAAATGCCGCGATGATCTCTTCAACGGGTCTATCGCCGACCTGTTTGATCAGGAATCCGGGGCGCAACCCGGCCCTCGAGGCGCTCGAATCCGGCTCGACGCGCGTTATCATCGCCGCGCCTCCGACCAGGCGCAGGTCGATGCCGACGCCACCGCCAGACGGCTCATTCTGATCATCTGGCGTGAGAGATTCGGGTGGAATGATGTTGAAATGGGATTGGCGAAGAAGCCCGAGCATCTCCTGCAACAGCGGATAGAGTTCACGATCGCTCTTGACGGCGGCGACCCTGGGAGCGTAAGTTTCATGCGCCCTGTCCCAATCGACCCCGCCCATCGCGGGATCAAAATGTTTCTCTTTCACCGTGCGCCAGACGATCTCGAAGGTCTGCTGTCGAAGGTCGCCGCGGTTTTCGGCGGGAGGAACATCACCGGCGCCGCCTTGTTTTTGCGCTGCCTGTGTTTGCGTTCCTTGCCATGCATGCGCCCACGCGGCGCCGAAGAAGAACGCCGCAACCAGTGCGAATGACGCCGTCAAGACCAGTCTTTTGTTCATCAACGCTCCTGCTCAAAAACGGCTCTCGCCCACTAAGTGAGCGAAACGATAGGATTACTCAAACAAAAACGGCTGTTTGTTAGGACCACGCCGTCGGATGTCGAACGGCGATTATACCTTACGAAGCCCTTGCGCGTAGGTTCCAAAAAGAACGGGAGTAGGGAATAAGGATAAGGAGACAAGGAGAAGGGGAGACGGGGAGAAAGAAATCCCTTCTCCTTGTCTTCTTGTCCCCCCTTGCTCCCTCTCCCCTTGTCCCCTCTCTCCGTCACAATTGATTTAGCCCGCAAACTGATTTAGCATCCGTGGCTGTTTGAAGTTATAAAATGATTTTCACGGCCTGTCCGCAGGCGTGATTGACTTTGACATATCCTGAATGATTAACGTATGTCCTCAATGCAAGGCCCCGATCCCGCGTGAAGTAAGCCGGTTTTGTAACCAGTGCGGGGCCGATTTGCGCCCCATATCCGCGCCGCTGGGCCAAATTGACAAAAACCAGCCGGCGGCTTCGCTTGAAGCGCATGAAACGGCGCCTGAAACACCAGAGAAAGCTGTTGCTCCGAACAGCGCGTCTCTCGGGCAATCTCCCAAACGAACGACTATGGCGGTCCCAAAAGACGACGCAAAGTCGCCGCAGCCAGAAGCAACGTTGCGCATAATATTGCGCGACGGCAGCGTGGTGGAGCGCGACATAACACAGAATGAAGTGACCATCGGCAAGGGGCCGCAAAACGACATCATCCTTGCTGACGCCTCGGTCTCCAGCGCGCATGCTGTCATCCGCTTCGAGGACGGCGCATATAAAATCGTCGATCTCGGCAGCCGCAACGGGACGCTGGTCAACGACGCGCGCTTAGGCGCCGAACCGCGCGCCATCCAGCACGGCGATCTGATTAAGATGGGGCATTGCGCGTTGACGTTCCGGCTGAAAGAGGCGGGCGATACCCTCACGATGCCGCAGCGCACGCTGATTATGAACGCAACCGGGACGCCGGTTCCGCCTCCGGCGCCGCCTTCTCCTAAACCCGCCGCGTTGACCGAAGACGCGCTGGCCGCCGCGCTGGTCTCTTCCAGCCTGGTAGCCCAGGGCGAGGTCGAACGCATTCGCGGGCGCGACGCGCGCGGACGCCGTCTTTGCCGCGCCCTGATCGAAGAAGGACTGACTAATGAGACGGAGTTGCGCGACCTGATGAGCCGCACGTTCAACCTTCCTCCGGTCGAATTAACGACGATGGACGTTGATGGGCCTGTCGCCGCAGCGCTGCGCCCGCAATTCCTGCTTGAACGGCTGGTTTGCCCGGTCATCATGCAGCCCGACCGTTTGGCGCTCGCCGTCGCCGACCCTACCGACAAGGCCACGGTTGATGAGGCCGAGAGCGTCACGGGCAAAAAAGCTTCGCTGCGCCTGGCAACGCCGGGCGAGATCGCCGCGCATCTGGACAAGTTCTTCAAGCCCCGCCTGGTCGGCGTAATGCCGTCCGGCGAAAAGATCGAGGCGTCGCTCGATCAGCTCGAAACCGAGATCGGCAAGGCCCCGCACAACCGCATCGTGCTCTCGGACCCGACGGTGAGCGGCACTCATGCCATCGTGCTGGCGCGCGACGGCGGTTACAACATCGTCGACCTCGGCAGCAGCAACGGCACCTTCGTCAACGGGCGCAAGCTCGGCAATGAATCGCAGGTGTTGCAGCACGGCGACAAGATCCAGTTGGGCCAGGCGCTGCTGACCTTCCGCAACCCGGCCGAAACTGCGGAGAATAAGACCGCCCGGCTCTCGCCCGACGCCATCAATGAGATTCGACTCCGCGCCACGACGCGCCCCCCGACCTACGTGGCCCAGGCGCCACAGCGAATAGATGCCGCCTCGTGGTCGCTGGCGCAATCCGCCGCGAACGGCGATGATGACAAGGGCGAGAAAAAGAAAAAGAAAAAGGAAAAAGAAAAAAACAGTTGGTTCAGCGCGAACGCCCTGAGCCGCATCGTGGCCCAGGTGCTCGGCGCAGTGGCGACCGGGGTTGTGACCATCTACCTCATCCAATCGGGGTTGCAAAAGGGCGGGGGATCTGACAGCGGCGGCGGCGTG
>DATCXQ010000655.1:0-21242 GCA_036565725.1 Blastocatellia bacterium
GGCCGTCTATCACCACATCCAGCGGCTGTCCTTATCTTATTATGACCGCAGCAAGGTCGGTGATCTGATCAGCCGCGTGACGGTGGACATCGACGCCATTCAAGACTTCATCTCGTCGGCGCTGCTGGGGATGGTGGTGGACACGCTCAAACTGGCGGGCATAGTCGCGCTGATGTTCTACCTCAACTGGCGTTTTACTCTGATCGCGCTCCTGGTCGCCCCCGTCCTCTTCGTAGAGGTTTACAGCCTGACCCGCCGCATCAAGAGCGCCGCGCGCGACTTGAGGAAGAAGGAGAGCGAGATCGTCTCCGTCGTCGAGGAATCGCTCTCCTCCATCCGCGTGGTCAAAGCCTTCGCGCGGGAGGATTACGAAGAGAAACGCCTCGACCGCGAGAGCCGCGCGAGTATGGAAATTGCGCTACGGGCGCGCAGCATCAAAGCCAGGCTCTCGCCCGTCGTCGAAGTCATCGTCGCCGTCGGCACGGCCATCGTGCTGTGGTACGGCGCGCATTTGGCGCTCGCGGGCGAACTTACCATGGGCGCCCTGGTCGTCTTTCTGCTCTACCTCGGCAAGCTGTATAAGCCGATGCGCGACCTCTCGAAGATGGCCGACGTGGTCTCGAAGGCGATGGTCGGCGCCGAGCGCATCAAGGAAGTGATTCAGGCGGAGCGCGAAGCGCGCGACTTGCCGGGGGCGCGTCAGGCGCACAAATTCAAAGGCGAGGTCACGTTCGATCGGATCACGTTCGGCTACCAGGATGAACGCCCCGTGCTGAAAGACGTGAGCTTGACCATCAAACCGGGCCAGTTCGTCGCGCTCGTGGGGCCGACCGGCGGGGGCAAGTCGACGCTCGCCAGCCTCATCCCGCGTTTTTATGACCCGCAGTCAGGTCGAGTGATGATTGACGGAACGGACGTGCGCAGTTTCACCGTCAGATCGCTGCGCCAGCAGGTCAGCTTCGTCTTGCAGGAGACACTGCTCTTCCACGCGCCGGTCTGGCAGAACATCGCTTACGGCAAGCCGGAAGCCACACGCGATGAGATCATCAGGGCCGCCAAACTGGCGAACGCGGACGAATTCATTGAGCGGATGCCGCAGGGCTACGACACGGTGATCGGCGAGCGCGGCGCCACGCTCTCGGGCGGGCAGCGCCAGCGCATCGCGATCGCTCGGGCCATCATTCGCGACTCGCCGATCCTGATCCTCGACGAGCCGAGTTCGGGGCTAGATGCGGCGTCAGAAGAATTGGTCTTCGAGGCGCTGGGCCGATTGACGCGGGACAAAACCGCCATCGTGATCGCGCACCGGCTGACGACGGTCAGGAGGGCGGATGTAATCTTCGTCTTGCAAGACGGAGTTGTCGTGGAATCGGGCGCGCATGACGAACTACTGGCGCGCGGGGGACTCTACGCCCACCTACACGAGATTCAATTCAGTGATAAAGTGCTGACCGCCGCCCCGGCTCTTGACTGAGTGATATGCACGAAGCCGCGATTGCACAGAACGTGATCGAGATCGCCGAAGGCGTGGCGCGCCGGCGCGGCTCGGCGAAGGTTAGGCAGATCAAGCTCAGGATCGGAGAGTTCAGAGGCGTGGTCGGAGACGCTCTTGAGTTTTCATTTCAAGTTCTGAAAAAAGGAACGCTCGCCAAATACGCCGAGCTGGAGGTGGAAACGTTACGGCTGCGCGTCGAATGCCGGAACTGCGCGGGCATTGAAGTGACAATGGATGATTTCAACTTGCTCTGTCCGGTATGCGGCGAACTACTGAACATCACGGCGGGCCGCGAAATGCAGGTCGAGTACGTGAAGATTGATTAGACGCGGATTCGGCGGCGGCGCTTCAATAATTGGCAAGGTGGCGGACGCCTCATCCGCAGTCGTGACATTGAAGAGCCGGATCGGCGGCGCCCGGATCGTTGACATGCTCACTGGCGAGCAACTGCCGCGAATCTGTTGAAGCCGCGCTACTCAGTGACGCCGATGTACCTGGTTTCAACCGGACCTTGAATCGGCAGGATCAGCGCCAGCAGGTCGTAGTCCATACGTTGGCCGTCGCCGGCCCACACTTCTTTTTCGGTCACGGCGCCTTCGGTGAACTAGACGACGACGCGATCGGCCGCCTGCACGATGTGCGCCGCCGTCATGACCTTTCCGTCCACCGAAATCAGAACGCCGGAACCGATTCCCGGCGTCTTCACAAATTCGCCCTTCGATTGCGGCTTTATCTCTCTCTAGATGGTCCGCACAGTGACCACTGACGCCCTCACCTGACGGAACAGGTCCCGCAACTCCTGGGCATAGGCGTTAGTGCCTGCGCCTGAACTGAGCCCGAGCAAGAGGAGAAGTGTAAGATTGCCTATCTGCCATACCTTGAGCGTCTTCATATGGCGCCGCCTCGCGTCATGCCTTATTTCCCGTCCGGACAACTTCGACAGAGCAATGAGCGCGCGTCGCGACTCCCAACGACACGCTGCCGAGCAGGATTCTTTCGAGCCGCCCCATCCCTCTCGCTCCGACGAAAATGCAATCGGCCATCAAATCTTCAGCCTCGCTGCACAGCAGCGCTTTCGGCTCCTGCTCCTTCACCACCGTCGAGACCTTCAGCCCCGCCGATCCGAGCTTTTCCGCCGCGCTATTTACCATCTTCCTCACCTGCTCGGTTTCTTGCGCGATCCACTCGGCGTAATTAACAGCGGTTCCCGCCTCTCTCGCCGGAGGGATTGTCCACGCCGAATTGACGATGCGAACCTCGCTCCCAACCGGCCAGTCCCGTGAAGCGATCTCTTCAACAGCCGCGTCAGCCTCTTCGGACCCGTCCACGCCGACGATGATGCGCGCCGGGACGTCGGGTTCGACAATTCGCCCGCGAGCCACGCGCACCGAGCATCGAGCCTCATTGATCACTTTTTGCGAGACGCTGCCGAAAAACAACCGGCCGAGCGCCGTGCGGCCGTGAGAGCCGACCACGATCAGGTCAGGACTCCATTCATCGGCCATGGCGATGATCTCGCTGCCCGGCGATCCGATTGCCGCCTCGGCCAGTATTTCCCAACCGGGAAAGATCGACTGGATTCGCGAGCGCGCCCGCCTAGCCAGCGCCAATGAACCCTTCTCCTCCTCCAAAAGGCTTTTGGCGAAGGTCGTATCGACTCCGCCGATACTGGTCGGCATGGGAATCAGCTCTTCTGCGATCGTCAGCACTATAGCTTCAGCGCGACGCGGCAACCCCGCCCGCTTCAGATCGTCAATGGCTGATTCAGCGCCTTCAGAGCCGTCGTAGGCGATCAGAATCTTCATTCGGTTTGTATTTTTCATCATCTTTTCCTCCTCTGGGAGCGCCGCCCGTCCTCGCCTGCTTGCTCCCGAATAAGGTCACTCCCGCAAAGCAGGCAGGCGAGGATGCCTGCGCTTCCAGGGAACATTCCACAGCGTGAATAAGCAACCACTATGCCGCCGATTGGCGCCGCCATTTACCGAGAAAAACTGAGTGAGGCCGGCGCAGGTGTGTGTGTTTACGCAATCTCCTGCCGTGAATTGGGGAACCTCGCGCAGCGTCGGGATGGTTGAAGGCAAGAGTCAAGGCTCTGCGGGCGATGTGTCGCTGGCGCATAGGTTGCTCTTTTTCATTGCCGGCGACTGCTCGTCAGTTGTTCGTCATGAACTGGGCGATATCGATTTCCGAGCATCAAACACTTCAACGAAACGCTCAGGAAGCGCATCAGCGGTGTCACGCCCGAAGCGGCGGAGATTTTCCGCCGCTTCGAGTGGCCCGGCAACGTGCGGGAACTGCGCAACGTGATCGAGCGGGCGGGCGATGATCCTCGAAGATGACGACCTGATCACCGCGAATTGGCTGCCGCGCGGCGTCACGCCAGAAGTCCAGTTAGCCGAGGAACCGTAAGAAGCCGCAGTGACGCGAGCAAAGGCCGCCTCTCAGAAGGCCGTGGACAAGAGTCTTGACGAGCCGTTCCGTCTGCCGCCCGAAGTGGTCCAACTCGAATCGGTGGAGATGAGCCTGGTTGAGCAGGCGATGAGGCGCAGCGGCGGCAATCAAACGAGGGCTGCGGAGACGCTGGGCATTTCGCGCGATCAGTTACGTTATCGCTTGAAGAAACTTGAAGAAACAACCGCCGCTGGCGCGCTTAATTGAACTCCGCTTTAACCGAAAGAGACTCATTTATGAATCCCGGACAAACGCCCACAATGGAATTTCGCAATTGAGCCGCATCTGCAGCAACTCCACCGTGGTGAGTATCGGCGAGAGCGCGTTATTCAGTTCGTGGGCATTGCCGCCGGCGAGCGTGCGGATGCTCTGCATCCGCTGCGCGCGCAGGAACTGCGATTTGTGAACCCGTCTTCACCATTCCTCGGCCATGCCCGTTACCTCTTCCACTTTGATGCGAAAAACGATGGTCTCTTTCATGCCATTGACCAGCCTCGATTCGACCGGCGTCATATGCGGCAACCGGCTGTAGAGCCTGGTCAGAACATTTTCTTTGGTCTCTACGTTGGAAACCTCCTCAAATGTCCCGTAGGCGATCACGCTGCGCCAATTATATGGATCTTTGATCTCATCCACCTGCAGGCAGACACGAGGGTTAGCGCGCAGCGCGTCCAGTTTTTTGCCAGGCAGCGTGTGGATGTAAATGTTCTCTCCGTCGAAGTAGTAATTCACCGGCACGACGTATGGCCAAGCTGCGGCGATACAGCCGAGCCTCCCCAGGGTTCCTTCGTGCAGGATAGCCAGCGCATCAGTGTTTCCAAGTTTGCCGATACTCATTTTCCCCCCTCCTGCAAAATTGATTTACACACAATCTCGACGGAGCAAGGCGCGTGCGACGCGACCGCATATGAGACCGAGCCGAGCAGGAAGCGACTAAATCCACGGCGGCCATGCGATCCGAGCGCAACCAGATCGGCGCCCCACTTCTTAGCCGTCTCGATGATCGTTTCCGCCGCATGGCCCACGATGGCCTCGCTCGTCAAAGTCAAAGGCGCCTCCCGCTCAGTATTGCTATCGAGCAATCGAGAGGTGGCGCGGTTAATCGCCGCCCCCGCCAGCTCGCGCCCTGCTTTTTCCAGCTTGGAGTAGTAGGAATCCGGCAATGCCCACGTCTCCGGAGTCGGTGTGAATGGCAGGTGAATTACGGAAATGACGTGAACTTCGCTGCCCGGCGGCCAGGGACGATTGGCGATCTCCTCCACGGCCGCGTCGCCGAATTCGGAGCCGTCAACCGCGAGCAGAATCCTCATCGCATCTCCCTCGGCGCCCTGAGCCTTACGTCGCCGCGCGATCTCGACGGAACATTTCGCGTGTGAAGCGACTGCGCGCGACACCGAACCGAGCCAGAGCCTCTCCAGCGCGTTGTAGCCGTGCGATCCTACAATTATCAAATCCGCGCCCCAGCGCTCGGCCTCGTCGAGGAGGGCTATTTTCGGATCTCCTTTGAGCGTTTTCGCCTGCGCCTCAGTTCGCGCGCCGGCGATCTCGCCGAATCGCGCCATTGCTTGCGCCGTGTTCTCGACGGACCGCTCTTCAAAAATCCGCTCCCATTCCTCGTAGGAGCTTGTCGGCATGGGCATCGCCCATTGCTGTGTCGGAAAGGGAATATCCGTTACGGAAACAATCCTCACCGTACTCCCCTCAGGCCACGGAGTTCTGGCGGCCTCTTCGACCGCCGCGAGGCCGGCTTCCGAACCGTCAACAGCCAACAAAATTTTCATCGCTTTTCTCATATATTTTCGCGTCGCATAATCGCGCAACGCCCTCCTGCGCTTCTCAATGGCAATGCCTGTGCCGCGCAAAAATCCTTGCCCCACAATGCGAAACCTGATTGTGTTGGGGAAAATTACCAACCGGGAGGGGAAAAATCCGCATGATGGCAGTCAGGCGGAGTAAAGCGCGTCGCGCCAGCAGCCCGCAGGGTTGGCTGGCGCCTTATGATGGAATGCCGTTATTGGGATCGCGAATCGCAATGCGGGGAATGCAGTGTGACGACGACTTTGGAATCACTGCTCGGGCCTATACTCTTCAATCTCTTTAAACGATACCGACGCAGAGGCCACCGTCGAGGCTTCGAGCGGGTCGTATCCCCAAGCGCGCAGCGCTTCAGTCAGCGTGTAGCGAATCGCCGAATCGTCATCAACCACGAGCACCTTGTCTTTTGCCACATTCCCGCTTTCCTCAAAGATTAACCTCTGTAAGCGCCAGTCTGACCACTCCGCCAACAGCCCTTTCGACTTCGGGCGATAGGCCAACGCCAGCGGAGAAGTTTTTCCCTTCGATTCCGAAGACTACCAGACTTTGGGGAAGTCGCGTGAGGGCGCGCGCCAACTCGATCGCCTCGGCCACGCCGAAGGCATGCGTGGAGCAGCGGAAGGCCTCTTTCAAGCTCGGCTGCGCGCTCGCGTCAAGCCGGCGGATCGTCCCCGGCGGCGCGCCCGACATCATTGCGTCGATGATGATCACCGTCTCCGCGCCCCGCCAAGCCTCCATCAGCGACGCGCCATCGCCGCTTTGTTCAATAACCTTGGCAGAGTCCGCGAGACGCTCCTTCAACCGGCGAGCTACGATCAAGCCTGCCGCGTCATCGCCGCGATATTCATTGCCGATTCCGATGATCAATGGGAGGGATTGCGACATCTCTATTCGCGCTCGATTTCGAGCCGCAGGAAATGGGTCGCGCAGGAGATGCACGGGTCGTAATTGCGCACCGCCTGCTCGCACCGCCGTGTCAGTTGCTCCTTCGGCAGATCGATATAGTGGGGCACAAACTGGCGGAGATCGGTCTCGATGCGCTTCTGATTTTGCGATGTCGGCGGGACGATTTTCGCGTCGGCGATCAACCCCTGCTCGTCAATCCGGTAGCGGTGATAGAGCAGACCGCGCGGCGCTTCGGTGCAACCGTATCCGACGCCTGCGCGCGGGACGATTTCGACTGCCGGCTCGTCCGGCGCTTCGTACTCATCGATGATGCGCAAAGCTTCATCACAGGCGTACAAAACTTCGACGCTGCGCACGATGACGCTCCGGAACGGGTTGCGGCATTCGGACGACAGCCCCGCTTCAAGCGCGGCTTCCCGCGCCAGTGGCGACAGCTTGTCGAAATTCAGGTTATAGCGCGCCAGAGGACCAGCCAGGTAAGCGCCGCGACCTTTGAGCGTTGAATGCAGGGCGTTAGAGTAAGGCGCCTGCTCCTCGATCACGTTTTCATCGAATGCGCTCGGCGCGATGTCCAAACCACGGTTGGAAACAATTCGGCCTTCGTTGAAAGGATATTCGTTCGCGTGGCGTAGCGCGACGAATTCGTATTCCTGCTCGAAATCGGGAAAGTTGAGCGTGGCCGTCCATCGCACGGTCTCAAGCGCTTCGTCGCGCGCCAGTTTCAACGCGTCGGCGAGCTGAAGCAGGTCACGCTTCGTAGGCAGTTTGTAAAAGCCTCCGACGCGCACGTTGATCGGATGAATCTCGCGCCCGCCGAGCAGCGCGATGATTTCATTGCCTGCCTTCTTCAACCTCAGCCCGCGTTCGACGACGGCGCGGTGATCTTTCGCCATTTCGAACGCATCCTCATAGCCGAGGAAGTCCGGCGCGTGCAGCAGGAAGATGTGCAGCGAATGGCTTTCGATCCATTCGCCGCAATAGATTAATCGCCTCAGCGCGCGCAACTGCCCGTCCACTTTGACGCCGAAAGCGTCCTCCATCGCGTGAGCGGCGCTCATCTGGTAAGCGACGGGGCAGATGCCGCAGATGCGGGCCGTGATGTCCGGCGCTTCGCTGTAATGCCGCCCACGCAGAAAGGCCTCGAAAAAACGCGGCGGCTCGAATATTTTCAGACGAACATCCTTGACCTGGCCGCCCTTTACCTTGATGTACAACGCGCCTTCGCCCTCGACGCGGGCGAGGTAGTCAACTTTGATCGTCCCGGTTTTCATGCGCTTCACTCTCCTGGCGGAAGGCCGGAGCCCATGCGTTGAAGGTGCGGTAGATTTGTACCAGGTCCAGCTCCCCAACGCCCAGGCCGCCGAACCACGCGCTCAAAGAAGCTGTATTCGGCGTCTCCTTCGGCCCGTAGCAGCCGTAACAACCGCGGTTATATGTAGGGCAAAGCGCCCCGCAGCCCGCGTGAGTTACGGGTCCGAGACAGGGCGTTCCGTGCGCCACCATCACGCACACGTTTCCGCGCAGCTTGCATTCCACGCATACGCCGTGCGGCGGCGTGTTTGGCTTGCGATCATTGAGGAAGGCGCTGATGACCTCGATGAGCTGGCGCTTGTTGATCGGGCATCCCTGCAGCTCGAAATCGACTTTGACGTTCGCCGAAATGGGAGTGGACTGGTCGAGCGCGCTGATGTATTCGGGCGTGGCGTAAACGATGTTGATGAACTCGCGCACGTCGCGGAAGTTCCTCAGCGCCTGAACGCCGCCGGCGGTGGCGCAGGCGCCGATGGTCACCAGGTATTTTGACGCGCGGCGCACCTGCCGAATGCGCTCGGCGTCTTGCGGGGTTGCGATCGATCCCTCGACCAGCGACAGGTCATATGGCCCCTTAACAGTAGCGCGCGACGCCTCTACGAAGTAAGCGATCCGCATCGCCTCCGCGACGGCAAGCAGTTCGTCTTCGCAATCGAGCAGGCTCAACTGGCAGCCGTCGCACGAAGCGAATTTCCAGACGGCGAGTTTTTTGCGTTTGCGCGCCACTTCAAATCTCCCGTTTGCTCAGCCACGGCTCAATACGGTCGAAGCGAAAGACCGGTCCGTCCTTGCAAATGAAAGTCGGGCCGAACATGCAGTGCCCGCAAAATCCGACCGCGCATTTCATGTTGCGCTCCATCGAAATGAAGATATTCTCCTCACTCACGCCCCGCTTTCGAAGCTCATTCACTGTAAACCTCATCATCACTTCCGGGCCGCAAATCATTGTGATGGTCTGCGCCGAATCGAAGTCCGCGCCTGCGACGAGCGTTGTGACAACTCCGACATTACCGCGCCAATTCTGGCCCGCGGGAACATTGTCAACGGTCACCTCGACTTGCAGGTCGAATCGCCTGCGCCATTTTTCCAATTCGCTCCGATAAAGTATGTCGCCGGGCGTACGCGCGCCGTAGAGCAGTGCGACTCGTCCGTACTTTTCGCGTCGCGCGAGAACGTGATAGACGACCGGTCGCAGAGGCGCAAGCCCGATGCCGCCTGCGACGACCACAATGTCCTTGCCAGCCGCCACTTCAACTGGCCAACTCGCGCCGAATGGGCCGCGCAGGCCGAGCACGTCGTCGCGTTTGAGCCTTCCCATCGCCTTCGTCACCGCTCCGACGGCGCGCACAGTGTGCGTAATCACGCCGGGCTTCGCCGGATCGCCGCTCATTGAGATAGGGACTTCGCCCGCGCCGAAGACGTAGAGCATATTGAACTGGCCGGGCAAAAACGGAATGCTGGCGCCAACGTTCACGGGTTCGAGGTCGAGCGTGAACGTGTCGCGCGTGTCGCGCCGCGATCGCCGGACGCGCCAAGGCGCAGGCAGCATCGGATCGCTTGTTCCCGTCGGGGCCGGTCTGTCGTTCAACGGCTTATCGTTCAATCATGCGCTCCGTAAACGTCCAGCATTTGCAATCTTGTGGCGTGCAGTCGCTCGGCTATGATCGCGGCGATCCGCTTGAGCAATTCATAGCCGAGGCGCGGATCCCCGTCGCACTTCTCGCGCAGGCATTTTCCATCGAGCGCCAGCGCCCGTGTCGTCTCGATCGCGCGCGCGTCAAAGCGCCATTTGTATGGCGGGATCAGCCACGACCAGCCGAGCGCATCGCCCGCGCTGATCGTCTGGATCGGCGCCGGGCCGCGTGGAGTGAAGACTTCGAGCGCGACGCGTCCTTCGCGAATGAGGTAGAACTGGTCGGCGTCTGCACCTTCGCGAAAGATCATCTGCCCGGCCTCGAATCGCACGTTCTTAGCGCAACTGGTGAGCAACTGAAGGTGGTCCGGCGCCAGATCACGAAAGAAAGGATGCTCCGCCAACAGTGGTTCAAGCGTTTCCATCAATTTCCTCCTTCGATTGCGAGCCAGTCGCTTCAGTTTCACGAATCGCCCGAACTTCTTCGGTGATGTCGATTCCCACGGGACACCACGTGATGCAGCGCCCGCAACCGATGCAACCAGAAGTTCCGAACTGATCAATCCATGTCGCAAGCTTGTGAGTCATCCACTGCCGGTAGCGCGACCTCGGCGTCGCGCGCACGCTGCCGCCGTGAATGTAGGAGAAATCCATCGTGAAGCACGAATCCCACCTGCGCCACCGCTCGGCGTGCTCGCCAGTCAAATCCGTCACGTCTTCCACCGTCGTGCAGAAACAGGTCGGGCAGACCATCGTGCAGTTGGCGCAGGTCAGACAGCGCGAGGCGACATCGTCCCAGCGCGGATGCTCATAGTTGCGGTAGAGCAGCTCTTTGATATCGGCGGTTTCCATCACGCGCCCCATTTGCGTGGCCGTGCGAGCGACGATCTGTTCCGCCCGCGCCAGCTCTTCATCGCCTGCTTCACAATGCGTCATCTCATTGAGCGTTTCCACGCCCCTCTCAGAGCCGACCTCTACCACGAAGTAATGGCGCTCTCCCTCCAACACTTCAGTCATGGCGAGGTCGAATCCGGAGGTCGCCTTCGGCCCCGTTTTCATCGAGACGCAAAAGCACGTGCCGCCCGCCTGCCCGCAGTTGACCGCTACAATGAAACAGTCTTCGCGCCGCGCCCGGTAAATGGGATCGGTGTATTGGTCATGCATCATTACTCTGTCCTGAACAGCGATGGCGCTCAGGTCGCAGGATCGGACGCCGATGAAGGCGTATTTCGGCGGCTTGTCATCTTCGCTAATGATCTCAAAGCCCTTGCCCAGCCTTTCGGCGCGCCACAGCCGCTGCCTCGGCGGATGCAGAAACTGTTTCCACGAATGCGGGCCGACAGTGAAGCCGAACAGCGCCTCATCATCACGCTTCTTCAAGCGATAACGGCCGCCGTCCTGCTCGTCAGTCCAACCCATTGGAAGGTCGGCGACTGAATTCAATTGGTCGTAGACAATCGCGCGATCGCGGACGGTCGGGCCGACAATCTGATAGCCGCGGCGTGTTAGCGCATCGAACAACTGCTGAAGATGAGCGTGTTCGAGTCTGAATCTGCCTTGAATCTGAGCCATGGTCTTCAGTTAAAGCAAAAGGCGTGCCGCCATTGCCGACCCCCTCACGTCGATTTATGACGCGCCGGTAGCGCGAGGCGGCTGTGGCCTTCAGATATGCCCCCAGGTCAGCAGCGTGGCTGCCGAAACTAATGCGAACAGTTCCCAGGGTAGCGGTTTTAATCCCAACAGAACGGGCAACCACATTCTGCATAAACTCAACGCTCATTCGCGGCTGGAAGCCATCCTCCGCGCCGAACACGCAGGATTGATTTAATCGCAACCTGTTCGGCTTAACATCGGGGATGCGGTTATTCATCGAAACGCATCATTTTCTTGATTGACTCGGCATAAAGCCTGAAGGTCGATCAATGTTTAAGCTGACGCCCTACGGCCCGTTCGACCGAATAGATGTTTTCATTCAGCTTGTCTTTTGCGCCCGACTCGTCTTCAATTCTCACCGTCGTTAAGACGTAAGTGCAAAAAGACCGGGCCTCGCGGTGACATCTTTTGACCAGATCCATTACCTCGTCCCACTCGCCTTCGAGGCAGGTTCCCGAAGGCGTCAGCTTGTAACGGATTCCGCTCTCATCAATGATCTTCAGAATTCTGCCCAGATCGCCGCTCAGTTGAGTTCCGCGTCCGAGCAGGGTAATGCTCAATTCGGCTAACATCGTTCTCCTCCTTCTAACGGACTGAAGCCCCGCGTAACTGTCTTTCACTGGCGTCATGTGGTTGATGGCCCGTTTCGACGAACGACTTCATCCGCAACAGATCATCGTCCATCTCGCTCTTCGGATCAGCGCCGAACATGGACACGATGGCGTGTCCGACCGCTCCCGCCGGCGGGTAGTAAGAGAGTCTGACGTCAACCACCGTCTTGTCGTCGCCTTCCGATCGGAATCGAACCGTCCCCTGTTGCTCGATCATCGAACCCGGCGCGCTCTGCCAGGCGATCGACCGGTCGGGTTCCAGCTTTGTGATCACGGCTTCCCATTCGACCGAAATTCCGGCAGGCCCGGCCACCGTCCAGTGATAGCGGCCATTGCCCAGGTCTTTCACCTCGCGCACGCGGGACATAAAGTGCGGGAAGTTTTCGTGGCGACTCCAAAGTTCAAAAACCTTCCCGACGGGCGCGTTAATTGTAATTGTTTTCTGCACGTCGATTCCGTGACCGCCGTCAAGCCCGATCAAATCCTCCATCACCATATTCGTCAGGCTGCGCGTGACCAAGCCTAGTCCGACCGCCGCGCTAAAGATATCTTTTCGGCGAGCGCCGTAAAGCGTCAGCGCGCCTCCGCCGATCCCCGCCAGGAACCTTATGGCCGGCGACCAGTTCGACTGCATCAGTTCGGGCGTTTCGCCATGGCGCCGAGTCCCGCCCTGCAGCGAAGAAACGCCTCCCGAACGCTCGTGAGATTCGAGCCTGTTCTCGACGTCAGTCACGCCGCGAACTGACCAGACACGCTTAAGGAACTGATCGACCTCGCTCGCCAGAACCTGCCCGCTCAACGTGACGCGGCCTTGATTGACGGCGACTTGAACGGCGTGCGGGTGAGAAACCGCGCGGCCGAGCTTCGATCTGACCCTTGCGGCGATCACTTCGTCATCCGCCTCTTCGCATCTGAAGATCGAATTGAGTTCGGCCACTAATCCCTGGGTGCGGTTGCTCAGGTCACGCGACGTCTTCCCGACTGCGTCATCAAAGGCGTTGGCCATGTGATGCGCCGCGTCGCGCGCGGTCGCTCTACGTCTTCTACCTTTGTCGGGGTCGAAAATGTACATCAGCCCCGCGCCGAGGCCGATCCCGCCAAGGAATAATAGATTTTTGTTCATGACTTCCCTCCAGCATTTGATTGTCTTGATCCAAAACAACTCCCTTCTACTTTCATGGCAATCCAGATGCCGCTGGAAAGATGACTGTTCGATTGAGACCGAGGCGGGATACTCCGATATTTTGCGTGATGTTCCCCAACACAGTGAGCGAAATCGCTTATCCCTTATGCGGCGTCATTTCAAACCCGACTTCAAAACCACTGATCGTAGTAGCTTTTGATCGATCAACGCCGTCGGCACAAGGCTTGCCTATAGATGAATTCACACGCAAATTCACGCCGCCGATCTTCGTCGATCTGGGCAGAGTCATCGGTCGACAAAAGAACCCGACGGAAAGGGAATTAACACCCGTCCTGGCAAGGCAGGGCGCGTCAACTCGGTGGCGAATCGGCGGTGGGCAGGCGGCGAAGAGGGAGGAGTTTAAATGGATATCAAGGCAAAAAATGAGGCGCAACTGCGCCGTTACCGCAAACTCTCGCCCGCCGACCGGGCAAAGGTTGACCAGATCATGAAACGGTACCTGGCTGCGTGCGACAAGCTGGATGTCGAGCTTGAAACCGAAGCTTCGTTCCGCGAAGCCATAGACATGGTCGTCTCCGGCAATTGGGAGCCGGACCGTGAATCGGACCGTCCGGCTCCGCAATGGCGTTACGAAACGTACACTACACCGATCAAGGAAGCGGCTTGAGGCGACTTTGATCGCGCGAGAGGCCGTCAGAACGCCGCTGATTTCGGCGCCGATTGTTTCGATTCTGGGATGTCCGCAACTAAAAATCAGCGGCGTTCTGATCGCAGCCCGGGCGCGCTGCTTCCAAACGCTGCAACGACATCGGCCTGAGACCGGCAGTTTATGAAAACCGCCGGACTCCCTTTTATAACTGCTTTAGTCAACCTTGTTCACTACGAAAACGACGTGAGAAGAAAAACTGAACAGCGCTATCAATTGAGAATCAGTCGCGCTCGCCGGAATCGAACCATCGCTGCGATTATCAACGAAATATCAACCACCGTCAGCGCAACGATGATTAACAGAACCAACCTAGTCGCGCCGCCAGCCGCCAGCGTTCTGGCGATTTGGGCTCTCCACTCATCCGGCAATAATTGAAACCCATAGACTGGGACGAAGAGCAGAAGCATGATCGCGAGCATCAAAACCTGCTGCGCCTGCCGCACAGTCGCGGCGCGTAACGACACCAGAACTCCGGCTCCGGCGGCCAGCCATGATCCGAGCCAGCTCAACGCTAGAATACCCAGAGTGAATTTCCACGAGTAGAGCAACAACTGCTCCTGCCCATGAACCAGATTAACCGTCAGCAGTCCCATTAAAACGCCCAGCATTGTCAGTCCCCAACCGTAGCTAACCACGGCGCAGACTTTGCCAAACAAAATCGCCCGGTCAGGCAGGCGGCTGGCCAGCAGCGTCTCAAGCGTATGCCTTTCGCGCTCGCCGGCGAATGAATCGGCTATCAGGCTGGCCATCAGCATCAACGGCATCCATGCCCAAACAGCCAGGGACAGTGGTGATTCGATCCACGCGCGTCCCATCTGCCATGGCAACATAATACCCAGCAGACCGAGCGGCACGATCACCATCGGCAGTATCCCGCTGCGGATTCCGCCATGCTGGAGCAGCATCTCTTTCCACTCCTTCCACATCATCGTCAGCAGGTCAGTGATCATTTCTCTTCCTCCATCAACGACAGAAAGACCTCTTCCAGGCTAGCCTTTCCCTTGTGCGCCTCCTCGACCTGCGCGCCCGAATTGACCAGCAGGCTGATGAGCGGCGCGATCTCGACATCCTTTTTCAGCGCGATCACAAGGCGGCTGTCCTGCAAAGTCGCCGCCGCAACCTCAGGCTGTTCTCGCAGCGACACCAGAACCCGTTCGCTAAATCCTCGCCCGAAGATCACTGCCTGATGAGCGCCGCCCTTTGCCCGCAACTGGTCAGGATGCCCGACAGCCACCAGCCTGCCCGCTCGAATCACGCCCACCATCGCGCACAGTTTCTCCGCTTCGGTCAGATTGTGCGTGGTAAGAAAGATGGTGACGCCTTCTAACCCGGCCAGCGACAACAGATCGTCACGCAATGCCGCTGCAGCCATCGGATCGAGCCCCGCCGTTGGCTCATCAAGGAAGATTAGGGAAGGCCGATGCAAAAGGCTGCGGGCCACCGCCAGCTTCTGCCTCATTCCGCGGCTCCAGCCCACCACCTTCTCTCTGCGCCGTTCCCACAATCCTAGATGCGTGAGCAACTCTTTCGTCCGCGCTTTGCGATCGGCCGCCGGTAAATGCCAGATGCGCCCGTAAAGCTCCAGATTGTCTTCGGCGCTCAAGCGTTCGTAGAGACCGGCGTGTTCGAGCAAAGCTCCGCAGCGCTCGCGGATATCGTTGGCCTGCGTTTGCATGTCGAAGCCTAACACTTCTGCGCGTCCCCGCGACGGATCGAGCAAACCCAGGAGCAAACGAATGGTCGTGGTCTTGCCCGACCCATTAGGCCCGAGAAATCCGAAAACGATTCCGGCGGGAGTTTCCAAACTAAGATCATCCACCGCTCGAACCGGTCCGAAATCTCTGGTCAGATTTTCAGTGCGAATCACGATCTTACTCATTCAACTTCCTCGCCTTCTGAGCTGCGACCAAAGTCCGGTTAAGGAATGTCACTCGTTGAACGTCGAAAATGCGCGAGAATCCTCACGCCAATTGCGGAACTTTGCTCACCGATGGCTAAATTCCCCCATTTCCCCAACGGCCATTTCGCATTGTTACCGCAATCGGCGCCGGCCCGACTGCCAATAAACTTTCCTGTTGATGATGTGAGCAAGCTATATGCCTTAGTTGCGCCATCGCTCCAGTAACGCCCAACCGCCTTTTTTTTTCTGGCGCAGCAATGGTCTGCTAGTTGCAATGTCACTTGAAGATGAAACGGGAGAGCGAAGATTCGCAGAAGAAACGTCCGACGCTGCGGCGACTCCCGCAGTGTGACGATGAGCCTGAAAAGAAACCGCTCGCGAAGAGGAGGTGATTTAAGGGTGGCGCGATTGAAGTCGAAAGTGACGGTTGGAGGGACAAGATATGGCTGACCTGATCGAACAAACGGACAAATGCGCAAATCCCGCCTGCCATTGCCTGGTATCTGCAGGATATCAGTTCTGTGACGAGCGATGTGCGCGGATGGAGAATGACCCGGAGACAGGCGATTGCCAGTGCGAGCACGTCGAGTGTTGCCGGGAGCAAATCTTTTGAAAGGGAGACTTAATTATGAAAGAGCGGGTTAAATGGATCGCCATCGGATTTGGCTTTATGGTCGGGATTCAAGTCCTGGCCTCGTTGTTGCTCATCGGGCTGGCTCAGATGCTCAAGGCTAGCCCGAACCTCGTATTGGAGCCGTACTGGGTCTTTGTGGTCTTGGGGCTGACTTTAGGGGCGTTCTTCCTCGGCGGATTCGTCATCGGCAGAGTTGAGGAGGCGCCTCGAATAACCGACGCTGTGATCGCGGCGGTTATGACGCTGGCCCTGTCTGTGATCGTTTTCCTGGCGTTGCCCGAAAGCAGCCGTGATCAATTTACAGGCAGCAAGTGGTTGGCTGACGCCGCCGGTAATGCATCATCCCCATGGGTTGGCGCGCTACTTATCGCGCCAGCGCTCATTGTATCGGCGCTTGGAGCTTATCTCGGATACTCGATGACCACGGCGGTTGAAAGCGCGGTCGAAAGATTTGTGGCGACGTTGGGTCTTGCAGGCGCCATAGGCGGGCCGGTCATTGCGCTGATCATCAGCGGGTTTATTTTGCCATGGTACGCAGTGATTGTTGGGCTGGCGCTCATTCTATCCGGCTTTGTGACCAGCTATCGGATGTTTAAGCGTGGATCGCACGAGACGAAGGATGTTTCCATCAGCGCGGAGCGCGTGGCCGAAACCACGCGGTAGATGAGAAAACCGCGAATGGTCGAGTGATGATTCAGAAGATGACGGCTGCGAGGCGAGAGCGATCCGGTGGAGGTTCTCGCCTCCGTACCTGGCGTCGGTAAAAGGCTGGCCGAACGCCTATACACCGACCTGGGTATAGGCACGCTCGAAGAACTCGAATAGGAAGACAAAGAATCGCGTCAGGTGGGAGGCGCATCAATGTAGGCCGGCGGCGTCCCCTTCAATCGTTTTACTTGGCGGTGTGGCTTCCTCCGCACATCGTGGACATCTCATCGAGGAGCCTGAGTATCGCGTTCGTAAGCTCCAGCACCCACTTCGGACTCGGGTTGGCCGAGCCGGTCTCGCGCTCCAGTTCGATCAGGCGCGCGCTCAGTTGCGTCATGCACTCATCCATCCGCCGCATCTTCTCAGTCATCTGATCAGCCATCCGCCCTTTCATCTGGTCGGCAGTGTGCAAGCGCGTGTGATCGTCCGACTGATTGCCCGTCTGCAAGTTCGTTTTACCCTGAACCGCCGGCGATGGCGGAGTGAGCGCTCCTCGCTCCGCCCCGATCTCACGCAGGGCGAGATACTCGCTAGGCGCGCTCGCCGCCATGGACGAATGATCTCTCATTTCGCCCGTCCGTATCCCGCCATACGTCATGTGCATTTGCTCCCGCCGGTAGCGGTCCAACTGATCGAAGCTGCGCCATATCTCCGCCACCACGTCGCGCGCGAAATCGCCGTTGACCGAATTGCACTGCTGAACCTGATCGCGGAGCAGCCTGGTTAATGTGGCTATGTTATGCAGGTAGGCCGACGCCACCGGGTGGTTCAGCGCTGTCATGGGCATTTCCATCTGCCCGCACTGACGCCGCGTCTCCGGCTGAGGCCTGTGCTCCTGCGCCGGCGGTTTTTGCCCGCCGTGGCCTTCGTGCTGGGCTGGCGTTGGAATACCCACGGCGGTACAACAGAGAAGGATTGCGACCGTCGTAACCGCGGAATTGTACTTCTTCATTTCCGATCCCCCCGCAGTCCTCATTGCCGTCTGTTCGGCGCGGCGCGCCGGACGGTATCCGCGCGCGCTCAAACCTTATAATGCGGGGAGGTTGCTGATTGTTGGGGAGTGGAACAGGGAGTCGTCCAAAAGAAGCTAGCATACGAACAGGGGGGACACAATGTGAGCTTCTGCCGTGTCTGGCGGTTACCCGCCATGCTTATGAGGAGGCTGTTGTGATTGCGGCGTCTTCCCCCGCCATCCCTCTCTCACCTTGGTCATTACTTCCTCGTACTTGTCGGACGGCAGCACGCGTACAAGAGTCATCATGCCCATCAATGCGCCGGACCAGCCCGGCGCAAGTCCATATGTTTCCGGCTTGGCGACGGCCTCATCCATCACCATTACCATGTCCTGCGGATATCCGGGGACTCTCCGTCTCTCCGCCTCGTCCATGCTCGTCACGCCATGTTGATGACCGCCTTGCTGTGGAGAGGGTGCCGGGTGGCCGGTGTGTGGTTGGGCGCCTTGCGGCGGCTGTTGCTGCCCGACCAGGTTTGAGATTTGCTTTTCGCGCTCCACCGCCGGGCCGAGGCCGCGCCCGAGACCCGGCGCGAGGTCTGAGGACAAAGCGTTACTATCCCGGATAATGCCCATGCCATCCTCCATCCCCTTGCCGGTTTGCGCCCCTTGTCCAGCCACCGCCACGGGGCCGACCATCGAGACCATCTGGTTCATCATGTGGTGCGGCAGGTGGCAGTGCAGCATCCAATCGCCCGGGTTGACGGCGTCGAATTCGATGTCCCGCGCCTGCGCCACGCCGACCAGTACCGTGTTATGTGGGAACCAGGCCGTCTCTGGGACTCGGCCTCCTTCAGTGCCGGTGACGTAGAACTGCGTGCCGTGAATGTGCATCGGGTGATGATCCATGCCGAGGTTGACCATGCGTATACGCACTCTCTCTCCCAATTTCACTATCATCGGCGTGGTCGCCGGCCCGGCTTTGCCGTTGATCGTCAGCCAGTTGAACTCCATCGCCATCGAGTTTGGAACCGAGTTGTTGGGCAGAATGGCCCACTCCTGCAAGATCAAGCCGAAATCCTTGTCCACGCGCGGCTCGTACGGAGTCTTCGGGTGTATGATGAACAGTCCGATCAACCCCATCATCTCTTGCATCGCCATGTGCGAGTGATAGAAGAAGGTTCCGTTCTGTTTGAGCGTGAACTCGTAGGTGAACATCCCGCCAGGCTCGACGATGGGCTGGCTGATAAACGGCATGCCGTCCATTTCGATCGGGACCTCAACGCCATGCCAGTGAATTGTAATGCCCTCCGGCAGCTTGTTGTGGAAGATGACGCGCACACTGTCGCCTTCGTTTACTTCAATAGTCGGGCCGGGCATGCTGCCGTTGAAGCCCCAGACATCAGCGACTCTCGCCGACCCCATCGGTGAGGCAGGAAGGAATTCGCGCTTGACCACTTCCGCCGTCAGGTGAAAGACCTTCACGCCGTCCTCCATCGTCCAGGGGAGTTTGGGAACGTCGGGCGTCTCTACAGGAACGAAGGCAGTCCCGGATGACGGCTTCTTCATCACCGGTGGCGCCTCCGGCTGTGGTGGGGCTTTTTGTGGCGGCGTCTTTTGTTTTTGTTGCTGGCCCCGCTGTTGATGCTGCTCGTGTTGAGCGGGCGTTGTGCGGCTCGCCAGCGCGCCGGCCCCGAGCAATGTCGAGCCACGCAGAAAATTACGTCTGCCCAAATTCATCTCTTTCCTCCTTCTGGTTCCATGAAAGTAATTGCGGAAAGAACAATTCCAAGCAAGCTACTGATTGCGCCTCCCTGTGGAGACGGGTTCGCTCACTCCGGCGCCCTGCGCCCCGGCCCTGATTCCGGGCGACTGGCCTGCCTCGATGCCGCCCTCGGGACGCGACAGTTCCGGGTCGCCGTCGGCGCGCGCGCCGATGGGCGCGTCCAGCCCGCCGGTGAGCAGGAGCCCTTGAATCTGAATCGCGCTCTGCCAAACGTCCACCAGCGCGTCAATGTAAGTATCTTGCGCCTGAAAGAGAGTGCGCTGGGCGATGAGCATTTGCGGGTACGCTGCGGCCATCTGCTTGAAGCCGGCGAGGTAGAGTTGATATCCGCGCTTCGCGCGCGGCAGCACGTGCCGCTCGTATTGCGCGACCACGCGCATTGCGTTCCGGTAATTACGGGTTACCGCAGCCATCCGCGCCCGCAGCGCGAGTTCGACGCGGCTCGCTTCGCGTTCGGCGATCTCCAACTCGGCGGTGGCTGCGGTGATGTTGCCCTGATTGCGGTTGAAGATCGGCAATCGAACCCCGATTTCGAGGAAGCCCTCCGGACCTGTCTTCCGCCCCGCCAGACGCGGATTGCGCGTCTCCAGAAGCTCTGTGCTGTATCCGAATCCGCCGCGCAGGAAAAGATCGGGGACGCGTTCGGCCTTGGCGCGCGCGATTGACGCTTGGGCGCGTTGGACGGCGGCCTGCGAGCGCTTCAGCTCGGGACTGTCGCGCAGCAGCGTGGCGAGGGCCGTCTCCGGATCGAGCGCCGGGAGACTCTTTTCCAGATCGCCGGCCAGGCAGGTCGGTTTGAGAAATGGATCACCGAGCACCGCGCCCAGTTGCTGCCACACTTGATCCTGGCGGTTCTCGGCCATGATCAAATCTAGTTGCGCACGTTGCGCCTCGATCTCTATCTCATACGTGTCCGGGCGGTCAGCCTGTCCGACGTTGAAGAGTTGTTCGGTGACGCCGACGGCTTCGCGGGCGATGCGAACCAGTTCCGCCCGTGTCTCGACGCGCCGCTGCGCCCCGAGCGCTTCGTAAAAGAGGATCCGCACAGTGTTCAAAATTCGATAGCGCTGCGCGATCGCCTCTTGTTCGGCCAGAACTTTCTCCTGGGCGAAGATGCGCCGGCTCTTGCCGAGCTTCCCGCCGAGAAGGATGGTTTGCTCGATGAAGGCGAAATGTTCGCTCTTCTCGCTGAAAGCGCGCGTGCTGAACTCTTCTCCCGTGTAGCCGACGACCGGATTCGGCCACAGACCAGCCTGCACGCGCCGGCCCTCTGCGGCGCGGATGGCCGCTTGCGCCTGAGCCGACGTCGGGTTGGCTTGCAGCGCCATTCGCTCCAGGTCGGCTAACGTCAAGACCTGTTCGCATCCCACGGTTTGCGCGGCAGCCGGAACGAGCGCGCAAATCAGTAGCAGCCCTGCCCACACGCGAACCAGAACCGTCACGTTCGTATTCGACATTGATTTCCTTCCTGTGCTTACGCTCGTTTCATCGGGCGGGCAGCCCCGAAGCGAGTCGATCTCGGCATCGCTCCGAG
>DATCXQ010000659.1:0-21840 GCA_036565725.1 Blastocatellia bacterium
CCGACGGCCGCGCCAATGGCCGCGCCTTTACCCCCGCCGGCGATGGCGCCGATGAGGGCGCCGATCGCGCCGCCGACCGCCGACCGCGTCACGGTGCGCGAAGTCTGGCTGTCATCCTCCTTCACATTTCCTTCCCGATCCACGCGCACTCTCTCACCGCTGGGGAGTAACACGTTCTCGATAGTTCCGGCGAAGTTATGCGTCCGGCCGTCACGCGTACGGATACGTTCGAAATCGAGCGTCATATCCGCCCGCCCCGACACACGCCCGGAACGATCCGATCGCACCACGACGCCTTCAATCACCGCGCCTCTGTACTGCGCCGGTTCCATCACGTTCAGCGTGAATCGTTCGCCTTCGCGCGTATACTTAGTGCTCAACGGCTGGTTTAGCCTGCCGCTCAACATGACACCGTCAGGCACGATGAAATTGCCCCGAACCGGCGAGTCATAGGACAAGTCGCGGCGAAGCTGGCCGCGGTCGAGATCGAGTTGCGCGACGTCAGAAACCCGTTCATAGACGCTGCGCGACACGACCACCTGGCCGACTCGTTCGGTATAGAGACTGCGCGTTACTCGCATCCTGCGGCCTCCGTCCAGGGGCTCGAAAACCGCTTCGTAATCGCTGCCCCGGTCGCCCAGGCTTCGCACCGAAAGCCGCTCGCCGATGAGCGTGACGCGCGTGCGGCGCTCGCGTCCGTTACGCGTCGTCTCGACGGTCTCGACCCCATTGGCCTCGAATGTGACTTGAGGCCCTTGCGATGAGGCCATCGTTATCGCCCGCCCGCTCCGATCGATCGCCAGCATCTCTGGCGCCCCCAGCCGGCGCAACAAGTTCTCCTGCACGCGCTGCCGATCATTGACGGGAAGATTGCGAGTGGCGCGTTCAGCCGCCATGGTCGGGTCGTCGCTTCGGCCAGCGTTCAACCGCCACGTGCCGGACATACGATTATTCGAGTAACCATTCCTGGAGGAGCCTTGCGAATAACGATCCGACCGCGTTTGCGCGGAGGCCGTCAGCCATAGACCGGTTAACGCAAGAAAGATTGTCAGCGCATTTTTCAGATGATGAGTCATAATCTACCTCCTTAAACATATCGGCTGTATCGGCGGCGTCTTAACAACCCGATCAACGCTGCGAACAAAGCCGACCCTATAATTGACCAGATAATCGGAAACGTCTTTCCGCCGATGTTCACCGCGAATATCTCGCTCAAGCCGAGCGCGCTCGCCAACCAAATACCGATCAGCGCGCCGATAAAACCTATGGCGATCGAAACCAGAAGGCCTCCTTGGACACCGGCGATCGCCTGGCCGACCGCGCCGCAAATTGCCGCGATCACCAACAGCAATAAAAATGAAATCAACGTCATAGCACCCCTCCAAAAAGTGGACGCCACAGGCCAGCAGCCTGTGGCGCCAGTTGACGCCGCCCCAGTGCGGCGTCAAAGTTAACCTGATTAACTTATCGCTGAGTATAAGCGCAATGACTATGCCAGCGTTAATTTCGCGCTTGCTACAAAAAGAGGAACATGGGCTAAATGTCAGCTCGTCAAGCGCGAACGGCCTCAATGATTGTTTCTTTATTCAAAAACCGTGGCCTCGTAAT
Source organism: Blastocatellia bacterium (assembly GCA_036565725.1). GTDB lineage: Bacteria > Acidobacteriota > Blastocatellia > RBC074 > RBC074 > JAJVID01. Next base: position 1,609 of record DATCXQ010000659.1, read on the forward strand.
TACATTATTGTGTATAGAAAAGGTGCAAATTTACGAATGGAGTGGATGGTTACAGGCAGCGTACTGACTCAAAATTTAATAGTGGGCGATGGGATAAATTATGGCTGATAAAAACTTACTACACACAGCGATCAACAGGTTGTTGCGGCTCCAGGCGTAAAGAAACACAGCGATCTGAAATCATCGGCGGCGCTGCGTTTTATACATTCATTGAACTTCATTTCGCGTCTCAGGGTCATCGCCCCTTGCCGCTCGCCGCGCGCCCATCCGATGTTCGGCCATGCCGATGATTGCGAGAATAAACCACGTCAGAAGCGCGCTGAGCAATGCCATGCCAATACGACCCAGCCCCGCGGCCACGCCCATGGCGGCCGTCATCCAAATGCCGGCTGCCGTCGTCAGCCCTTGAATCTCACGTTCCTCGCTCCGCTTGAGGATGGCCCCGCCACCGATAAAGCCGATGCCGGTGGCCAGCCCTTGAATCACACGTGATAAATCATCCGAACCCATCCCGGCCTCCACGGGCGCGAGCACGAATAAAGCCGCGCCCAGGGAGACCAGCATGTGCGTGCGCACCCCCGCCGGCTTGCCCGTTTGCTCGCGCTGGATGCCTACTACTGCGCCCAGCAGCATCGCGACCAGCAACCGAATGACTATGCGCGCGAGTTGTTTCGCGTCAGGTAGTCCGGCGGTAAGTTCTTCCAGGATGATGTCCATACTCTAAGAAGGTTTAGTACCTCCAGCTGCTGACGTCCGCCCCGGCCGGAGCGGTCTTTTTGATGCGTTCGAGTATCTTCGGCAGGTACATTACATTGTATCTCAACCGCGATAAATGATTGGGCAGCTTATGGTCGCCGTTCCAGCAATGTTCGGCGCGGTCGCCGTAATCCACCTCGCCGCCGTAAAAAGGATTGGTCGTGCTCTTCAAAAACTCCTCGACCAGGTAGACCGCGTTGTTCAAATAGTAGTTATCCATGTCGCCGCAGTAGATGTGTATCTTGCCTTCGACTTTCGGGCCGAGCGTCTTCCAGTCACGCTTGAGTATGTGGCCGAGGTCGTAGTTTTCGCGCCAGTATTCGGCGACCGAACGGTCTATCTCGCCGGTCATCTTATCCCATATGCGCTTCGGATAGCCGTCGGGGCCCACCGGCGAATAGACGGCCTCCCAGATGTCCCATTGATCGCCCGACCGGCTCTTCGTCCCCAGAACCAACTCCTTGTGATTCATCTCTTCGAGCGTCGCGGTCAGGTGTCCGAGATAGTTGCGGAATCCGGGGCGCGCCGTGCGCTTCCATTGGCTCTCGACATAATAAGCGTTCTTGTCCTCGTAGATGTTGACCACCGTGAAGGCGCGAAAATCGATGGGGTCGGGGCAGGCCGCGAAACATCCGTTGAACATGTCCGGGTAGAACATCTGCGTGGCAAGCGCCTCCCATCCGCCGGTCGAACCGCCGTAAGTGAAGCGCGCCCAGCCCTGCCCTATTCCTCGGAATTGCTTCTCGATATGCGGTATCAACTCCTGGTTGATCGCGTCGCCGTACGGCCCCAGGTTGGCCGAGTTGACCGCGTAGGAATCGTCGTAGTACGGATTCGCATGCTGGATTTCGATAGCAATGAAGCGCGGGAAGTTAGGGCTGACCCAGTCCTGGTAAAACTTATAAGCGTACTCCTGCTGAATTTTGTTATAGCCCGAGATTTTGAAGCGCTCGTTGTAATCGGGCTTCAGGTCCGGATCGGGAGGCGTTTCGCGAAATCCGCCGAAGGTCTGAGGGAAATGGCCGTGAAACACCATCAGCGGGTAACGGGCTTCGGGATGCTCGTCGAAGCCGTGTGGCAGCAGCACGCAGGCGCCGAGGTACATCGGGCGCCCCCAGAATTTCGTCAACTTCTCGCTCTGAATCTTTATGTGCTTGATATACCTGGTGTCCTTAGGCGCCTCGATCGGAGGTATCACCTGATCGAGCGAGATCGAAATCGTTTCCGCCTTCCCCGGATCGATATTTATCTGTCGAGGCTTGCTGTAGAGATTGCCGGGGGCAAGGTTCCAATGCTGTCCCTCTCCACGGTCCATCGGCAGTTTAACCGTATGCCCGTCAGACCGTTTGAAAGTCTCGTACTTATGCAGCAGCGCCTGAATCCAGTAAGTCCCGGCGGGAAGGTCTCTCAGACTTTTTCTCGGATAGCCGAAGACTGAGCCGTTAATAAAAGCCTGCTGCCCGGGTTTCATGCCGTCAACGTCAATCCCGAAAATCTGCTGAGTCTTTGGGCTATCGTTGATCTGCGTCCGAGGCTCTTTCGAACCGTCGGTCGAGATCATGAGCAAAACGCGGCCGTCGAGAGCGGATGGGCCGAGTTCCGCCGGAAACGAGACACCGAACCGTGGCCCGCCTTCCGCCTTCCGTTCCTGCAAGGATCCTTTCGACGGCAGCGCGAGTAGCGCGAGGAAGATGGCGCCACAGAGGAAATATTTTTTTAGTTTTTTTTGCCTCATAACAGCCTCCACAGGACTTCATGCCATGTGTAAAAACAAATTGCGCGCGATCCCGGAGAATTACTGAGTTATCCGCGTCGCCTGATGCGCCACCATCTTCCAGCCGTCTTTCCGTTTGACGTAAACGTGAATGTACCTCGCGTTTGTATCGATCTTATTACCCTTGTTAAGGACGTGTACCTCCCAGTGGCAGGTGACTAGCGCCGTGTCATCATAAACGCTGACCTTGATATCGTCGCGCTTCATCGACTCGTACTTCGTGGCGCCGGATTTGATATTGCCCACGTAAACTGACTTGTTATCGACGGCGCCGCTCGAATGAGTGTAGATCAGGCTGTCGTCATAAATTCTTTCGAGCGCGGCGACGTCGGATTTGAGCAGCGCGTCTTCCCACTGCTGTTCGAGTTTGAGCACCGCCTGTTCAACGCTGTTTGAAACTTTCTTATCCTGCGCGAAAGCCGGCAGAGAGGCCGACGCGAGGACGACCGCAAGCAGAAGAGTTCGTTTCATGGTCATCGTCCTTTCGATTTATCGTTGTCACTTTTTCGTTGTGAGCGGCTCTATCGTGATTTCCTTGTACCGTGCCTCGCTTGGAGGGCCGCCATGGATTTGCAGGCAGATGCGACCGCGTTGTTCTACGCTGTCGTCGGTTTCGGTGTAATCGGCCGTCTGGAAGCCGTTGATCGAGAGGCGAACGCGCTTGCCTTCGGCGCGGATCACGTAATCGTTCCAATCGCCGCGCTTCAGGACTTTGTTCAATTCGTCGAGGTTCGGGCCGGCAAGTATCTTCCGGCGTCGCGACTCGTCGTAAAGCGCCCCCCAGTAGTGTTGCCCCATGTCGGCCTGGTAACCGATCACTTCGTGGTGGTTCGGAATCCGTTTGGAGCGGAATTGGATTCCGGCGTTGGCGCTCGCCGGGTCGCCTATCAGTTTGACTTTCAACCGCAACTCGAAATCGTAGTACTCCTCCGTCGTGCAGAGGAATTCATTGTGCGCGAGACTCTCTTTCAACGAGCCGCCTGTGATTGCGCCGTCTTCGATGCGAAAGAGCTTCAGGTCGCCTTCCCAGCCGTTAAATGATTTTCCGTCGAATAGCCGCTTCGCGCCGCGCTGACAAGCGCCGGCGGTCGCCAGCAAAAGCGCGAGAAGAACTGCCGAGATGAACAGTACGCCTTTAAGGCGAGGCAGGGCGGACATAATCATTCCTCCTGTGTAAGCGCGCGCCAGGCGCGGTGGTATTCCTTGATGCGGGCCAGGTCCTTCGGGGTCATTTCGCCTATGCGTTTGACGTTCATGTTGTCTTCAAGGTCGGCGATCTTTACCCGACGGGCGGTCGGGTTAGCTTGCGCACGGGCGACAAATTCATCGTAGCTCTCGTCGTCCCTGCGCGTCAGACAATCGACGGCCTGCAAGACCTCTTCAGAAAATCCTTCGCCGCGCAATTGTTCCAGCGTCCAGTCGCTGTCTTCGACCACGTCGTGCAACACGGCGGCCATCATTGCGTCCTCGGACTCCATCCGCATCATCATTCTGAGCGGGTGTAAGATGTAGGGCGCTCCGCCCTTGTCACGCTGGCCCAGGTGCGCTTGAGCCGCAATCAGAATCGCTCTTTCAAGTGTCGCCATATTTCACCCGGTTTTTATACCTGTCACAATCTGAGGGCAGGCGCAGTCTCACTTGATCTGTCCCAGTCTGTAGTAAACGTCTTTTTCAGACCCGTTGTTGAACTTCTCCTTCCAACCTCTAAAGACCGCGTCCTCGGCCGTATACGCCTTGTAAACCTCAGTTTCTCGAATGTCGAAAATCACTTCCCTGTTAACTAGAGATTCTATATTGGATGGCGTGTCTTCTCTGTAAACGATTTTGCCGTCTTTGAGGAAGACCAGCCTTTTGGTAAATTCAACGTAGTCTGGGAATGACGTCCCAAGAGCCTTGTCTATCTGATCCTGCGTGGCATTGTGTGTGAAGGCATACATTTTATCCCACGAGAAATCTGTCACATCGCTGATCCGAATAGTACAAGAATCTCCGGGTTTGCAGGCGTCAATCCTCTCGCCTATGCGGCGCTCAATCTTTCCCACCCTTCCCGACCCGCAACTGCAAAGGAGCAGGGTGGCCAATATGCTAATACTCAGGCGCATCATACTGATTTTTGTCCAGCTACAATTCGTTGTTGATCAAATCCTCGTAGTTGTCGCGTTTCCTGATCACCTGAACTTTGCCGCCCTCTTCGACCATCACCGCCGCCGGGAACGGGCGTCCATTGTACGCCGTCATCTGCGACATCGTATACGCGCCGGTGTTGAGCATTGCGATCACTTCGCCGACCTCTACGTCCGCGGGCAGCAGCCGGCAATCGGGCAGGCGCCCCTCGCCGTGCAGATCGAAATAGACGTCGCCTCCGTCGCAGAGCGGCCCGGCCATACGGTAGCGCGACGCTGGCGGTTCGGCGGCGCGCGAAGCGTCAATCGCGTGGTAATACCATTGGTACATTACCATCGAGAGCATCAGGTTGTATCCGGCGTCGGTGAGCGCCCAATTCTCGCCGGTTTCGGGACGGTATTTGACGTTGCGAACTTTAGTGAGGGTCGTGACGGCGTCGGCGATGACCGCTCGGCCCGGTTCCATGACGATCTCCAGGTCGTCCAGTAGGTATTCAGCCCCGGCCTCTCGCGCGGACGAGCGCACGGCATCGATGGCGGCCTCCATCATCTGCGCCGAGGTCAGTTCGGCGCCGAGCATGTCGCGTTCGGCGTCGCCGATCTCTTCGGCGTGCGTGTCGTCGCGCAGGTAATTGACGGGAATGCCACCGCCGATGTTGATGTGCTGCAATTTGTGGCCGGTCTCCCGATGCAGCCAGAGCAGGTGATCCCACATCGCCGCCAGGGCCTCGACGTAAGGTTCGGGGTCTGGCGTCTGCGAACCGACGTGAATGTGCAGCCCGGCGAGGTTGATCAGGTCGGGGCGCTTCAGTGCTTGAATCATCATCTTGCGGGCGTGGGCGGGCGAGACGCCGAACTTCGACGTGTAGAGCGCCGTCTGCAAAGCCGCGTGCGAGCGCGTGCCGACGCCCGCTACCAGGCGGATCGTCGCGTTGGCCCGTTTGCCGGTTTTCGCCGCGGCCTGTTCGATCAGCTCGAGCTCGAACGGCGAATCTACATTGATCGCGTAGACGCCGGCGTCAATCGCCTCGGCGATCTCGCTTTCGGTTTTCGAGATGCCGTTCATCTCGATCTGGTCGGCCCGGAAACCGGCGCGCAGCGCGCGAAACAGTTCGCCGCCGGAGTTGACCTCAACGTCTATGCCGGCTTCGCGCACGACGCGCAGCACGCCGAGCGTGTTGTTGGCCTTCGACGCGTAGCAGAGCTTGATCTTTTTGTGATGGCTCGCGGCTTCGAGCAACCGCGCGATGTTGTGCCGGATGCGCGACGCCGAGACGACGAACAGCGGCGTATCGAACTCTTCCGCCAGTCCGACGGCGTCAACCCCATTGATGTGGAGGCGGTTATTTTGAATTTCCAGGTAGCCGGGAATTGTCCAGGCTGGTTGAGAAGTGAAACTTTCAGTCACTGAAAAAGACCCCTTGATTTTCTATGCCGGTCTAAACGCCGGTCACGTCCAGATGGCAGTAGCGACAAACTTTCGCAGCCCCTTTGATCTTTTCGGCGCAGTGTGGACAGGTCTTGCCGCCAATGACCGTCAGGTATCTCGCAAGAAAGTAAAAGACCGCAAAGATCACCCCAATGACGACAAACAACAAAAACAGAATCACTATTATCTCACCCATCCCAAGCGCCATAGCTTTACCTCCGGTCGAATTGTTATTGGTTCAGGCAAGCAGATAAGCAACCGCGCGCGAGATCGCATAACCGGACTTCATCAACGCGTCTTCGGCTATCTCGCGCGTCGCGTTAGATTTGACCATGACGATGGCCACGCGCAAGTCCCAGTCGGCGGATTCGAGAATGGATTCGGCCGTGGCTTCGTCGAGCGCGCATTCGGCCATGACGATGCCAATCGCGCGCCGGCGGAGCTTGGTGTTGCGCGTCATGAGGTTGGTCATGCGGTTGCCCGTCACGTAGCCGAGTCGAACCATCGTCATCGTCGAAAGCATGTTCAAGACCATCTTCTGCGCCGTGCCCGATTTCAATCGGGTCGAGCCGGCGATGACCTCCGGACCTACGACCGGCTCGATGGGGATTTCGACCGCGCGAGCAAGCTCGGTGTTTTCGTTGCAGGTGACGCAGACGGTCAACGCGCCGATCTCGCGGGCGTATCGAACGGCGCCGATGGCGTATGGCGTGCGCCCACTGGCGGCGACGCCCACGACGACGTCGTTTGCGGTGAGGCCGCGATCCCGCACATCTTTCGCCCCCGCGTCCTGGTCGTCTTCGGAGGCTTCGACCGGGCGGTAACACGCCTCGTATCCGCCCGCGATGACGCCCTGAACGAGGTCGGGTGAAACGCCGAAGGTCGGCGGGCATTCTGCGGCGTCGAGTACGCCGAGACGGCCGCTGGTCCCCGCGCCTATGTAAAACAACCTGCCCCCGCGTCCCAGGCGTTCGGCTACGCCGTCGACGGCGCGGGCGATCGCGGGCAGGACTTTCTCGACGGCGTCCGCGACCTTTTTGTCTTCGTTGTTGATGAGGCGCAACGCTTCGAGCGTCGGCAGGCTGTCAATTTCGGTCGTGTTTGGATTGGCCTGTTCCGTAGTAGTCATTCTATAAAAAGCTCGAGACACTGGCAGATTTACTAAGCGCTGCGGCGCGATTCATGCGGAGCGCATGGCTTTCGCCATCTTCGCCGCCCCGATCACCGGCGGGTCGATCGGGGGCGCGAGTTCGGCGCGCGGCGCGAAGGACTGAATTTCCTCGCGCAGATGATCGAGGATCAACCCTCCGGCTTCAAACACGCCGCCGACGTAGGCGACCTGGAACTCATCGCGCTCCATTCTGAGCTGCTCGATGACGGCGATGACGGCGACCGCCAACTCCTTCGCGGCGTCTTTCAAAATCCCTCGCGCGACCCTGTCTCCTTCCTCCGCGGCCCTGACGGTGATCTTCGAAAGCTGCGCGATCTCTCGCATGGCCTTGTCCGGGTCGTCGTAGATCACGGGCGGTAATTCGGGCGGCGATGTGACTCCGAAATGGCGCAGGATCGGCTCCATCATACTCGTCGGTTCGCCCCGATAATCGTAGGACATCATGATCGATTCGAGGGCGCGGCGGCCGATGTAAGACCCGCTGCCTTCGTCGCCCATCGTCGGCCCCCAGCCTCCAGCGCGGGCGAACCGCCCACGCGAGTTGACGCCACAGGCAATCGAGCCGGTTCCGGCGATGATCACGACTCCGGGTTCGGCGCCAGTGGCGCCGGCCAACGCCACTCGCGCGTCGGTTTCGAGCGTAATGTCGGGAATGGGCAAAGCTTCTTTCAAGGCGGCGAGCATCTGGCGGTGGTGATCGGGGTGGGAGACTCCAGCAAGTCCGATGCAGGCGGCGCCGACCTTTGACAATTCGATCTCGGCCTGCTGGCAAGCCTGGGTCACGGCCTGTACGACGTGATTGACGGCGGCGGCCGTCCCTACGCGAATATGATTTGCGGCTTCGGCGCCCCCTTCTCCAAGTACTTCGTCGCTCGCGCCGAGAATAACCGCGCGACAATTGGTCCCGCCTCCATCAACACCCAACCAGAATTTATCAATATGATTGCGCAACACTCAAAGTTATTCTTTAACTCCGCACAGCTAAATTACGATATTTCGGAATGATATTATAAATGCCCCGGACACTTTTGTCTTTACAAGAGGCGACCTGAATCATACACTTGAGCCGTCAATAAGCACAATAATTCCTCATCTCCCCTTGCAAGATCAATCTCGCCTGGGTTCTTGTGGGGCGCCGGCTTCAGTCCCAGGCGAAACCAAAGGCCAGAAAAAAAAGGCCAGATGTGAGAGAGTGTTATGAAAAAAATGTTTAAATCGTGGGACTCTAAGAGATCGGCCCCGGCGGCTCTGGCTGTGGTGATCCTGTTGTGTGTGGGATTCGCCACGACAACCGAGGTATTCGCCCAACGCCGGTTAGGCCGCCCTCCATCCGGGCGCGAATTGGAGGGCACGCCGATATTGGCCGCCGGAACCACTGTGATTCCGGACGGGACGGTCTTAGTAATCGAGATGGACACGAAACTCAATTCGGGAACGGCGCAGGTCAGCGACCATTTCCTGGCGCGCATTGCGACCCCGGTGGTTGACGCGGGCGGACGGACTCTGCTGCAATCAGGCGCGATAGTCGAAGGCCACGTCGCAAGCGTCAAGAAAGCCAGGTGGGCGCACAGGTCGGGAGAATTGGGATTGGCTTTCGACTACGTCGATTTCGGAAACGGCAGAAGACTCCCATTGCGCGCCACGCTCATCAGCGGGAGCAATCCGATCGATGAGGAAGGCGATCTGAGGGCAAAGTCATCGGCAAAACGCGACATTCTGGTTACATCCGGAGGCGCGGCGGCGGGCGCGGGTGTGGGGATGGTCACCGGGGCAAGCATACTGGCCGGCGGCGGGGTCGGCGCGGCGGCCGGATTGACCGTCGTGCTGGTAATGAAAGGCAAGAACGTTGACATCGACCCGGGCGAAAGATTCAATCTGCAATTGGTGCAGCCCATCAGCCTTAGAGGAGGAACAAGAACGACGACCGGGACGAGGGGGGTACGGATTCCTCCAAGGCCTATTCCGTTGCAAATTCGCCAGCAAGACTCCATTCCATACGATCCCAATTCGATCAGGACGCAATGGTCGCGAGTCCCGGTCTATGACGCCCGCGCCGAGCGAGGCAACGACGGTCTGCTGCGAGTCCTGGTCACTGCGGAGACCTCAACCACGGGCTGGCGCATTTACACCAACCATGAAATTAAACCCCGAGACACACTGGACATCCGGCTCATGGGAATTCCACCTTCCCAATTCGGCGTCAAACAAACGTCCCATCCGTCCGCGCCGGAGATCTGCGTGGAAGATCGCAACAGCGAAATCCGCCGCATCGTCATTCGCGGACTAAATGGCTCCAGGTACCTGGCGATCGGCCAGGGGGTGACTTCGGCGCGTGCGGAAGCCTATTCACAGCAGGCGCCGTCAATCCGGCAACCCAATTCTCCGCCCAGATCTCAATCCGGCCGGATCAGGCCCGGCGCCGGTCCGTCTGACGGGTCATTTGGCAATTTTCCGCCCCCCACGTCTTCGGCCGGCAATCTTCCATCGCTGGCCAGACAGGTCGCCAATCAGATCGAAATCCTGCGATCGAATTACGCGGCGGCCGTCAACCTGTGGATGAATAATGACGGAACCGCCGAGTCGTTTGGCTCGCGTAGAACGACGCCGACCGAAAGGCAGCTATATGACACTCTGACCTTCCTGCTGACTTCCGCCAGGTCTCTGGCCGCGCCTTCGTCCGACGCCTTCAACAGGCAACGCGCCGGTCAGCAATTGCGGACCGACACTCAAACCGCCCAGCAGATGTGGCAAAGAGTGAAACAGACCGGCGTCATATCACAAGACCTCGATAATCAATGGGTGAACACCCTAAGCAACCTGCGCACGCTCGGTAACGCGGCCAGTCGTTAAAGCATGGAGTGGGGAATGGGGAGTGGGAGAATCCGCATTAGCATCCTATCCCTACTCCCCATTCCCCACTCCCTACTCCCAATCTATTTCTTCTTCAGAAGACTACATGCCTGGGCCGCGGCGGACGGGTCAATCGCCGTAGTTCCCTCTTCGATGTGGCGAATGACGCCTTCCTTGTCGATCACGAACGTGGCGCGTGAGCCGAAGCCCAGGGCTTCGTTGAAGATGCCGTAGTCCTTGACGACCTTGCGTTGCTTGAAGTCGCTGAGTAGTGGGAAGGTCAACCCCTTGGTTGCTGGCGCAAGTTCCTCTGACCAATGTCTGAGCGCGGGCACGCTGTCCACGCTGATGCCGAAAACTTGTGTTTCCTCGTCGGTGAATTTGGCGATATCAGCCTGATACGCCTGCATCTCCTTCGTTCAGCCGCCGGTGAAGGCCAGCACATAGAAGGCTAGCACGACGTTCTTCTTGCCCTTGAACTCGCTTAGCGTGTATGTCTTGTTGTCGGTGGCCGGCAATGTGAAATCCGGCGCGGCGTCGCCGGGTTTCAAATGAGTCTTCGGCGCCGGAGGTCTTGCCTGCTGGGAGGGTTGTTGCGCCGGTAGCGAGATGCTCGAGGCGATCAACAATCCCAGGCAAAGAGCCGTTTTAAGCATGTTTTTTTCTCCAATATTAGGAACAGGCCGGGGCGGGACGGGCATTAGTCTATCCGTCTCATAAATGAGAACGGGCGGACTAATATCTTTCCCACTCTTACCTGCTCTGTTTTAGATTCGAAACACTTGGGGTCGGTACAACACTGCGCGAGGCCGCGCGGCGGGGGTGATTCTATCATCATTGCGACTAAGATTCGTCGAAAACCTTCGCGCCCGACCTGTAGATTAGCTTTAATCTGCCGGCTTTGTTGCGGCATTTCGGCGCATTGAGCTAATATGCCCGCCGTTGCATTACCCTGCCGCGAACCGCACTGAGGGGGCGGCAGGCAAAATTGTTCAAAAAGAGAGCAACCGCACAAAATAAAGTGGCATCACAGGCGCCGAAACGCAGCGCAGACGCTTCTTGGAAGCCCGTTGATCCTGCGCCCCACTCCTCAAATGAAAGTCCGTGATGCCCGCTTCAGGAGCAGGCGAAAAGCGTGACCACAGATGGGACGAATAACGTCGCGTCGAATTCTATTTCGGATTATGAGTTGGCGCAGGCGTCAGCGCGCGGGGACATGCAGGCCTTCGAGACGATTTATAAACGTCATCATCGGCGCGTTTACAGTCTGTGTCTGCGGATGGTGGCCAACGCCACCGAAGCCGAAGACCTGACGCAGGAGGTCTTCATCCAGCTCTTTCGAAAGATCGGGAGTTTCCGAGGCGAATCAGCTTTCACCACGTGGTTGCACCGGCTCACGGTCAACCACGTACTGATGCATTTCCGCAAACGAGGAGTTCGGCTCGAGAAGACGACCGAAGAGGGCGAGATCGGCGAGATCCAGGATTTTCTCCAGGCCGGCGCCGAGCGTCCTCGCTTTGTCGACCGCATCGCGCTGGACAAGGCCATCTCGGAACTGCCTCCGGGATACCGGACAGTCTTCGTTCTCCACGATGTCGAAGGATTTGAGCACGAAGAGGTCGCCAACATGTTGGGTGTCAGCGTCGGCACCTCGAAATCCCAGTTGCATAAAGCCCGAATGCGACTGAGAGAGTTGTTGAACAAAAAAACAGACACCAGGAAAGAGACAAAAAAATGACGAAAAGGCAAGAGAGGAACACGGTATGGAATGTCGAGCAGTTGTAAGTTCGTTGTCCGACTACCTCGACGGTCGGAATATTTGGGCGTCGGACGACGAAGTCGAAGGGATCGAAACTCACCTGACCAACTGCCCCGCCTGTCTGAATCTCAAACTCGAATTGAGCGAACTCAAAAACGCCGCACGCGAATTGCCTCTACACACCCCGCCCCTCGCGCTTTGGACGCGAATTTCAAATGCGATAGAAGCCGAAGTCCCGAGCGAGAACGGGCCCGCCCGCGAAACTCAAAACGCCTCGGGCTGGTGGGGTTGGCTGAACTCGCGCAAATTCACTTTCAGCCTGCCTCAGTTGGCGGCGGCCGGCGCGTTCGTCGCGATTTTGATCGTCGCCGGGATTTCCGGCATCTTCGGCGCGAATCAGGCGCCCTTGAAATTCCAGGACGTCCGAAGTGGACTGCTGCTGCCCGAAGAAAACGAGATCAAAGCGAACCTGGAACATCGTCTGGACGCGATCAACGCGCGCAAGGCGCAATGGGATTCGCAGAGGCGCGCCGATTTCGAACAGAACATGAACAAGATCGATGAATCGTTGAAGCTATGCCGTCATATGTTAGAAGGAAATCCGAACGACGCTGGACACCAGGAGATGGTGCGCGCTTTGTACGACGAGAAGCGTCGGCTTTTAGAAGACGTCGAAAGACTGAAATGGTGAAAGAGACTCCGAGTCCCACTCAATCTTCAAAATCGGTCGCGAAATTTCTGTCGGCGCTGGCGACAGGCTTCCTGGCATTAACCGCATCGGCCTCTCCATCCGGCGATCAAAATTTTAGCCGGGCCTTCGCCGTGTCGCCCGAAAGGAGCGAACTGGAAGTAGTGAACCAGGCCGGGACGATTAAGGTGACGGCCGGCGCCAGCCCCAACAAGATCGTGATAAACGCCAGACAGAGTGAAGGCGCGGCGAAGATCGAAGCCACGCAAAACGCCATGGGAAAGGTCAAAATCGAAGTGACAGGGCGGGGAAGGGTCGATTTCGAAATCGCCGTCCCGGCTTCGAGCAGCCTCAACCTGCTCTCTTATCAAGGCGCGATTGTGGTCACAAACCTGGCCGGGGCCGTTCGCGCCCGCGTCACTGACGGCGACATCCAGATCGCCGGAATGCGCAGCGCGAAGGTCGACGCCAGTTGCACCCAGGGCAACGTCAGTTTCAGCGGGGAGGTCTTGCCCAGCGGTAGATACACGCTGAAATCCTTTTCGGGCCGCGTTGACGCCATCTTGCCGGCCGACGCTGACTTCAAACTCTCGGCGTCCACTTTTAGCGGAGGAATGGACCTGAGCGCATTCCAGATGAAGTTCGATAAACGATCACATCAGTTAGTGGAAGCGTTGCACGGCGTGGGCCGCGCTTCAATAAGATTATGGACTCAGGAAGGAAGCATTTACCTCCGCCGCAAACCCTGAATGCGGAATGTGGAATGTGGAATGCGGAATGCCATGAGTCGAATTAATCCCGACGGATAATCTCATCATGCAACGTATCTTATTCCTCGCTGTTTGCCAGGTTACGGCATGCCTTGTCATTCCGCATTCCGCATTCCGCATTCCGCATTCCGCTCAGGACCCACCTAAGCGCGAAATTATTCTTACAGAGAGCATCAGGCTGAGCACCGATCTAGTCGTAATCGACGCGCAGGCGCTCAACCGGAAGACCGGCCAGATCATCAACGGGTTGAAAGCCGCCGATTTTGAACTGTACGAAGACGGCGTTAGACAGGAGATCACGCATTTCAGCCAGGACGGACTTACGCTTTCGGTGATCCTACTGATGGATTTGAGCGGCAGCGTCAGCCCCGTTCTCAAGGAGATCCAATCGGGCGCCCTGCTGGCGTTGGAGAGGTTAAAAGAGAACGACGAGGTGGCGGTGATAGCCTTCTCCTCAGATACGCAACTGGTTCAGGACTTCAGCGTTAACCGTAAGCTGATCGTCGAAAAGATCGGCCACATCGAAAAGACGCCAGTCATAGGGCAGGGGACGTCGCTCTTCGAAGGTTTGCGCGACGCCGCCGTTCACATGAACAAAGCCAGCAATTCCTTGAGCCGCAGGGCGATCATCATCGTCACCGACAACATTGCCTGGGAGTACCATTTCTCCGGCCTCTCGGAGAAGGAAGTCGCCGATAAGGTATTCGAATCCGGTAGCATGGTTTGCGGCCTTGTGGTCGAGGGCGCGATGACCAGGACCGAAAAGATCTTCAACTGGAATCGCCCCGGCGCCGACATCTACCGCCGCAGAATGACCGTAGACCCTTTCGCCGCACAGACCGGAGGCGAGGTGATCAAATCGGACAAGACCGAAGTCAACGCGCGGCTGGCCTTGTTGATCGATCATTTGCGGACCCGCTACAGCCTCGGCTTCATCTCGAAAAAAGAGCAGTCCGACGGCAGTTTTCGCCGAATCAGCCTGGCCCTGACTCCCGAAGCCCGGAAGCGCCTGGGCGACGTCTTGATCAGATCCAAACAGGGCTATTACGCCCGCCCGCAAAAATAGGCTTCAGCGCGCCTGGATAAATTCCGAGTAATTGTTGGTAGTCTCCTAAACTTGTGTTGCTGCTTTCCAGCCTTCGCTGGTTTCCGATTGCTGAGGCGACTGGATGATCATTCGCCCCTCTGATCTGATAATTGCTTTAGCGTTCCGGGTCTATGTTGAACCTTGAGTATGCGTAAACGCTCAAGCAAAAAATCAACCGTGCGCCTTCGGTGGGTCGGCGCAGCCTGGAATTACGCAGGTTTTTCAGCTAACCGAAGGATCACGAAAGAACGATTTTATCATTTCCCTTATTGTAGAAACTGAGCAATGGAGCGGATCGAATTGATTGCGCCATATACCGCCAACACGAATAACAGCCCCATCAGCCCATTCTCCCACCAACGATTGCGATACTGTGCGCCAATGAAGCGCGCGCTGCTGGTGATCCACCACAACCCGCCTGCCAACAGCGGCAACAACACGACCTGAGCGCTGCTGGCGATCAACGTCAGCGTAACGAAATCCGGCATGCCGGGAATCGTCCAAACCAGCGGCGAAACCAGACACCAGACCGCAATCCAACGATACAATGGGTGTTGTCGATAATCCGTTTGAATCGGCGCCGTTCCGGCTTGCCAGCGCAGGTAGGCGTGGCTGCCCATAAACGCCAGACCTGCGGCGGTTCCCAGCACTGAAGTGTAGACCGCCGCAAAAATGCCCAGATAAAATAACACGCCGCCGCTTCGTCCTAACAGCACGCTCAGCAAGTGTGGCAGATCATCCAGCGTCTTGATTTGTTTGTCGGGATAGAGCAGTTCCGCGCCCAATGTCCACACGGCTAGATTGAGCGCGATCATCACCACGATTGCCAGCAGAAAATCGTAAAACTGCACGCGACGATATTGCGGCCCACGCCAGCCCTTGGCTTCCAGAAAGTAGGGATACGCGAGATTCATCAACGACCCGCCGACCGCGCCAATCATCGCCACCGCAACCAACAGTGGATTGAACTGTCCGCGCTGATCAGGCAGCCCGATGCGAAATAACCCTTGCGCCAAATCTTTGATATCGCATCCGACCCACAATGCTGAGCCGACAAAGGAAATCGCCAGCAACCCCAAAAAGAATTTGAAGACCCATTCCAAGCGGTTATACGAAGGCTTAAATACCAGCAACAGCGCAACGCCACTGCACAGCAACGCCCATTGCCACGGTTGCCCTACGCCAAATAAATTGCGACAGACTTCGCCCACGCCGACCATCATATAAGCTCCGTAAACATGTCCCATCACGATGGTCGCGACGAATAGCACGGGCGCATACCAACGATGCAACCGCGCCAAGCCGTCCAGAACGCCTTCGCTGTGTGGGTTGCACAATTGATATCGCGCAATGAGCGAGACGAACATGAAGCGCATCAGGATCGCTATCACCAGAACCCACATCAGCGCATAACCGTAGTTCGCGCCTGCGACGGCCATATCCACAACATCGCCTGCGCCGAGCCATGTCAGCACGATGACGATGCCGGGACCGAACGAGCGCATGTAGTCCCAGAACGAATGGGGGACGGGCGGCGCGACCGCCTTCACCTGTACGAACTTTTCAACCGGTTCTTTCAAGTCGCTCACCTCTTCACCTGAGATTACAAATACTTCGACCAACCATTACCACAACTCGCGATTGATCGGGAGGGGTTATCAACCCATTCACCCTTTTTTCTCGAATGCGCGCCGGGCGCCAAAGGAACACAATCAACCGATCCGAACCTGGTCTCCAAGTGGATGCAACCGCTGCTCGAAAAGCTTGATCCTGAATTTATCCCTGAGAAGACGGAAAAGAATTCCGCCGCCGTTGCGCCTGGCAAGCTTGGCAGGGAGAAGGGCGGGAAAGCTAGCGCCGGCAAGCTATCGGCAAAGCGGCGCAAAGAGATTGCGAAGAAGGCGCCGAAGGCGTGATGGAAAAAGTCAGACGTCGCCGACTGCGCGTGCGATAAGGAAATTGAGCGGGCGCGACGTGGCGCCGCGCAGCCGCCTGGCCCAGGAAGTTTGAAGTTGCGGCCATTCGGACGGCGGCAGCGATCCGGATTCGACAATGTCAAATCCGGCCGCCCGGTAGCGCGGGATCAAAGTCGTCTCTAGGAATTCTAGCGAGAGAGGGCTGAGCCCTAGTCTTTCGATTTCCGCGCGGTCGCGTTCGGGATCGAGGGCGATGACGACCTCCAACCACGCGCCGGGCGCGCAGACGCGCCGCAGATTGCGCAGCGCCACTTCGTCGCCGAGCGCCAGGGCGCGCAGCAGGCTGCCCCACGGAAAATGCGCGTGGACCTCGTCGGCCACGCCGTCAAGCTCCGGGGGCAAATCTTCGACCGCCGCCTGGATGAAGAGAACGTTAGGCGCCCCGCCCTTCGCCGGTTTGCGATGAATCTTCTCGGAGATCTTTTCCAGCGCGCTCGACTGCGCGTCTATTCCGATGTAAAACCGATCCGGATGTCGCAGGGCGGACTGGTAGACAAAGCTCCCGTCGCCCGTCCCCAGGTCTATGATCACGCCCCCGCCTATAGGGG
This sequence comes from Blastocatellia bacterium, assembly GCA_036565725.1. Lineage (GTDB taxonomy): Bacteria > Acidobacteriota > Blastocatellia > RBC074 > RBC074 > JAJVID01. The sequence continues at coordinate 18,540 of DATCXQ010000659.1, forward strand.
GCGATGAGGTCATGGAATATTCATCAATCGAGAGGGTAGAATCTTTTGCCACGAATCACCTTTAACATAAAACACGTCCTTTCCGTCGCGCAGTATATTGCGCTTTCACTGGTTATTCTTCAACTCGGAGCGGCGATGATGGCGAATGCTGAAGTCAAAAATCAGGAGTTGTGGGGCGAAGGCGTCTCGCGCGAGTTGGCGCGGCGGCGCGCCGCAGACACCTTTGACCTCCGTTATCGGCTGAGTTTCGACCTCGTCCCCGGCGCGGCCAGGATCAAGGGCCGCGAGGAGATCAAGCTGAGGCTGAACGGCGTGACCGATCCGGTAATCTTGGATTTCCGCGACCTCGACGAGCAGGGGCGCGTCATCGAAGGCGTCGTCGGCGACGTGACGGTCAACGGCTCGGCCGTGGAAGACCTGCGTCAAACAGGCGGCCACGTCATCTTGCCCGCGCGCCATTTCAAAATCGGCGAGAACACGATCGCGATGAATTTCGAGACCGGCGTCGCCGCGGCCAACCGACCTGTAATCCGGTATCAGGACCGTGACGACGGCGGCGAATATGTTTACACGCTGTTCGTGCCGATGGACGCGAGCCTGGCGTTCCCCTGCTTCGATCAGCCTGATTTGAAGGCGCGGTTCACGCTCACGGCCACTGTCCCGACGGCATGGACCGTCGTCGCAAACACTCGCGAGCAGACGGTCACCCGAGGCGGCGCTAACTCATCTTGGGTTTTTCACGAGACGCATCCGATAAGCACATACCTTTTTGCTTTCGCAGCCGGGCCGTTCAATGAGATTTCGGGCGCGAGCGGTTCAGTTCCGCTGCGCGTCTTCGTCCGCCAATCGAAGCTGCGGCGCGCGAAGGAGGAATGGCCCGAAGTCGAACGGCTGACGCGGCAGGGCGTGGACCACATGGCCAAATTCTTCGATCAGCCTTTCCCGTTCACGAAATACGATCAGGTGTTGATTCCAGGCTTCGCTTACGGCGGGATGGAGCACGCGGGCGCGACCTTCCTGCGCGAAGACTCGATCCTCTTCCGAACCGTCCCGACGAAGAACGACAAGCTGGGCCGCGCCTCGCTCATTTTGCACGAGTTGGCGCATCAGTGGTTCGGCGACCTGGTCACGATGCGGTGGTTCGACGATCTGTGGCTCAAAGAGGGCTTCGCCAACTTCATGGCCTCTCACGCGATGGCCGCGATGGAACAGCGCCGCGACCTTGAAGGAAAGGCGGAGCAGCGCGGCGGCAGTGGAGGAGCCGGGGAAGCGGCTATCTGGAAGCGGTTTTATCAAACGCACAAGCCGCCTGCCTACTCCATCGACTCGACCAAGGGGACGACGCCGATCTATCAAGAGGTGCGCAACCTGAAGGACGCGAAGTCGGCCTACGGCGCGATCGTTTATCAAAAAGCGCCGAGCCTGCTTCGCGCGCTCACCTTCGTCATCGGCGAAGAGGATTTCCGCGACGGCGTGCGGCTGTTTTTAAAAGAACATACGTACGCAAACGCCGAATGGAGCGACCTGATCGCGGCGTTCGAGCGCGCATCGAAACAGAAACTTCAATCGTGGGCCGACGCCTGGGTCAAGCGGCGCGGCGCGCCGCAGGTCGGCGTCGAATGGAGTTGCGACGCGCGGGGTCTGATCGACAGTTTTGAAATCAGGCAGCGCGACATTCTGGACGAAGGCGGCGTGTGGCCGATCAAGGCGCGGATTTTGCTGGCTTACGACGACGCCGAGGCTCAACGGATCACGGCCTCATTCGACGGCGAACGGGCGACGATCCGCGACGCCGTCGGCAGGAAATGTCCGGCGTATGTCTTCGCGAACGACGGCGACTTCGGCTACGGCGTCTTCATGCTCGACGCGAAGAGCCGCGCCGCCGTAATGTCGAGAATCGGCGGAATCGACGATCCGTTTCTCCGCGCGATGCTGTGGGGCGCGCTTTGGGACGCCGTGCGCGAGGTCGAAATGAATCCGCGCGATTATGTGGCGCTGGTTTTGAAGGCGCTGCCGACGGAGACCGATCTGGAACTTACGCAGAGCCTGCTCGACCGCGCGACGCGGGCCTTCGAGCGATACCTCTCGACGACTGAGCAAAGCGCGATCGCGCCACAGATCGAGTCGCTCTTTTTCGACCGAATGATGAATGCGGGAGAGGCCGATTTGCGGATCACCTATTTCAGGGCCTTCCGTTCGGCGGCGACGACCGCCGAAGCGCGCAATCGACTGAAAGACCTGCTGTCGGGCAAAATGCGCGCGCCTGGAGTCGAGATAAAACCTCTGGATCGCTGGCGCATCATCGCCGCGCTGGTTGCGCGAGAGGACGCGGAAGCCGAAATCCTGCTTAACGTCGAGCGCAAACGCGATATCAGTGACGACGGGCGCAAACAGGCTTACATCGCCGAAGCGGCCCGGGCGGACGCGGCCACGAAGCGAAGGTATTTTGACGACTATCTTAATAACCGCGCCACGCCCGAAGACTGGGTCGAAGGGAGTTTGGCCGCTTTCAATTCGCCGAACCAATCGTTGTTGGCGCTGCCTTATCTGGGGCCCGCGCTCGAAGCGCTGCCGCAGGTGAAGCGCCAGCGGAAGATATTCTTCACGCTCGCCTGGCTCAACGCCTTCATCGGCGGCCAGCGGAGCCGACAGGCGTTGGATCAGGCGCGAGAGTTTTTACGCGCGAACCGGCTCGACCGCGATCTCGAATTGAAGGTTCTAGAAGTGATGGACGAACTGGAACGGACGGTGAAGATCCGCGCGAAGTTCACCGAACCAGGATGATGGGGGATGGAGGATTGAGGATTGAGGATGGAGGATGGAGGATCGCTCCTCACTTCGTAGTTTGTTTACAAAAATCGTCAGCGCGCTCGATCATCCGATTGAGCATTGCGCCTATACGCTGCCAGGCCTCATCAAGCTCACGATGCCTTTCCCTTCCGATATAATCGCAAGCCAACGCGTGATCCAGCCAGGCTTGGGTTTCCGTCGCTTCACCCAATGCATCGTTCACCTTCTCCCTCAATGGATGCTCCATCCACAGCCGTAGGCTTGGATGGAGAGGAAATCGAGACCGGATGTGAGTTGAAGGGCCTGGCCCTTCGACGAACATACGGTTAACGCCGACTTCAGGTAAAAAAAACAACTGATAGAACCGGCCACCTATGCTAGTATCCCAAGCCGTGAAGTTGATCCTACAAACACAACTTTTACCCGACGGAGATCAATCCAGAAAGCTTTCCGCCACGATGCGAGCCTTCAATGCCGCCGCTGATTGGCTCGCAGGGGAAGCTTTCCTCCT
>DATCXQ010000665.1:0-5546 GCA_036565725.1 Blastocatellia bacterium
CGCCTCATTTCGAGAAGATGCTGTATGACAACTCCCTCTTGAGCCGCGTCTACACGGAAGCCTTTCTTGCCACCGGCAATGAGTTTTACAAGCGCATCGCCATAGAGACGCTCGATTATGTCACGCGCGAAATGACCGACAAAGAAGGGGGCTTTTATTCCACGCAGGACGCCGACAGCGAGGGCGAGGAAGGGAAGTTTTTCGTCTGGACGCCGGAAGAGGTCACGGCGCTGCTCGGCGAAGAAGACGCGCGCCTGTTTAACCGCTACTTCGACGTGTCGGAGACGGGCAACTTTGAGGACCACAGCATTTTACATATCGACGAAGACGTGGACGTAATCGCCAGGTTAATGAAGACGCCGCGCGAGCGCCTGGCCGAAGTCGTCGAACGCGGCCGCGCGATTCTCTTCGACGCGCGCGAGAAGCGCGTCAAACCGTATCGCGATGAAAAGATACTGACCGCATGGAATGGATTGATGATGCGGAGCTATGCCGAGGCTTCGCGCGCGTTCGATCGGAAAGATTATCTTGAAATTGCGGTCAGGAACGCGGACTTTCTGCTGACCAGGCTGCGGCGCGACGGGCGATTGCTCAGGACGTACAAAGACGGCGAGAGCAAGTTGAACGGCTATCAAGAAGATTACGCTTACGTGATTGAGGGATTGCTCGCGCTTTACGAAGCGTCGTTCGACACGCGCTGGTTCGAGGAGGCGCGGACGCTGGCGGAGACGATGATCGCGCAGTTCTGGGACGCTGAGGCCGGCGGCTTCTTCTTCACCAGCGCCGACCACGAGAGATTGATCACGCGCACGAAAGATTTTTACGACAACGCTATCCCGTCCGGGAATTCGGCTGCCGCGTCGGCGCTCATCAAGCTGTCGCTGCTCACGGGAGAGGATCGTTACCGCGGGATGGCGGAAACGATAGTCCTGTTAATGAAGCCGGCGATGATGCGCGGTCCGAGCGCGTTCGGGCGCATGCTTTCGGCGCTTGATCTTTTTCTGGCGTCGCCGTATGAGATCGCCATCATCGGCGCCCCCGAAGCTCCGGAGACATGCGCAATGGTGGATCTGGTTTTCAAGAACTACTTGCCTAACAAGGTGGTCGCCTTCGCGCCGGAGGCCGATTCAAAGGCCTCACAAACCGTCAAGCTGCTCGAAGGGAGGGACAGGGTCGACGGCAAGACGACGGCCTATGTCTGCCGAAATTTTTACTGCGAAGCGCCACAGACTCACGTCGAGGACCTGGCCAAAGCTTTGAACGCGGGGGGCGCGGGCAAGTAGCGTCAAAACCACTATGGCCAAAGACAAAAATTGACAGCCCGGATCGGTTTAAATAATATGTCTTCTGGTTTTTAAGTGGTTTCACCTTATTAGATCGGGGTGTTAAGTCTAAACAACATGGCAAGTTTGGGCCAGCAACTGAAACAGTCGCGTGAAGAAAAAGGTATCTCGCTCCAAGAAATCGCCGAATCCACCCACATCAGCATTCGTTTTCTCCAAGCGATAGAAAACGACGCTTATGATGTTCTGCCCGGCGGTGTTTTCAACCGCGCATTCGTCCGCAAATTCGCCAGAAAAGTTGGCTTCGACGAGGAGCAGGCGGTCAACCTTTATCAAGAGCAATGGCAGGAACAAGGCGGCGAGCCGGAGCGCGGCTACCAACTTGGCATAGATGATCCTGAATTCAGACAGTCGTCGGGTAACGGTGTGCTCCTCACGTTCGTGGCGCTGATAGTTTTAGGTTCACTGGCCTACGCCGCTTATCAATACTTCACCCCCGCTGTTTCTGACGCCGGCGGAGGCCCTGTGGCTGGGTTAAACACGCCGACTCCGGCCACGTCCGTCGTGACGCCCACGCCGGGCGTGACGCCCACGCCGGGCGCATCGCCGGAGGCTACGGCGTCGCCGTCTTCCAGTCCGCCGGACAGCCCGACGCCTAGCCCGACGCCGGCAGGCGCAATGCGCGTGCAACTCACCGCTCCGACTGAAGAGGTGTGGCTCAAAATCAAGTCTGATGGCAAAGAGGCCGAGCAGATGTTATTGCAACCGGGCAAGTCGCGCGAATTCGACGTGGACGAAGAGATTATTTTATCTATAGGCAGGGTTCAGTCCTTGAAGATCGCCATCAACGGGCGCAATCTGGATTTCGTCAAATTTCTGTCTAATCCGAAGGCTACCAGAGCGAGTAATGTCGTTATCAACAAGGATAACTACCAACAATATCTCAATTAGCCCTTCATCGCCTTTCTATGAGAAAATGGGCGCGCAGGCTCTGGTCCGCCGGATTGCGCGCTCGCAAGCGCGCAAGATACAGCGCCGCGCGAGATGAGTCTCGCGCGGTTTTTGTTTTTAGGTGAATTTTATGTTGACTGAAAACCTGATGGAAGCTTTGACGTTCGACGACGTCCTGCTAATGCCGGCCTATTCCGAAATCCTGCCGGCGGAGACGGACACGACGACGCGCCTGACGCGCAATGTCAATCTCAACATTCCGGTCGTCAGCGCGGCGATGGACACCGTGACCGAGGCCCCGATGGCGATCGCCGTCGCGCAGCAGGGCGGAATCGGCGTGATCCACAAGAATCTGTCCATCGAGGCGCAGCGCGACGAGGTGGACAAGGTCAAGCGGTCCGAATCGGGGATGATCGTCGACCCGGTGACGATGACCCAGGACCGCAAAATCCGCGAGGCGATGGCCGTCATGGAGCGGTACAAGATTTCAGGCGTGCCGGTCATCGCCGAACAGGGGAGGCTCGTCGGCATCCTGACCAACCGCGACCTGCGCTTCGAAACGCGGCTGGACCTGCCGATCTCGGAAGTGATGACCAGGGAGAACCTGATCACCGTCCCGGTCGGCACCACGCTGCGCGAGGCCGAAGGCATCCTGCAAAAATACCGCGTGGAGAAGCTGCTGGTCGTCGACGAGAACTACCACCTCAAAGGCCTGATCACGGTCAAAGACATTCAAAAGGCGATTAAATATCCGAACGCCGCGAAAGACAGTTTGGGCCGCCTGCGCTGCGCCGCGGCCATCGGCGCGACGGGCGATTTCCTGGAGCGCGCGGCGGAGTTGGTCAAAGCCCGTGTCGACATTCTGGCAGTCGACACGGCCCACGGCCACAGCTCGCGCGTGGTTGAAGCCGTAAAACGCGTCAAACAGCGTTTCCCAGAGATAGAGTTGATCGCCGGCAACATCGGCACCGCCGACGGCGCGAAAGCGCTGATTCAAGCCGGCGCGGATGCGGTTAAATGCGGCATAGGCCCCGGGAGTATTTGCACAACTCGCGTAGTCACAGGCGCGGGCGTGCCGCAGATCACGGCCATCTCGGAATGCGCGCGCGGCGCGGCGGGTTCGGGCGTCCCTGTGATCGCGGACGGCGGCGTCAAGTATTCAGGCGACATCACCAAGGCCATCGCGGCCGGCGCCGACGCAGTGATGATCGGCTCGCTGCTCGCGGGCGTCGACGAATCGCCCGGCGAGATCATTCTGTATCAGGGCCGCAGCTTCAAATCGTATCGCGGAATGGGCAGCCTGGCCGCGATGAGGCAGGGTAGCAAGGACCGCTACGCCCAGGAGGGCGAGGACGCCGAGAGCAAACTGGTGCCCGAAGGCATCGAAGGCCGTGTGACTTACAAAGGCTCGCTCGCGGCGCTCGTCGCGCAACTCGTCGGCGGGCTGCGCGCGGGAATGGGGTACAGCGGCTGCCGCACGATCGGCGAATTGCAGCGCGACGCGCGCTTTATGAAGATCACCGCCGCCAGCTTGAAAGAATCGCACGTCCACGACGTGATCATCACGAAGGAAGCCCCGAATTACAGAGTCGAATGATCGATGTTTTGACCTCCCGGCGCGACTAGGCTAGATTTGCCCCGAGTGGCAGAGTCGTGAAGTTATCGCCACGAGTGATCACTTGGTGGGAGATTGGAAAACCACGACGGCAGTACGTCATCTGGTAATCCAGGCTGTCTCTATTCAAATCAATCCAACTATCCAAATATGACCAATAGCTCGGAAACTGCGCCGCGCCTTACATCTATCCAATGGCTTATCTGCATCATCGCCGTCATCGGCTTCGCGTTCGACACTTATGAGCTTTTGATGCTGCCGTTGATGATCCGCCCGGCTTTGGAAACGCTGGGCCATCTGCAATTCGGGAGCCAGGATTACAACCACTGGCGCGATCTGTTTTTCTACGTGCCCGCCGTGTGCGGCGGCGTTTTCGGATTGTTCGGCGGATATTTGACCGACAGGCTGGGAAGGCGGCGCGTCTTGACGTGGAGTATTCTGATCTATGCGTTTGCGGCCTTCGCCGGGGGCTTTGCGACTTCGCTCGAGATGTTATTGATCTTGCGCTGCGCGAAATTCATCGGCGTGTGCGTCGAGTTCGTAGCCGCGGTCGCATGGCTGGCCGAGCTGTTCCCGGAGCCGAGACAGCGCGAGGCGGTGCTGGGTTACACGCAAGCGTTCTCTTCGTTAGGCGGCGTGATGGTCAGTGGCATGGCGTTTCTGATCTCGAAGACGGCCAACTCGCTGCCCGCGATCTATGGAGGACACGAGAACTGGCGTTACCTGATGATCTCAGGCTTGATTCCCGCGGTTCCGTTGATCGTCATCCGCCCGTTTCTTCCCGAATCGCCGGTCTGGCGGAAGAAGAAGGCCGAAGGCACGCTGAAACGTCCGAGTATCGCCGAACTGTTCAACCCCGAATACCGAAAGACGACGTTGATTTCTGCAGCGATGTTTGCATGCAGCCTGGGCGCAGCTTTCGGCGCGATTCAACAGATTCCGCAGATCGTGCCTGCGCTTGTCAAAGTTGACAGCCTGCTGCCGCCGCCCGAGCGTCAAAAGATCATTTCGAGCGCCGTCGGATTTACGCAGACAATTCAGGAGATCGGCGGCCTTGTAGGGCGATTCCTGCTGGCGTTTCTGGCGATCCGCATCCTGTCCCGGCGGAATCTTCTTCGTGTCTTCCTGGTTCCGGGATTGATTCTGGTCCCGTTGATTTTCATCTTTCCGGGGACTAGCGATCTGCGGCTCTTACAATGGGGAATGTTTTTCGCCGGGCTGTTCACCGTCGCGCAATTGAGTTTCTGGGGAAATTACCTGCCTTGCGTCTACCCGACGCATCTGCGCGGGACGGGTGAGGGCTTCGCGGCTAACATCGGCGGGCGGATGATCGGCGCATCGGCCCCGTTGCTGACCACACAACTGGTGGTGATGGCGCCCGGAGGAGCGCCCGCTACGAAGCTCGCTTACGCCGCGGCCGGCGTGGCGTTTCTGGTATACGCGGGCAATATTATCTTGAGCTTCTTCCTGCCGGAGCCCAAGCAGGAGAAATTGCCGGAGTAGTCCTTCAATAGCGGATAGCGGATTGCGGAGATCAGCCACAGAGGCACAGAGACACAGAGAAGGAGAGAGGAAGGGACGGAGATATCTCTATGGATAGAGCGTCATTTTTTCTCTCTTTCCCTCCATCTCTCTATCTCTTCGTCTCTGTGGCTCTGTGGCTAAGCCCTGCCGCAATCCGTAATCAAGGATGCCAC
>DATCXQ010000692.1:0-5783 GCA_036565725.1 Blastocatellia bacterium
TTCGCGCGGGGAGACGATGCGCCCCACGATCGAAATGGGGCGCAAGCCCATCGCGCTCAGCCAGGCGATGTCCCCTGACACCGCCGCGAAGATGCGCGCGCTGATGGCCTCGGTGGTCGAGCGCGGGACCGCCGCCGGACCGTTCGGGACGATAGTCCGCAGAACCGGCCTGACGGCGGGAGGAAAAACCGGGACCGCCCAGCGCGACGTCCCGATGATCGATCCGAAGACCGGCAAGCCTGTCACTTACGTCGATTCGCGTGGGCGGACCAGGATCAAGATGGAGGAGAGAGGCCGGATCGATTCCTGGTTCATCGGCTTCGCGCCGGTCGAGAACCCGAAAATCGCCTGGGCCGTCGTCGTCGAAGGCGGAGGATACGGCTCTCGCACATCGGCGCCGATCGCGGGCAATCTACTGGCGAAAGCGAAGGGCCTCGGATTATTGAGCGAAGAAACGGCTCAGCCGAAGCCCTCGCCCAGTCGCACGGGCGAGGATATAAGATCGAGAATAGAGGATCGAAGATAGAAGATGGGAGATCGGGGACCGACTTGCGCCCGGCGCCGCGATCCACGCCCCTCGATCTTCTATCCTCGATCCTCAATCCTCATCTGGCCACGTTTTTCAATTGATTGATGCGGTCGCGGAGCGATTGCGTGAAGCATTCGACCTCCTCGGCCGTCGCGCCACTCGCCTGCAACCCAGCGCGCAGTTGGTCGTCGGTGATGCGACTGAGGTATTGCGTAACCCATTGCACGTCGCTCGCGCGAATGCCTCCTTTGAAGCTTTCGGAATGCTGCCCCGAATAGCCGAACTCTACCTGGTTGCCTCTGACGCCTTTGACGAAATCCTTGGTCTGGCTGCGGAAGCCGTTGCAATCCCATTTCTCGCGGCTGATGAATCCTCCCCATTTGCCCATCGAACCACCCCAGTCGGTGATCAAGTAACGGTCCTCAAGACCGCCTTCGGACGGGGTTTGAAAGATCGCCGTGTTCGAGCCGCGCTTGACGTCGCGCACGTCTTTGTTGTCCCAGTTCGACAACATCATCATGACCACCTTCAGCCCGTTCAATTCCTTCGACCCGAGGAAGGGGTTCTCAATCCAGCTCCAGCTCTGTTCATCCTCCAGCTTTTTGACGCCCTTTTCACGCCGCCGCTCGAAGCGGGCGTCGGTGAAACTGCCGTCCGGCTGAACGTTTTTCTTCGCGCGTTCGAGCTTGCCGACCGATTCGATCTTGCCGCTCGGGACGAAATAGGCCGGCTCGACGAAATATCCGACGGCCCAGGCGACGCGCGTCGCGAAGGTCTCCGCGTTCACCTCGGTGCCGAATTTGGCGGTCCATTCGATGCCGTTCGCGTCTTTAACGCGCACCTTGGGATTGCTTCCCGACAGACTCTCTTCGATGAAAGTGAAAGGAGGTTTGGGCGCATTGTCCCGCCCGCCCACGCCCGAGGCGAAATCCAGCCTTTCGATCGCGCCGGGGTCGGTCCAGAGCACCGGCTTGCCTTGTTGAGGAGGATCTTTCTCTTTTTTCTGTTTCTGCGCCGTGGCTGAAGAAATGAAGCCGAGCGCCAGCGTCAATGCGACCAGCGGCGCCAGTTTGCGTGAGTTCAAAGTCATAATCGTACTCCTTACGATGGTTTTCTCTCGGAGAGCGAAGCAAATGATATTTTCCTGCGGTGGTTTTTGCCAACAGGAAAATGTGTGACAGAAAAACGGGGGCGGAAAAATTAGGACCGGACGCGATCAGGCGAAGAGTTCATGCGCCGGTTTGAAGGCGACGTATTTCGTGCCCGAAGCAGGCTCGACGTAATGGAACGCCCGTCCCGAAGGCGTGTTCTCAATCGTCTTCGTCCAGTCAATGCCGAGCGCCGAATAGATCGTGCAGGCGACGTCTTCCATATAGATCGGGCGGCCGTCCGACCACCCGTAATCAACGATCTTCCCGCCGCGCTCGTCCGTCTTGCCGACGACCGCGCCGCGCCTGACGCCGCCGCCGGCGAACATGCCGGAATGAACCTGCATGTAATGCTCGCGGCCTTTGCGAGTTTCGCTCAAAGGCCCGGGAGTCCTGCCGAATTCGCTCATCGCGATGACCAGCGTCTCGTCGAGCAGCGTTTTGCCCGGAGTGTGTTTTGACGGAATTGCGTCGAGGTCTTTAATCAGGCTTGTAAAAGCGGCGTCGAGTTCGCGGATCAGGACCGGATGGTTGCGCGTGCCTTCCTTGTAGATATTGCCGTGATGATCCCAGCCGCCGTGGCTGGCCATAATGAAGCGTGTCCCGGCGTCGGCGCGAAACAGATTGCGCGCCAGGATCAGACTACTGCCGATGGCGCTGTTACCGTAACGTTTCTTGTCTTCGTCCGTGATGGCGAAGACTTCCGGCACGCGCGGATCGTTCATAATCGCCCACGCGCCACGGTAATATTCGTGATAATCGCCGAAGCCGCGATCAAGACTGGCGTCGCCGTCGCGCAACGTTTTATCGAGTTGCTGCAACCGATCCCACCGCCGCCGGAGTGTCTCTTCCATTCCCTTCTGTGGCGCCAGATTGGGCGGGCCGTCGCCGATCGAAAGACTCATCGGGCCGAATTCGGCGGACAGAAATCCCTGGTTGATCAACCCCGCCTGATTTCCCGCCAGGTTCATCGCAATGAATGCGGGCAGCGAATCGGACGATTTACGCTGCTTCGCCAGTTCATGACAAACAACCGCGCCGATGGCGGGGACTTCTTTAGCCAACGCCAGATTCAGCGGATGCCCGGTCTGGATATAATACTGCGCGCGCCCGTGCACCACATCCCAAGCGGCCATCGAACGCACGACCGTGATCTTGTCGAGAACGCCGGGTAGATTGGGCATGATTCCGGATGGCAGCTTCAGATCGTTCGGGAAACTGCGAATGTCGAAGTAGCTCGGCGTCCACGGGCTTTCTTTTGCGTCGAGGGTGTCAACCTGGCTCATCCCGCCGTCAATGTTGATGAAGAGAGCCTGGCGCGCCGTGGCCATCGGTTTGGCTTTTTGTTCGGCGCGGATGTTGAACGGGTGGAAGGCGTTGAGATAACCGCCGACCAGACTGACGCCGCCGACGCGTAACAGTTCGCGTCGAGTAAGAGACGGGATGTTTCTTCCAATACGTTTCATAGCCTTATGAACCTCATTGCGCGATTTGAAATTGTGGGCTCCGATTGAATTTCCATACCCTACGCTTTTTCAAGATCCAAATCGGAAGCAGCGAAACAAGCAGTGTTCCACCGCCGAGGATGTTAAGCTGCAATGCCGTCAACGGCGGAAACGGATGATCCCATCGATACAACTCGGGGCTTGGAACAAAATCGTTGTAAGCCGCTGTGAGCGTAAAACCAGTGAAAATGACCAACTGCTTTCCCATCGGAAGAAAATAGACCAAACGCCAGGCGATCAGCAGGGGCATTATCCCGAATGTCGGAACGGCCAGTATAAGCCACGACAAGCAAAGAAAACTCGGCCAGTTCTTTTGACTTCTCTTCGCCGCCAATTCAAACAGGAACAGAAGAATGAAGCTGGCGGCCAGAATCTGAAAAAGAGTCGGGAAAAATAGAACCGATAGATAAAAGACCGGAAAAATGACAAACAGGCTTATCAAGACCCAGTGGTAGATTTTGCTTTGGAGGATGACCTGTTCGTTCATTGCGACTCTCATAGTTTCGAAAGCTGTTTATGAAGGGCCGATCTTTTTATTACTCACTCGGAGTCCATCTATGTTTCACTTTCCCTTTCTTCTGTTCACGCTCCCAAGCGGCGTCTGTAATAAAGATATAAGCATTCGCCTTGTTGAATCACCGATAAAGCTTTCAGGCAATCCGGCATCAATTGCGCAAGTTCCGCAACCTGCCCGCTAACGGAACGCAACACGATCAGCGCAATCCCATAATCCTGCAATCGCTGCTGATATTCAATGTTTGAGTCTGTCGAGATCATCACGTCGAATTGCGCTTGAACTCGCTGCAATAACTCACCGTTCCGAAGTTCCTCCCATCCCAATTCCTGCGCCGTTGTGACCTCGTATCCGCTCAGGTATTTTCGTAAAGGACGCGGGCAGCATGAATCAAAAAGGATCCTCATCGCGTAACCGTATCCCTGTCAGTTCACCGTCAAGTATGGCTTGTTTGATGACGCCGAGAACGGCCAACACTTCGTCTTCCGTAACGGCGTCGTAATCGCTCAGAAAGTCATGAATCGTTTGGCCGCCGGCGAGATAGTTGATCAAAATTTCGGCGGGCACGCGTTTCGCGCCGATGGTCGGATGCCCGCTCAGCTTTTCAGGGTCTTGTTGAATCGGCGCATCCGGCAGCGGCATTATTGCCGCTGGGGTTTGTCGCTCGAATGGATGACCGGACAAATCGCTGTTTGCGCTCATAATTTTATCCTCCCGCCGGAATTTTATCACAAGCCAGGCGCGGTCTCTTCTCTACCTGCCGCTATTAGCCGGCGCCCCCAAACTCTGCATCACGCGCGGCTGGTCCAACACCCACCGCCGAATGATCTGATAGCCGCGCTCGGCGGGCAGATAGCGCCGTCCGCCCTGATGCCCGTCTTCTTTGCCCGTTTGGACGTTGAGCGGTTTGCGCAGCAGTTTGCTCGTTTCGATGTCGGCGAGGTTGACGCGCTGTTGCAGAGTCAAATAGTTCTTCAGCATCTTCGGCATCGCCCAGTATCCGTTGCCGTCCGGCCCGGCAAGCTCCATCGAAGGCACGCGGCCCGGCGTGGCGTGGCATCTCATGCAGGACATCTCGTCCATTCGCTGCGGGCGGTTGAGTTCAGGCGCGACGTAATCGCTGAAGTAGCGGAAGCTGGAGATGAATTGCGGCGTCAGTTGTGGCTGGCCCTGCGAGTCTCTCAACCCGGCGGCCAGCGACTCTTTCTTGACGGCTTCCTGCAAATCGGCCATCCATGCCTGCGGGTCGGCGCCGCGTAGCGCGTTGCGGGCGGCCTCGTTTTTCTCCGTCTCTGACAGTTTCCGCAGCGCCTCCTGCACGGCGGGGTTCTGGCGGATGGCCGTGACGTTAGCCATACGGAAAGCGATGCTGCGACTCATCACCGGCGCGTCGGGGCGCAACATTTGAATGTAAAGTTCGATGGCGCGCTCGCGGGCCGCGGCGATTTCAGGCGAAGACGGGCTCCCAGTCGGCCGGTCGGGCGCCTCGATTTCGGGAATCCCGTCGCCGTAAGAAGTCACCCAACTGACGCTCGGCAGCCAGAAGTGATTGGTCAATGGATTCTTCGTCGCGCCCGGGATGAAGCGGAGCAGGACGTCGGTGTGCAGGTCGGAGTTGGACGCGAGCGTCGCGCCCATGCGGTCGGCGACGTACCAATCGGCGTCTGGCAGGCCCATCGGTCGCACAGCCGCTTCAGCCGCGTCGATAATCTTTTTCAACTCGGCGGCGCCCGGCTCCTTGCTGTGTTTCGGGATCAACAGGCGGTAAAGCAGTTCGCGCTGTTCGGTGGTCTTCGGCACCGCCCATTTGGCGCGGGCGAAGAGCCGCAGAACGGGCTGCGCGAGCGTCTGGCGTCGGTCGTAATCCAGCGCGCCGCGATGAATCTGTTCGACAAGCGGCTCGACTTTTTCCTGTACGGCGGGCAGCGTGACCGCGCTCGGGTCGGAGACGGCGGCGGCGGCCAGCGTGCGCAACTCTTCGGGGCCGTGCGTCGAGTAATCGATGATCTTGTCCTGCAGTGGCTGGTAAGCGACATTCGCCGCGCCTTCCATCACCAGACGCAACTCGGAAATGTCGGATTCGCCGG
>DATCXQ010000706.1:0-8074 GCA_036565725.1 Blastocatellia bacterium
CGACTTCGATCAACTGCTCGGCGCGTTGCCGCTGAGCGTCGATCTGTTTGCCTTCGACGAGCGCGCGGCCCAGCCGCGCTTTCGCGGTTCGGTTTCCGAGTGAAAGCTCGATGTTCACGCCCACTCGCCAGGCGCGATAATCATTGCGGAATAGATTTCCCAGACCCTGCCCGTAGCCGCCGATGAACTTCTCCGGCGTCGCGCCGAAGGGGAACGGCGGCAGGGCTGGCAGCCCGGCGATTTGCGAAAGCCGGTTGACGCGAGCGAAGAGCTGTTCCTGGCTCGCCGAAATCGGATTCAAATCCCGGCGCTCTTTGCCAGCCAGACCGAATGTTCCATAACTCGCGATCAGATCAATTCGTGGTTTCGTCTGGTCGCGGAAGTAATCAACGTCAATGTTGTTCAACTCGCCGCGCAGCCGGAATTGCTCCATCTCCGGGCGATTTTTGAACGCGATTTTTAACGCGTCGTCGAAGGGCATCGGCGCAGACGAATCCAACTCCGGTTTCTCGACCGGCGTCAGCGCGGCGCTCCACATCTCAGTATTGCCAGGCGCGAGCGTCAGCGCTTTGAGGGCGTTTTCGGCGCGCTGGATCGTTTCGACGGCGGCTTCGGCTTCATCGGTTCTTCGTTCGACCTCGACTCGCGCCGAGACCACATCGACCTGGGCGATCGCGCCTTGCTCGACCAGGCGTTGGTTGTGCGCGAGCTGCGATCGCGCCAGTTCGACCGATTCGCGTTTGATCTCTTCGTCGCGCAGCGCGAAAACCAGGTCCCAGTAAGCCCGTTCGACTTGGGCGACGATCTCGATTGCGCGCTGGCGGAACTGGCTGTCTGAAAGGTCGAGCCGCTTCTTGGCGATCTTGATCTGCCGGCGAGGCTCATCAATCCGGCGGTCGCGAAAGAGCGGCTGCGCGAATTCGACGCTCAGGCTCGTGGTGAATTGCGGGTTGAGCGCGTTGAACAGATTCTGGCTCGTCGCGCGACTCTGATCGAAGACCGCCTGTACTCTCCCGCCCTGCCACGGCAGGCGTTGCGTGATTTTGCTCGTCCCGGCAAAGTCGGTCGTCTTCAACCTGCCGTCTGCGCCGCCCGCAAGCAGCGACGCGACGGGCGTCACTCTGTGGTCATAAAAGACGCCGGCGGTCAGCGCCGGATCGTAATGGCCTCTCGCCGCGCGCAGATCGAATTCGTTCATCCGCGCGTTGAGTCGTTCGATTTCAATGTCGCGGTTATTTTCCAGCGCCATCATCACCGCCTCGCGCAGCGTGAGCGATACGCGGTTTGAAGTTCGAACTCCAACCCTCCGCTCCGGCTCCGCGGCCGGCGTCTGCGCCGCGGCTTTGAACGCCGGCGTCAGTGACGCGACGATCAACAGCAGATTCAAGCTAATCAGTTTTTTCATTTTTACTCTCTCCTTCGGTGATTTCTTCAACCAGAGCCTTCATCAGCACATCAGTCGCAATCAGCTCGACTCCGGCCGCCGCCATCAGCTTCAATAACCTCCCTCCTTCTTCATCAACGAAGCTGACGTCGGTCAATTCAACGAGGACGCGCGGTGGAGGCTGTGCGGTCGTCGCTTGACGCCAACAGCTTTCCAACTCGCGCGCCCAGGCGCCCATCAACCTCCCTTCGATTTTTAAGCGGGTCGCCCCTTTGTCGTTGTGAACTGTGATTCTGAGCATGATCAGTGGTTACCGATTTGAAAGTTCAAGTCATCCTACTTAAAGCTGTTTCGTGATCGTCCTCGCGGCGGCGTAAGCTTCCATCGGCGACAGAAGCACGATCAGCAGCCAGATGGGAACGGTTGCGATAACGGCCACCAAACGTGTCGAGCCCCGGCCGGCGCGATACGACAACGATTTAGCCGACAGGCTCTGCGCGACGATGTTGACCAACGTGCCGGAGAGTGATTGATATGTCGCCTTGTCGTCGCCGAGCGGTCTGGTCTCACAGTTGAGCAGGTCCGAAGTGAGCGCCGCTGTGACGTAACTGTCATTCTGATTGACGCCACAGTGGCGGCAGAACCTGTCCCGCGCGAGCAGTTCGCCGGCGCAAGTAGGGCATTGCTTGATGGCGACTGTTTCTTTTGTTTGTGCGCTAATCATCATCACAACCTCCCGAGCGTCTTCAGCTCCTTTCGTTATCGTTTCCTCCGACGCCTGCTGATAGGGCAATTGGCCTGCCAGATTGCGATAAGAATTAGGCGTGCAGTTAAAGGTGTGGAATATTTGGAGTTGCGATGAGGGAGAGAATTGCGGCGAGCGGCGCCGATGGCGAATGCCGAAGAGTTCGGCGCCGATATGTCGGCATGCGCCGACCTTTCGGCGCTATTTTGAGCGGGAGATGCCCAGCTTCTGCATCTTTGATTGAAGCGTCGTGCGTTTCATTCCAAGGCGGGCCGCGGCGCCGTTGGGACCGCCGATCACCCAGCTGGCCTCGTCGAGCGCATGAATGATATGCCTGCGCTCGGCGTCTTCGAGTGTCGAGATGTTCACGGGGACGGCGGGCGCCGATGATTTCAATTCGGAGAGCGAGACCTCGAGGTCGGGGCCTTGGGTCAAGACGACGGTGCGTTCGATGAAATGTTCGAGTTCACGGACATTACCGGGCCAGCGGTAGTTTGTAAGCGCCGTCATGACTTCGGCCGGAATGGCTTCGATGCGTTTCTTTAAACGCCGCGCGTATTTTTGCGTGAAGAATCTTGTCAGCGCGGGAATGTCTTCGGGCCGCTCGCGCAAGGGCGGAATCGTAATTGGGAAGACGTTGAGCCGGTAATAAAGATCGCTGCGATATTTTTTGTCCGCGACCAGTTGTTCCAGATCGGCGTTGGTCGCCGCGATCAAGCGGACATCAACCTTCTGGGTTCGCGCGCTGCCCAATCGCTCGAATTCCTGTTCCTGCAGCACGCGCAGCAGCTTCGGCTGCAACTCATGCGGGATGTCGCCGACCTCATCCAGAAACAACGTGCCTTTGTGCGCCAGTTCGAATCGCCCGACGCGTTGCGCGATCGCGCCGGTGAACGCGCCCTTCTCGTGGCCGAACAGTTCGCTTTCGAGCAGCCCGGTCGGTATGGCCGCGCAATTGATTTTGACCAGCGTGTGTTCGCCGCGCCCGCTCAGGGAATGGATCGCTCGGGCGATCAGTTCCTTGCCCGTGCCAGTCTCGCCGCGGATCAAAACGGTAGAATCGGTTGGCGCGACAGTTTCGACCTGTTTGAGGATGCGCTTGAACGCCGGGCTTGCGCCGATCAACTCTTCGAAGTTGTGTTCGGTCCGGATTTCGTCTTCGAGGTAGAGTTTTTCGCTGGCGAGCTTGTTCTTGAGCGAATCTATTTCGCGGTAAGCCAGCGCATTTTCAACCGCGATGGCGACCTGCCCTGCGATCTGTAGGAACAACTCCCCTTCGTCCGGGCTAAAGGCGGCCTCGGTTTTGCTGGCGATGGTCATGACGCCGATCACGCGGTTATGGCGAATCAGCGGCGCCGAACAGCTGGATCTCAACCCCTGTTCGATTGAGCGCCTGACGATTTCCGAAGAATACCTCTGCGCATCGCCCGGCCCGATGATCACCACTTGCTTCGTGGTAACCGCCAGACCGGCAGGGGTTCCTTCGAGCGGCAACAGCATCCCTTCCTCAAGAAAACTCAGACCATCCGCCCCGTCCAGCGCGTAAGCGCGCAACTCTCGCTTCTGCTCATCATAAAGGCCCATTACGGCGAAATCGTGTTGAAACACCTGACGCAGACTGGCGGAGACCGCTCGAAAGAGCGCGGGCAGATCGAGCGCGGAAGCAATAGCGTTATTCAGATTAAGCAGCAATCGCGAGCGTTCTGACTGGCGGGTCGCTTCTTGTTCAGCCACGCGCGCGCGCTCGAAGTTCAGCGCATTGTCGACGGCGATCGCCGCCTGATTGGCAACCTGAACCAAAAGCTTCCTGTCGTCGTCAGAAAGAGAGTTCTCGCGCTTGCTTGCGACACCCAGAACGCCCAGTTTACGTCCTTGCGCGATCAGAGGGATGCTGCCGCCCGATCTGTAGCCATCTTCGAGAATCCGCCTGGCATAATGGGAATTGAATCTTTCCGGATCAGGTTTATCGAGGAAGACCGGTTGGCCGGTAGTAAAGGCTAGCCCGCCGGGCGTGCCTTCAAAAGGAATCGAGATCCCCTTATTCCTAAAGGGATGTCCTGGTGGGAATTGAGTCGAAAATGCGATCAGTTGTTCGCTTTTCTGGTCGTAAAGGCCTACGCCGGCGGTGTCACAACCCATCTCCTCGCAAATAGTGGCGGAGATAACGTCCAGAAGTTCCTGCAAATTTAGTCGTGAAACCACAGTATTGGTGACGCGCAGCATCAGCCTGAGGTGATCGAACTTTCGCCCCAACTCCCGTTCCGCCTCACGAGCCCGCTCGAAATTGACAGAATTCTCGACCGCGATGGCGACCTGATCGGCGACCTGGGTGAGCAGTTCCAGATCCTCTTCCGTGAACTTGTCCTCTTGTGTGCTCCCTATCCCGATAATGCCGAGCTTTCGGCCGTGTGAAATAAGCGGCGCCAGACAGGCGGATTTCCGGCTGCCCTCGGCCGGTCGTTGCCCCAGATCGACGGGGAAGCGCTCCGGGTCCGGCCGCTTGAGCAAAAGTGGCTGTCCTGAAGTAAACACTAAACCCGCGGGCGTCCCTTCCAAAGGTATCGCCATCCCTTTCTGAAAAGCGGCGAACTGTTCATAGGCGACATTCTCGTACTCTCGCAACAGGTTCTGTTCGGGTTCGTAGAGCGCGATTCCCGCCCCTTCGTGCGGCAGGACGCCGAGCAGGCTCGCTGAAATCGTTTTCACCAGGGCGCCGAGTTCAAGATGCGAAACGATGGCGTTGTTAATGCCCAGTAACAGCCTGATGCGATCCCTTTCGCGCGCCGCCCGCCGCTCGGCCTGGCGCGCCCGATCGAAACTGAGCGCGTTTTCAACCGCCAGCGCGAGCTGACCGCCGATCTGGGTCAGCAACTCCGCATCCTCTTCTGAGAAGGCTTCCTCGCGGAAACTCATGACGGTCAGGACGCCAACCGCCTCCCCGTGTGCGATCAGGGGCACGCTGCAACCGGATTTCACTCCTTCGGCGCGGAGAATTTTTACGAGAGGCGTGGAGGCGAACCTTTCTTGATCAAGATTGCGGACGATCACAGTCTGCCGCGAAGTGAAAGCCAAGCCCGAAGGGGTCCCTTCCATTGGGAAGACCACTCCCTCTTCGAAGATATCTATATCTTTGGGAAAGTCGAGCGCGTGCGCGCGCAACTGCCGCCACTCCGCGTCGTACAGCACTAAGCCCGCGACGTCGTGATAAATCACTTTGCGAAGGCAGGGGGAGATGGCGCGCAGGAGTTCCCGGAGATCGAGATGCGACGCCACCGCGTTATTGATTTCGAGCAGCAGTTGTGAATGGTCGCGATCCCTTGCCGCTCGCCGCTCGGCGGAGCGTACGCTTTCAAAATTAATCGCATTGTCAATGGCGACCGCAACCTGCCTGGCCACCTGCGTCAAAAACTCCAGATCGTCTTCGTTCCAGACCACATTCTTCACGCTCGCGAATCCCAGCGCCCCCAAACGTCTGCCTGCCGAAGTGAGTGGGAGGGCGCAGTAAGACTTCACGCCGTTCTGACGCGCCCATGCGCTGAACTGAGGAAAGCGGGTTTCCCGCGCGGCGTCCTGAATGATCAATGGCTCCTGCGTCTTCCAGGCCCAGCCGCTGGGGACGTCGTCAACAGGCATTTCGGCGGGCCCGATCAGCCCCTCGGGCTGAGGCGGTTCAAGCATGTGGATGCGCATGACGTCACGCGCCGGATCGTAGAGCAGTGTCGAGACCCAGTCGAAATCAACCACTGCTCGCAGGTGCTGCGCCAGGTTGCGGAAAAGCGAGGCAAGGTCGCGATTCGAAGCTATCGCTTCCGAGATTTCCAGCAGCGTCTGATACTGCTGGATCCTCACTTTATCGATTTGTCGCTGGGTCTCCAGGCTCATATGATCCTTTCGGAAAATATTGATAGGTAAAGCGCCGGCAAAGGCAGGCGCATCATAGCATAGGCGAACTGATCAAGAATCATTGTAGAGGGACTGAAGTTGTGGGCGGAGTGGTTCGAGATCGAGCAGGAACGAGGGGCAGCGACCCTTTCCAAATCCGCATTTTTCAGGGCTGAGATTTAGCCCAGAGGTTACTTGATTTTGATTAACCGCAAAAAGATTCGTTTCGATATATCATCTGAAGCCTGCGCATAAATCAGATCGGCGGAGCCTTTGGGGCGCCGGCGCCTGGGACAGCTTTGGTAGTCAGCTCCGGATTCTACAGACTTCCGGGACAAGAGATGCAGCGGGCTTCCTTTCCATCGTTGCCAGAGTATCGAAGTGGACTACCAAAGCGGTCCTGAGCGATACTGCAGGCAAACTCTCTGATCCCCTAGCGCCAGAGGCGCGGAATGTTTATAGAACATGTTGCGCAATAGTTTCCCAAGCTACGGGGCTCATGCAATAGCAACAACCACAAAATCCGTTAGCGCCAGTATTTCTCAAAGATTATAACGCTGGATTACAAACTGTAACGCAACATCAATTATCAAAGGGAATCAACAGGAGAAGAAAATGAGTCAACAAACAGCAAAAACTCTCAATCAGGCGAAGGCTCAAGCATTCGCCGACCGGATGCTCGACACTTTGAATAAAGCGGCGGCGGCGCTGATGATCAGCGTCGGCCATAGGACCGAACTGTTCGACACTCTGGCCGATCTGCCGCCCACGACGAGCGAGCGCATCGCGAATGCCGCCGGATTGAACGAACGCTACGTGCGCGAATGGCTCGGGGCGATGGTGACGGCGGGGATCGTCGATTACGACCTGGCCGGGGAAACCTACTTTTTGCCACGCGAGCACGCCGCTTTCCTGACGCGAGCCGCGTCGCCGAACAACCTCGCCTCGACCTCTCAGTTTATCCCGGTGCTCGCCTCGGTGGAGAACGAGATCGTCGAATCTTTCCGAAAGGGCGGCGGCGTCCCCTATTCGTCGTACCCGCGCTTCCATGAGGTGATGGCCGAGGAGAGCAGCCAGACAACCGTCTCCGGCCTGACCGAGGCGATCCTCCCGCTCGTTCCCGGACTGATAGAAGACCTGCGCGAAGGAATTGACGTAATGGATGTCGGTTGCGGTCGTGGCCACGCGCTCATCCTGATGGCAGGGACTTTCCCGAAGAGCAACTTCACCGGATACGATTTTTCGGAAGAAGCGATCGCCGAAGCCGGCGCGGAAGCCGCCCGGCAGGGACTCGACAACGTCCGCTTCGAGGCGCAGGACGTGGCCCGGATCGACGAGCATGCGCGCTACGACCTGATTACGGCCTTCGACGCGATTCACGACCAGGCGGCGCCTCGCAAAGTCCTGAAGGCCATCGACCGCGCGCTGCGCCCTGGCGGGGTCTTCCTGATGCAAGACATATACGCGTCGAGCCACGTCCATAAAAACATTGATCATCCACTGGGGACATTCACCTACACGGTCTCGTGCCTGCATTGCATGACCGTCTCGCTGGCGCTCGGCGGCGAAGGGTTGGGCGCTGCCTGGGGCGAGGAGAAGGCGTTGGAGTTGTTGGCCGAGGCAGGCTTCAGCCAGGTCGAGGTTAAACGCCTGCCACACGACATCCTCAACAATTACTACATCGCGGGAAGGAACTGAGTTACTGACGAGAAGTCTCGATCGGTTAACAAATGTGTGTAGGGTACTGTGGCGCGAGTTTTTTACTCGCGCCTCTTTCCTAATTGGATTCCTGACCGGACGAGGCCACAAACAGGGCGATTAAACAAATCGCCCCACATGGCGTTCGCCATATGTGTACTGTGACAATAAAGTTTCAAACTGAAGAGCCACTAAACTCTTGACTCTAGCTGGGATGAATCATCAGTCACCTACTCCATCTAAATCGCTACGCTGACGCTCCGCGATTGTAGATGGAGCTTGTCTCTCGACTTACGAGGCTTTCCGCCGCAACGGAGACTTCGCGCGCGATGACCAGCGCGCCTGATCGAATGTTTTTCGCTCCT
>DATCXQ010000429.1:0-18826 GCA_036565725.1 Blastocatellia bacterium
GGAGACTCCGCTAACGGCCGCTCGCTACCACTCGCGGTACTGATCCGGTCGATGCCTTGCGAAATCCAGATCTTGCTGAGCCGAATTACCTTGCCAAAAACTTCTTCACCTTACCAAGATCGCTGCCCGGATCGTTCACATACTTTTCCGTCCAGGCTTTTTCGATGGCCTGTTTCTGCTTGTCTGTCAGGTGCCATGACAGCGGCGCGTCGTAATTTGGGTATTCGAACGTGGCCAGATCGATCTCCACTTTACGGCCCGCGCGCTCCCGCCAGCGTTTTTGCAGCAGGTCGAATTCGACCTTGCTGTGCGAAAGTTGTCCCGCGCCGCGCACGTTATCGAGCGCGACGACCGGCACGCCCATCTGGAAGAAGAATCCGCGTTTCTTCACCGGGCTTCGATCCGGCGAATTCACGACAGGCATGCTGTGAATGCGGATGACCATCAATTCGGTGACATTGACCGCCGGCATTTCCAATTCGTTGTCGAGACATTCGACCAGCGCGGCCATTCCGTAGTTGTCGTAATAGCCGCCGTCAACCACATGGTATTCGGCGTCCGGCCAATCGCTTTTGCCATCGCGGTGAGCGCGCGCCGCGGGCGTGACGTACGGAAACGTGGCCGACATCCGAACAGCGCTCGTCACCGGCGTGTCGTAACCCTCGTAGAGTCTATCGAAGATCTTTGCGACGCTCGGGGTCTGATCGTACTCGATGGTCGAAAAGAGCAGCGGGCCTCCGCTGTCAACTATCGTCGCGTTGAAGACCACGCCGGGGCGTTTGCCCTCTACTGCGTCGCGCTTCCATTCGCCAAGCCTGGCTTTCAGATCGACGTCGCGCTGCCATTCGAATTCCAGGGCGCGGGCCCGGTCAGTCCTCCGGAAAAAACGAACTCTGGAAAGATATGGCGCTACAGTACGCAAGAAATCCGAATAGACCAATCCCCATGCCACGCCGTCGAGGCTCGAACGCCCGGCCAGCTTGACGACTTGCTCCAGCGCGTCATTGTCCGGCAATTCGCCTTCCTTCGCGCCGTACTTGCCGTAGGCGTTGGCGAAATACATTGCGCCGACACTTCCGCCCGAAACAGCGCTGATCACCCGGACCGAGCGGGCGAAACTGCGTCCTCCGCAATCGCCTCCGCCGCGGCACCCCTCTTCGATTCCCGTCAGCACGCGCGCGCTCCAGGCCGCAGCCTGAATGCCGCCGCCGTTGGCCGCGACCAGGATAGCCTTCGCGCCTCTGCGCGGCGCGAGCAAATTCTGCGGCTTGATTTCGGCGCCGGCGTCCTTAGGATAAATAAAGTAGTAACTGTCGGTCTGCGGGAAGAATATCGAGATGAGTCCCATAAAGATCAAAATCGAAATCAATACGGGGACGCGATAGCGGTCCAGGAAGAAAGCCATCCCCGACAATCCCCAGTTGAGCATCGTCAACAGCAACAGCAAACCGGCCAGCGACGGCGCTCTGAGCGGGCTCAACCAGGGCGAAGTCATCACGCCGAGAGCGGCGTAGACCGTCGCAAAGGTCAGCCATAGAGCCAGCGCCCCGGCGTGGCCCGGAAGCAGCGGGAAACGGTCATGAAGATCGGCATCGTAATCGATGTAGCCCCGCCCTGAAAAATGCGGAATCTTCTTCATCCGCTTCGCCAGCCAGCCCGGCGAGCGCGGCGCCTTCTCCGGTTCGCCGAGCCTCCGAATAATTATGCCGGCCGGCTTTTTTTTGGAAGGCATCAGCATGGGCAGCGCCTTGGGATTGGTCGTGATCCTGTCTATCCGCCGCTCCACAATGTCGGCCACCCAGAGCAACAGGAGCGCGATGATGATTCCGGGCGCAAGCGCCGCAATCTTCCAAAGATTTCTCGAGTGCGGCGTATAATCCCAGAGTTCGACTGTCTCGTAAACGACGCCGGAGATGATCGGCGCCGCCAGCAAACCGTAAAACAGGAGGTGTCGCCAGCCGAGCGGGCCGATACTGGCCTGTGCGACTCCGAATCGCTCGCTGCTATAAGTCAATGTCAGCCGCGCCGTAACCATCACGCTCCAGGCCGCGAGCAGGGCCGTCATCGTGACTAGCATGATCGCTACGGGCGCCAGGTCGAACAGATTTTCGAGAAGCGAGCGGGCGCCGGTGAAAAACGCCGCGTACGGAATTACGACCATCGCCGCCGCCGTCACCAACGGGAACCGGATCAGGTAGGCGCGGGTCAGCCATTGAATCATTCGTTGCGTACGCGTGTATCGCTCAAGTGCAGGACTGGCAGCGGCAGCGGCCATATAACCTCCTGTTGAAAATCCCTCAATAGTATCAATAGGACTTATTGGTCCAATAAGTCCTAATTTCATGCCTCGCACATTTTCACCACTCGTTGCCAAAAGGCAAATCAGGCTTTACCCTTGCCGCCTGATGATCGAAAACAAACTGAAATTGTTACGCGAAAAGAACGCCGCGGCCGAAGCGGGCGGCGGCGCGAAGAGGGTCGAGCGCCAGCACAAAGAAGGCAAGATGACGGCGCGCGAGCGGGTAGAGTTTCTGCTCGACGACGGGACTTTCGAAGAGTTCGACAAACTGGTCACTCACCGCTGCCGCGATTTCGCGATGGAGTCGCACCAGATTCCCGGCGACGGTTTCGTCACCGGACATGGTCTTATTGACGGGCGCGAGGTCTTCGTCTTCGCGCAGGACTTCACGGTCTTCGGCGGCTCGCTATCGGAGACCAACGCGCAAAAGGTCTGCAAGATCATGGACCTGGCGATGAAGGTCGGCGCGCCGGTCATCGGCTTGAACGATTCGGGTGGCGCGCGCATTCAGGAAGGCGTGGTTTCGCTCGGCGGTTACGCCGACATCTTCCTGCGCAACACGCTGGCCTCGGGCGTCATCCCGCAGATTTCGGCGATCATGGGGCCTTGCGCCGGCGGCGCGGTCTATTCGCCCGCGATCACCGATTTCACGGTGATGGTCAAAAACACGAGTTACATGTTCATCACGGGCCCCGACGTGATCAAAACCGTCACTCACGAAGAGGTCACCAAAGAAGAACTGGGCGGCGCGATGACGCACAACGCGACCAGCGGAGTCGCGCATTTCGCGGCCGAAAACGAAGAAGATTGTTTACGACTGGTCCGCGAGTTGCTCTCCTTCATCCCGTCGAACAACATGGACGACCCGCCGCGCATCCCGTGCGACGACCCCATCGAACGGTCCGAAGAAGCGCTTAACACAATCGTCCCGCCCGAATCGAACAAGCCTTACGACATCCGCCGCATCATCGAACTCGCGGTTGATGACGGATACTTCTTCGAGATTCAGGAACACTACGCGCGCAACATCGTCATCGGCTTCGCGCGGCTGAACGGCCAGCCGATCGGCGTCGTCGCCAATCAACCGGCCTATCTGGCCGGCGTGCTCGACATCGACGCGAGCGTGAAGGGCGCGCGCTTCGTGCGCTTCTGCGATTGCTTCAACGTCCCGATCATCACCTTCGAGGACGTGCCTGGATTTCTGCCCGGAGTCAATCAGGAGTACAACGGCATCATCCGCCACGGCGCGAAGCTGCTCTACGCCTACGCCGAAGCCACCGTGCCCAAGATCACCGTCGTCACGCGCAAGGCCTACGGCGGCGCCTATTGCGTGATGGGGTCCAAGCACGTCCGCACGGACGTCAACTTCGCTTACCCGACTGCCGAGATCGCGGTGATGGGCGCCGAAGGGGCCGTGGGAATCCTCTACCGCCGCGAGATCGAAAGCGCCGCCGATAAAGAGGCGGCGCGTCGCGAAAAGATCGAAGAATATCAGGATAAATTCGCTTCGCCGTATGTCGCAGCCGAGCGCGGCTTTATTGATGAGGTGATCGAACCGAGATTCACGCGCCAGAAACTGATCCGCGCGCTGAAACTGCTGGAAAACAAGCGCGATTCAAACCCGCCGCGCAAACACGGCAATATCCCGCTGTAAAAACCGCCAAGACGCCAAGGACGCCAAGAGAAAACAAAGGCTTACAATTATTCCCTTTTTTTCTCTTGGCGTCCTTGGCGTCTTGGCGGTTTGAATCATTCCGTTCGCAGGGCTGGAAGCAACGGCGAACGGATTACCGCTCTGACCGCGACCAGCGACGCCGCCAATCCCGTCAACAACACCGCGAGCAACAACAATCCGAGCGACACCGCCGACAAGCGCCCGCCGCGAACGACGAGCGCCGGAATGATCGCCAGCAGCGCGCATAACACTCCGGTCAACAATCCACAGCCCAGCAGCAGAGCGTTTTCCGCAATCACCATCAGCGACAGGTGTAACGGCCGATAACCGACTGCGCGCATCAACGCCATCTCGCGTCTGCGCTCCAGCACGTTGCGCAACAAGACCGTGGCCAATCCGAGCGTCCCCAGCAGCAATCCCAGTCCGCCCAGCGTTTGAAACGTCGAGAGGTAGGTGTTCTCGACCCGATGAAATCCCGCGAGCTTCTCTTCGGTCCCGATCGCGTCGAAGCCGAAATCGGAAAGTTTATCTTCGAGCGCGGCGGCGATTTCCGAAGATTTCTCCTGCCCGCCGTCGATCAGGAAGAAGCGATAGCCCTCCTGATCGGGAAACAATTTCTTGAAGTTCGTCTCCGACATCAACAATTCGCCCTGGAAGACGCTGTCGGCGAGCGCGGCGACCATGCGGAGCCTGGCCGGCGCGCCGTCGCCGCCGTTGACCGTCAATTCATCTCCGAGCTTCAGATGCAAAACATAAGTCAACGAATTGGCGTCGGCGGCGACCGGAACCACGCCCTCGCCCAAATTCGCCTTGAGCAGGCCCCACGGGTTGGCCTTCTCTTCATCGGTCTTCGCCAGCGACGATTGAAACGCGAACCGCGATTCGCCGATGAAGTCGTCGGGCGCGCCGAGTATTCGCGGGTTGCGCGGCTGGTAAAGATTCAGACAACTGGCGTCGTCGCCCGGTCGCAGCCGGAACCGCTCGATCTTCACGCCCGTCAACTTGTCGTCGTTGAGGTTCAATTCCTCTCTGCCCTGCTGGCTGTTCGGGTCGTGAATGACCGGCAACAGCGATTCGGCCATCAGCGGATAACCACCGTTGCCCGAATTTCTGTCGAGCGCAGCCGCGCGGTCGTCCCGCCGAAAAGCGTCAACCGAAACGATGATGAAGGCTGCCGAGGCTATTAACGCGATGCAGAGCACGCTGCGACCGGGCCGTGAAGTGGCGTTGCGAAAACCCATCCGCGCCATGGGCCACGCGCCCTGTCCTTGAATCGTTCGTTTCCTGTCCGAACGCAGCCACGACGACCAGAAGAAAAGAATGGCGATGAGCAACAATGTTCCCGCGCCGAAAAAACCTCCGGCCTGTCCGATCAGCTTCAACGCGGCGGCGATCAATAACGCGACTCCCAGCGCGCCGAAGATGATTGCGCTCGTAGTACCGCCTTTAGGCGGAATCTTCCAGAAGAAAAACAACCGGCTGAAGCCGGGACTACGAACATCCTCGACCGATCCGGCCAACAGGCTTCGCGGCGACGACTCCCTCAACGACCTCAGCGTCCACCACACGCAGACGAGCGCGGTCGCGATTCCAGACAACGCCCCGATCAGCAATGACTGCGGCGTGACGCGCAGTTCGAGCAGCGTCGTGCCGACCGCCCCGACCCACCACGTGCGCAATCCGAACATCATCAGCGCGCCGTAAGCGACAGCGCCGATCAACCCGGCGACGCTGCCGAGCGCGGCGAGAGCCAGTCCTTCGCGCAAAAACAGCGAGCGGACCTGCTTTGTGGAAAACCCGATGGCGCGCAGCAGCCCGATTTCGCGCAGCCGTTGCTCGACGCCGAGCCTGAAAAAAAGCGTCGTCAACAACAACGCCGAGACCACCAGAAAGAAGCTGAAGTAGGTGAAGTATTCGCCGAAGTCGGTCGCGCCGCGCGAGGCTTGCAGGCTTCGCTCTTTGACTGACTGGATTCCCAGTCCCATCTGAACCGGGTCGAGCGCGGCGCGCAGTTGTTTTTCAATGGCGTCTCGCGCCCCCGATAGATCACCCGGGTCTTTTGGAGTGAGGCGCATCGAAGTCAGCTTGCCGTAACGAGATCCCCAAAGCTTTTGCCCGGCTAAAATCGGGATGAAGGCTTTTGGAGTCGTGCGATACTGCCGCCAGTAATCCTCGTCTTTCGGTCGAACGCGATTCAAATCGATAGGGAACGGCGGGTCCCAATCCGCCAGACTGTCCGTGTCGGTGATGCCGGGATAATCGGGAGCTAAATTGCGATCAGCCGCGATGCCTTGCATCGGCGTAATGGCCGCCACGCGAAGGCTTGCGGTTTTGGTAACCAGTCGCCCTTCCTGCTCCCAAAGATAGTACTCGATCTGGACATCATCATTTATCTTTGCCCCCAGATCATTCGCCGCCCACTCGTTGAGCGCGATAAATGCCGAATACTCGTTGGTCGGAGATCGAAGGTTTACCGAAGCGCCATTGATGGTTCTGGTAAGACTGACCGGGCTGACGATCTCTCGCCCGTCTGGAGCCTTAGTAATCACGTCGCCGCCATTAATTACGGTGTCAGACAAACCCGGCATATCTCGCCACGCCAATGCTGTAGCCAGCGAATAAGGGATTTCGCGGTCGCCAAGACGGATCGTGTTTATCAGATAGGTCAAGACAGGGATTTCATCGAGATGCGTCGTATTCGGCATCCGGTAAACCGCGTCGGCCAAAGCGTCGTTGATCACCGCGCTGTCGCTTTCGAGCGAAATCGTACGCTGCTGTTCAAGCGCGCGGAGCTTCAGTCCCAGATCGGCCAGCGCGAATTTATCCTTCAGAACCTGCGCGGCGATTTGCGCTGATTGAATATCCGCATTTTTCGCGGCAAGCAGAATTACATTCGCCTTGCCGTCCTGCTCGAGGTTCTTTTGCAATTTCTTCAGTTCGACAAAAACGGCGCGCACAGCGCCCTGCTGCGGCCGCAGCGAAAATTCGCCGAGCGAGGCCTCGGGCAGAGCCTCGCGCATCGTCAATCGAACCGTGTGGCCTAGATCGTCCTTGCGCCCGTGTAGCGATTCGGCGGGAATCGCCGAAGGCTTCTCGATCCGCAAGATCAGGGTGTCGCCCTGTTTCGCGCCCAACTCCCGCTCCAGAGATTGACTGATCAACACGTCATTACCTTCGGGCGTTTGAGTGTTCGCGCCGTGGAATTTCCAGAAGCGTTCGTCGACGCCATAAACCTGCACGCCGCCGGCCCGGGCGTTATTCTCGTCGCGTGTAACCACGGCTTCGAGCGCGATGATCGGACACGCGGCGTCGAAATTCGCCGCGAATTGATCGTGCGATCGCAGGTCGTCGACCAGTCGTTCGCGGAAAAACCCCGAGGCCGTGACGACCAGATCGGTCTTGCCCAGGCGGGCCAGCGCCAGGTCGCGCAGGCTCGCGCGCACCGAATCGCCCACGAGCAGCGCGCCCGCCAGCACGGCCACGGCGGTCGCCACGCCGAAAATGACCGCGAGATTCGTGCGCCAGTAATGAGTGAGATTACGTTTGATTAGCGTTACAGCGTTCATTATTCGTTGAGTCAGTACCGCGAGCGGCGCCGAGCGTGGTTCCCCGCAGCCTGTTCGTTGTGAGGACCACGCTCGCTACCGCTCGCGGTACTGACCGTCACACTTGTTTGAGTTGTCGTTCGATCAATTCGTACCGGGCGGGAAATTTCGCGGCGAGTTCCGCGCTGTGCGTGACCACGATCAAAATCGTTTGCCGCTGCTCGTGCAGATCGAGGAGCAGCGATGCGACGTTCTCGGCCGAGTGGCGGTCGAGGTTGCCCGTCGGCTCGTCGCACAGCAGCAGCAGCGGCTCGCGGATCAGCGCGCGGGCGATGGCCACGCGCTGTTTCTCGCCGCCCGACAACTGGGCCGGGCGATGATCCAGGCGTTCGGACAATCCGACCTGCTCCAGCAGTTTTTCGGCGCGCCCGACGTAATCGCCGCCGGCGCCGCCCACGAGAGTCGGCGCCAACACGTTTTCGAGCACGGAGCATTGCGGCAGCAGACAGTGATCCTGAAAGACGAAGCCGATCTTCCGATTGCGGAACGCGGCCATCGCCGGCTCGCCGAGTTCGAACGGGTTCTGTTTGTCTAGCGCGACCGTTCCCGAAGTCGGCGGCTCCAGCGCGCCGACGACATAAAGCAGCGTGCTTTTGCCGCTGCCCGACGGACCCATGACCGCCACGGCGTCGCCGCGTTGGAATGTCAGATTGATGTCGGAAAGGATCGGCAGCGGGCCTCGCGGCGTCGCGTATTCTTTGGTCAGGTTGGCGATTTCGAGCAACTGCTTATAGTCTCCTTTGAAGAACATCGGGAGTGGGGAGTGGGGAATCGGGAATGGGAATTAAGGAAGTTATTTCCTATTCCCCACTCCCTACTCCCCATTCCCGATTCCCCACTCCCCTAATTCTTCGGCAAATACTTTTTCGGAAATTTGGCGACGACGGTGTAGTTCGGGTCCACGGCGTTGGCGACGCGCGTCACGCCGACCTGCGAAACAACCTGAAAAGCTTCCCATTTTTCGAAGCCGTAATCGTCCACCAGCCAGCCGATCAATTCTACCTGCGCGATGCGGAAGGCGTCCATCAGCGGGCGGACGCTGCCCGTCGCCATGATGTATTCGCCGTTCTCGATGCGCGGCCAGCGAATCCGCTTGCCCTTGATTAGATCGAATTGAAAGGTCACGTCCATGCTCGTTTCGAGTCCGGAGCCGCAGACCTCGCCGTCGCCTTGCAGCGCATGTCCGTCGCCGAAATAGAAGAGCGCGCCGTCGTGAAAGACCGGCAAATAAACGGTCGCCCCCTCGCATACGTCCGACGCGTCCATGTTGCCTCCGAAATCGCCCGGCCAGAGTCCGGCCCACGATTCTTCACCCTGCGGCGCGACGGCCACGCGCCCGAGCATCGGCTTCAACTCGACCTCGATGCGCTTCATCCTGCTGTTAGGCAGGTCAAGTATGCCGGTATTGCTCTCGCGATTGAGTTTCCAGATGAAGCGTTTGGCCGGAATGGGATCGTTGAGCATCGGCGTGCGGCGGTCGTTGGCGAGCGCGC
Source organism: Blastocatellia bacterium (assembly GCA_036565725.1). Lineage (GTDB taxonomy): Bacteria > Acidobacteriota > Blastocatellia > RBC074 > RBC074 > JAJVID01. Next base: position 9,073 of record DATCXQ010000429.1, read on the forward strand.
TGAAGCCGGGCGAATGGGTCGAAACGGCCGTGTCGCGATTCGGGCGCAGTTTCAGAATCTTGACGACGAGCGTGTCGTTGGGGGTCGCGCCTTCGATATGGAACGGCCCGACCTCGCCGGGCCACGCGCCGCCCGCCCGCTCGTACCAGTCGCCCCACAGCGAATTGGTCTCGACGATGTCGCCGGGCTTGATTCGCAAAACCGGCTCGCGTTTGGCGAAGGTCGGATAACCGATCTTCGGCATGAAGCGATGCGTTTCAGGCGCCACGCCCAAAGTCGAGAGCGACATCAAGATCAACGCCAGCGCAACTGAAACGCATCGGCGCAGCCAGAGCTTCAAACTCATGATTTCCAATCCTCCGAAAACCCGCCACGAATCAGTACCGCGAGCGGTACTGATTCGTGGTTGATTCTCATTGTTTCAGTGTGTCGCCATAGCGACCTGAACGACTCCTGTGCAAAACTCAGCCGCTGGTTATTATCAAATTCTCGGACGGCTCGTCTCTCAACCAAATCTCGATCACATGCGAATGATGAAGGTTGCCGCCTTCATAGCCCATAAACTTTATTTCAAGCCCATTTGCTTTCGGATTAACGGGAAAGACCATCCCCGTTCCGAGGCTCTTACCCTCCCCGATTGAATTAACGATGCTTTTTTTGATCTCTCCGATTTGTTCCTGTTTGAATTCGCCATTCGGGAGTTTTTCAATATACAGGGGGCGGATTTCGAACACGGACTGCGGCGTCCTACCCTCGACCCAGAATTCCACCTCAGCCTCTCCGGCGTCGTTTCGCCGCGTCACAGTGGCCAGCGCATGACGCAGCCTCGACACCGCGTCCGCTGACGCCTCTTGCCTCCATTTGATATAAACAACCTGAGCAGCGCTTGGCTGCTGAGCCTGGTTGCTGGCGATCACGCGCAGACGACTCGTCTGAGCGTCGCGAGCCTCAGCAGCGTTTTTCTGCTGAGCCTGGCCGCTGGTGGAAACAGTGAACAGGAAAACCAATGCCACCAGAATGCATCTCTTCATACTATTAGCCTCCAAATTTCAACCTGGTTAGATTATGGGAGCTGTCAAGAACTTCGCGACGATGAGAACGCCACTGCCAGGGATTTGTTGCAAAATATTGGATTCATTGATTCGACGCCAGGCCGGCATAAACCTCAAGCGCGCGCGAAGCCATCTGGCTGACGGAATAATGCTCGCGCACTCCGGCCATGCCCCGCTTCGCAAGATCGTTCGCCAGTTCGGGGTTCTTCCACAGCGAGTAGATCGCTTCGGCCAGGTTCGCCGCGTCGTTCGGTTCGCACAACAGTCCGCCGCCTGTGCGCTCGACGATTTCAGGAAACGATCCCTTAGCCGGTTGCACGACCGGCACACCGCTGGCCATCGCCTCGATCACCGACAATCCTTTTGCCTCGGCGTAAGTCGTCGGGACCGAGAGAACATCGATGTTTTGGAAGAAGCGCAGCTTGGCCTCTCGCTCCAGGGCGCCGTGATATTGGAACTCGCCCGCGAATCCCCATTCATGCATCTCCCGCTCAATCTCACGCAGATAGCCCTTGTGTTCGGGCGCGAGATAGCCCGCGACCTCAAGGCGCGCCGGCGGGAAATCATCGCGCTTGCGCAGCAGGCGATAGGCTTCGGCCAGCTCGCGCAAACCCTTCTCGGGCGCGACGCGCGCGAAATAGCCTATGGTGAAATCGCCGTTGTCGCGCGGCCGGAGCGGAGGGCTGACGTCCTCGTAATCTTTCAGATTGATGCCGAGCGGAACGACGTGAATCTTTTCGCGCGGGACGCCCAGGTAACCGGCCATGTGGCCAGCGTAATAGTCGCTGACGGCGATGAAGGCGTCGACATATTTCGCATGCTCGTGAATCAGTTCGAGCGCCTGGCTGTGATAAGGTTCGCGCATCCCGTCCAGAAAGAGGTCCTCGCCCTGAAGCGTGCAGCAGACGGGGCTGCGCGTGGCTTCCTTGATCGGCTTGGCCAATCCGATCAACATCGAATTCTGCATGTCGACCACGTCGGGCGGCGGCTGGGTCTTCAGCCAATCCACCAGCTTGCCGATCTCCTTGCCCTGATTGCCGCGCTTGCCCTTGAGAATCGAGATCGTCAATTCGCTGAGCGAATCGGGATCGACCGCGATCGAGCGTTTCGACGCGGCTTTTAGCGCAAGTTGTGAATCCCAGATCTTGTCGAGCCAGCGCGGAGTGAATCGGAAGATTGGCGAACGCTGTTCGAGGTAGACGCTGATGCCGCCGAAAAAGGTCTTCCCGCTGCTGACGTTAGGCTCGTCGGTCAGAGTCGGCGTGTAAAGCGGCAGCAGCGTGACGTCGTGCCCCTGTCTGATCAACTCAGTGGCGAGCGCGTTGTCGCGCAAACAACTGCCACAATACATTCCGGCGGCGCCGGCGGTGATGTAGAGAATGTTCATAGTTGGTGAAGGGGCGACAGGGCGACAGGGCGACGGGGCGACGGGGCGACGGGGCGACAAGGAAATCAGACGATGATGATGCGAATGTCATCTCCCCTTCTCCTTGTCGCCCCGTCGCCCTGTCGCCCCGTCGCCCCTTCACCCGGGCGCCTTTTCAATCCGTTACTGCTTGGGCACGGGCGGCGGCCCGTCTGAAACATAAGGCTTGTAGACGAAGCCTTTGGTCTTCTCTTTGAACTCGGCCTGAATCGCTTCGCGTGTTTTGGCGTCCTCGAACAAATCGACCATCGTCGCCGTTAGCGTCTTCGCAGCGTAAATCATTCCCTTGTGCCCGATGGACATTCCGCCGCAAGCCACAACGGGCCAGGCGTGCCAGGCGCTTTCCGGCGCGGTCGTCACCGAAAGATGCAACGTCGGGACGAGCCAGCTCACGTCGCCGACGTCGGTCGAGCCGCCTGGCGGATTGGGTTTTGGAGCTTCCAGCGGCTTGGCATCGCCATTGAGCCCTTTCTGCTCGGTCCCCGTCGCGCGTTGGATCGCCCGCGCGAACTCCTGCTCCTGTTCCGTGTATTTGATCGGGCCGAGCCATTCCAGGTTTTGCTGCAGCAGTTTCGCGCCGGCCAGATTAACCAATATCTCGTAGCAGCCTGTCTGGACCGTGAATTTCGATTCGACTCCGGCTACGCGTCCGGCGCCTTCGGCGATCTCGCGCAATCGCTGCAAGACAGGTTCGACGCCCGCGCGCTTGGAATCGCGCGCCCAGCACCAGACCTTCGCGTATTCGGGCACGACGTTCGGCACGTCGCCGCTTTTGACGACCACGTAATGAATGCGGGCCGTCGGCTTGATGTGTTCGCGCAACAGGTTGACGCCGTGCGTGAAGGCTTCGGCGCCGTCCGCCGCGCTGCGCCCGTTCCAAGGATCGAGCGCGGCATGCGCTGTCCGGCCTTTGAACTCGACAATGAAATCGACCAGGGCTTGCGTGCTGTCCACGTCGGCCCTGGTTTCGCTCGCCGGATGCCAAGCCAGGCAAACGTCCAGGTCTTTGAACAAGCCGTCACGCGCCATGTAAACCTTGCCGTAGACCGACTCTTCCGCCGGCGTGCCGTAGAACCGAATCGTCCCTTTGAGCTTGCCCGCGGCCATCAACTCTTTGACCGCGACGGCCGCGCCCAGGCTCGCCACGCCGAATAGGTTGTGGCCGCAGCCGTGGCCGGGCGCGCCCGCTTCGAGCGGCTCCTTGACCGGCGAGGCCTTCTGCGAGATGCCGGGCAGCGCGTCGAATTCACCCAGAATGCCGATGACCGGCTGCCCCTGCCCGTAGGTCGCAATGAAGGCCGTCGGCATTCCGGCGACGCCGCGCTCGATTTTGAAACCATTTTGCTCAGCGTAACGGCTGAGCGCCTCGGACGACTTGTGCTCGCGCAGCGCGGTTTCGGCGAAGGCCCAGATCTGGTCGCTGAGTTTGATCATTTCCGCCTTGCGCTTTTCGATGGCGCCCATGGCTTCTTCTTTTATCTTGATGTCCGTGGCGCCGGCTGACAACGAAGAGAAGAGCGCCAGTAGCGCAAATGTCAAACAAATCGAGTTTAGTCTCATGCGGGTTCCTCCATTGCGGCCCTATTGTTTCCTGACATAGCGGTCAGGGGCGTTGGCAGTTTTCACCCAACAATGATTTCAATGGCGCCGCCGTTGGTAAGTATGTTTCGCACCCCAACTTAAGCATACTCAGGGCGAGCGCATACATGCCGTGTTGTTTGACAATACCCGTGTGTCCGGGCTGAAAATCGAATTTTACTTCCTTTACGGTTCCCCAGCGGATCTTCGCGAGCGGCCGCAAGTAACTGAGCGCCTCGTTACTTTCCCAAATGATTATGCGCGCATTCACGCCGCGCGTGGCGCTGAGCCCCGGCTCGACGCGCGGCGAGGAATTAAAGACAACTGCTGAGACGTCAGGGTATTTGAAAGACAAGTGCAGCGCCAAACCGCCGCCTAATGAATGCCCGGTCGCCACATATCGAACCTGTTGTCCTTCGTACATACCGCGCAATCGTTCGAAGTTCTTTTCAGCCAGATCCGTTTGCCGCTTTTTAGGAAACAAGAACTGTGGCGCAAGATTTTGCCACCAATCTTTCAGATCATCGGTCCCACGAAAGGCGACGACGACCTCAACGGGTTTGTCTCCCATGACTTTTTCAAAGACTTTCAACTCCAACCCTGCTTCAGTTCCTTCCGGAACGAAATCGTCCCTATGACGCCACTCTTGCGCAGGTAAGCGGAACAGCTCTTGTTTCTCACGCTTATAGGCATTGTTGCTTAGGAGCGCGTAAATCGCATAATTCGCCGAATCATCAATGAAGCTGGCGTTTCTCTCGATGTCATCTTTCGGCAAACTGCAGTCATTTGGTAGGGGCGGCGCCGGCGCCGGGCTAGTTACTGGATTCGCCCCTTCGGCAGATGTGACATTTTGAGTGTTTATTGAATAGGCTGTTTTGCTGCAAAGGCATACGCCGATAATTAAAGCTAGACCCAAATTCGTGGGGGAAGGAATCGATCTCCGCATGACTATCTCCTTTTGATTGAGTGGAGGGAGTATGCCGAAGGAACATGGTTCTTCATAATTCAGAAACGAAGTCGCTGGTTATTCTATATTCCACAACGCCATCGCGCCATCATCCTTGACCAAAATCTTTTTACCCGTCGCCACCGGATGCGCGTGGGTCGCGCTGTCGGCCACGGAATATTTCGCAACCTGCTCGAAGCCTTTCGCGCTCTTCTTCGCCACGATCAGGTTGGCGTCGCTGGTCAGGATTAGCAGCGCGTCTTTCACGTTGAGGATCGAGGCGTTGAAACCTTCACGCCCTTCCGTAATCCACAACACTTTGCCGGTCGCGGCTTCCAGGCAGAAATACTGCCCCTTGCGCTTCGACGACATCCCGAACAGGTGGTCGCCTTCGAGCACTGGCGAGTTCATATACATCGCGATTTCTGGATTATGCCAGACCTGCTTCGGCGTCCATTCGGCGCCGTTCCTGGCCAACTGGAAGGCGATCGTGCCTTTGCGGACGCCGGAAAAGATCAGCATGTTTTTGTAGAGGACGGGCGTGACGATGTTCTCGTTCCACTCGTCGGGCCAGGGCATTCTCCAGAGCAGCTTGCCGGTCTTCGATTCGAGGCCGATGACAGATTTGTCGGTCATCGTAACGACCTGTCGCGCGCCTTCAAGCTCGACGACGACGGGCGAGGCGTACCCAGGCCCTTCGCCCGTCCACTTCCATCGCTCAAGGCCTGTGGCCGGATCGAGCGCGAGCATCGAGCCACCTTTGATATCGTCGCCTGCGTAAACGATCAGATTGCCCTGATCGACGACCGGCGAAAAAGCAGTCCCGCAAAACATCTTCGACGTGTCCGGCGTCCCGAATTCCTTGCGCCATTTCAGCTCGCCACTGTTCGCGTCGAAGCAGGAGAGGATCGCCGTCACGCCCAGCGTGTAGAGCTTGCCGTCATACAACACGGGAGTCGAATGCGGCCCCTTGCCTATTTCCCTGGCGTACTGGTTTTTGGTGAACGCGACCGAGTAGCTCTTACTCCATAGAATTTTGCCGGTCTTCAAGTCTAGGCAGGAGACGACCTCTTCCTCACCCTTGCGGGCGTGAATCCAGGCCCGGTCTTTCGAAACGACGGGCGATGAATAACCCGAGCCGACCTCGGTCTTCCAGATCAGCTTCAGCTTCTCAGGCCATTTGGCGGGCGCGACGAAGTCTTTGACCACGCCGTCGCGGTTCGGGCCGCGCCACTGCGCCCAATCCTGCGCCGGAACGATCTGAAATGCGGCGACCGCTGCGAACAGAATTGACAGTATCCTTCTTTGCGGCATGTTCCCTCCTGCGGAAAATCCAAGTAGTAATGACTTATGGTCTTTGAAAAATAAATGCAACAACCATCTTCCCGGTCGCGGAGCGACCACGTGAGCTTAGCCCGGCTTTTTAAAGCCGGGAGAGCGGTTACGCAATTGTTTCAGTCGCGGAGCGACGGTTGACACCGATGATCTGTATCAACCGTCGCTCCGCGACTGAGAACGGATATGCGTTAGTCGCCCCGGCTTTGAAAAGCCGGGCTAGGTTCAAATGCCGCTCCGCGGCAGGGGAATTTCGCCCCAGCTTTGATGATGCTTGGGAAATAAATGCAACGAATTCTGAATCCCATCTACTGCCATCGGTCGGATTGCCGAATTCGTGGTTGCATTTATTTCTCAAAGGCCATTAGTCGTTACTACGTGGCGTATTTTCAATGTCTCATGGCGCCGCAGCGCGACATGAACGCTCATCAGAAAAGGGACAGGATTTACAGGATTTCTCAGGATTTTGCATATTTAGTTGAATCCTGAGAAATCCTGTAAATCCTTTCTATATTTTCATCGTTCTCAATAGACTCCTTCGACGACCGACCTCTGGAAGCGCGAGAACGGCCTGACGTTGCGCACGCCGTCCCAGGTGTATTTCTCGCAAGGCCGTTCGCGCTCGCATTCGTCTCGCTCAAGAAAACGCGGCATGAAGAATTCCTTCGTCAGTGTCGTCAATCGCACGCGCCCGGTCTGGCCGTAATCGACGACCTTCGACGGCTCGTCCGGGTCGACCACTTCGATCATCGCGCGCGGGCTGGGCGGATAGTAGATGATGGCGTAGTCGTCCGCCGGGTCGAACGGTTTGTGCGTGGCCAATCCCATCAGCGTGTTGCCGTAAGTCGGGGCGAAATAGGCGCCCTCCATCAATTCTTCGATGGCGAGGCGGTGAAATTGCCGCGTCATCTCGGTCCCGCCGCAAAAGACGCCCGTAATTCCCATTTTCTTCAGAGACACCTTATCGCACAGGGCTTCGAGCAGCTTGGGCGTGGCGAAGAGGCATTTGACGTTCGGGTGGGCTTTCAAAATCGTGGCGGCCTGGTCAATGACGTGTTGTTTATACCGCTCCATCATCTGCGTCTGCCCCGCCTTGATCAGCTTGATCACCCAGCGCGGGTCGAGGTCGACGCAGAAGCTGATGCCGCCGCGATGCTGCGCCAGGTGTTCGACGGCCAGCCGCAGACGGCGCGGCCCGGTCGGCCCCAGCATCAGCCAGTCGGCCCCTTTCGGGAAATATTCGTCGGGCAGCGTCTCGCTGAACGCCTCGTAATCAATGCGGAAGTCCTCGGAAGCGATGCGCGACTTGGGCACGCCAGTGCTGCCCCCTGTTTCGAAGACGTAGATCGGCTTATCATTCAACCCCTTCGGGACCCAGCGTCTGACGGGGCCTCCACGCAGCCACTCGTCCTGAAAAAAGCCGAACCTATCCAGGTCGTCATAGGTCCGAATATCTTTGCGCGGATCGAAATCCAAACTTTTCGCCCGTTCGAGCCAGAACGGCGTTCCGGTTTCTGGGTCGAAATGCCAGTCGACGATCTCCCGCACGTGCGCGTCGAGTTTCTCCCTGGCGGCTTTCATCTTCGCCTGCATGTCGGCGGTCGCATTTGCGCTCATAGTTTTTCTGCCTTCTGGATTAATTTCGGATCGGCGCCGCGAGCGGCGCCGATGTTTTGTGGACTACAGACTAAAACGTCAAATCACCCGATCAGGTTTCGAGCGTGAACGGGGTGAAATTAGTATCGCGGTCATAATAGTCTTCTTTCTCCGCCCGCTTCAAAAAGTTGACTATCCGATAGGTGAACGGCGTGGCGAGCGCTTCCCACAAGACTTTCGCGGTGTAGTTGAAAAGCATTACCTTCAAGACCAGGGCGGCCGTCCAACCTTCGGCGCCGAGAAAGGCGAGCGGGTAAAAAATTATCGAATCGACGATTTCGCCCACGGCCGTCGAGCCGAGAGTGCGCGTCCAGAGATGCCGGCCTTTGGTGAGAATCTTCATCTTCGCCAGCACGAACGAATTTGCGAACTCGCCGGCCCAGAACGCGACGAGCGACGAGAAGACGATCCGAGGCGTAGAGCCGAAGATAACCTCATACGACTTCTGATGGGGCCAATCGGGGGCGGGCGGGATTTTGACAACAACCCAACTCATAAACGCCGCGAAGATCAAGGCGCCGAAACCCGCCCAGATCACACGGCGCGAACGCGCGTAACCGTAGACCTCAGTTAATATGTCGCCGAACATATAGCTCAGCGGGAAAAATAATATTGCCGTGCCGAACTGGAGGTCGAAGACGACGCTTCTCTTCTGCACACCGATGATGCCCGAACAAAGCAGCACGGTGACGAAGGCGGCCATTACTAGATCGTAGTACTTGTAGTTTCGGCGCGGTAGTGGGGAGGGGTCGATATTTTTCAAATAGTGAGCTCCTGAGTAAATCGGACATGAAGAACTAAGAAGATAGAGGATTGTAGATCGGCAATCGAAGATTGAAGATCGAAGATTGAAGATCAAGGGTCGCCTTCGCGACGACGTATCCTAGACCTTCGATCCTCGACCTTCAACCTCGACCTTCGACCATCCATCCTCGATCCTCCAGGCAGAGACCTTTGAGGGAGCGAGGGATTTTTGTTCTTTTCTCTACTTTCTTTTTTACCGCTTCATAGCTTCAGTTGACGGAGCGCATATTATTCAGATTTGCCGCCGTCTCGTGAAGCGCGCGCGATCAACTCGAAAGTATTTTTTTCATTTTCTTTCCGGCTCATTCCCCGGCGGTCGGCGCAAGCAGTAGAATAATCCCGAACCATCATTTTCTATTCTTCGTTATCACCGACGTAATATCACAATCAACCTTTCAACCAACTTTCAACCAGGGAGGAACCCATGAAACTAAGAAATATCGCGGCGTTTATGATCGCCGCGATCGTCTGTCTTTGCGCTTTAATCGCCGCAGCTCAAACCAAACCCGATTTCACCGGCTCCTGGAAGATGAATCGGGAAAAGAGCAAATTCGAGCGCGGCGGCCCTGAAGCCCTTCTGATCAAAATAGATCACAAAGAGCCGGCTTTTGTGGAGGATTGGAAGATGACCACCCCGAACGGCGAGCGCTCGTTTCAAGCCAAATACACAACCGACGGCAAAGAGACCGAGCAAGAGGTTATAGGCCGAACGGCGAAGACCAGCGCGAAATGGGAAGGCGACGCGCTGCTGATAGAATTTAAAACGGAAGGCGGCTTTTTCAAACGCAAGATCACGCTCTCGGCTGACGGCAAAACAATTACGAAGGTGGTCACGCAGTCAGGAGACAATGGTCAGACGGAAGACACCGTGGTCTTCGAGAAACAGTAGATTAGGGATTGCGGATTGCGGATTGCGGATTGCGGACTGATGAGTTTGTTCAACCGCAGACTCCAAAT
>DATCXQ010000751.1:0-12221 GCA_036565725.1 Blastocatellia bacterium
CCGAGCGCGCCAGCAACAGATTCGCCACATTTGCGCAGGCAATCAGCAGCACCAGGCCGGCGACGCCGAACAACATATAAAACTTCGGAGCAAAGCTCCGGCGCAAATTCAACTCGCCCTGGCTGCCCGAATCTATGGCAAGACGCGGATAATCTTTCGGTTCAAGGTTTGCTAAAGGGCGTCCGCCGCTCCCTAGCGGCTGGGCCTGTCGTGCGGCGCGATGCTCAACCACCGACTGCTGAAAGGCATTTTCCAACTGGGCGCGCGCTGTTGCCACCATCGCGCCGGGCTTCAGACGCCCCATCAATCTCAACCACCACGCGCCCGCGCCTGACATCCGCTCGCGTTCCGGGTTGATCTGAGCCTCCACCGCAATCGGCACGAAAACTTCAGGCGCGGAACCGACTTGCCCCGTACCGTTAAAGCCGGGCGGCGTCACACCGATAACTGTGAAAGCGACACTGTTGATGTTGATCTGTTTGCCGATGACCGCCGGATCGCCACTGAAACGCCGCTGCCAGTAACGATGGCTGAGCGCTACGACTGGACTCGCGCCTGCTTTGTCGTCAGTATCCGTAATCAGGCGACCCAGCAAGGGTCGCACACCCAGCCCCGCATAATAATTGCCGGAGACAACCAGTCCGCGCAGGCTTTCGGCCTGCCCGTCTACAGTAACATTAGCGCCCGTCGTGCCGAAGGCGAAAATCTCTGAACATGGACTTTCTTGCGCGCGCATCCGCGCGAAGGATTGATACGGGAATGAAGTTCCAGCCTGCAAACCGGTTTCCGGATCAGTCCGCGTCTCACCGTTATATGCGCCGTAGCTGAAGTTCTCCCTGACCAGCGATTTGAACAGTACTAGTCGCTCCGGCTCTTTGACCGGCAACATTTTCAGCAACGTCGCATCCACAACGCTGAATAACGCCGTATTAGCCCCGATCCCCAGCGCCAGCGTCAACACGACAACCAATGTGAAGCCTGGCTGTTTCAGTAACATTCGCGCGCCAAAGCGCAGATCTTGCCATAAATCCGCGAACATCTTTGTCCTCCGATTGGTTCCGAGCACGATAGGCTCAGGCGCGACCTGCCGTTCCGCGCGCCGCAGTTCATGCGCTAACAACTCGCTGCCACGCAATTCTGCGAGTGTTTGGCGATAGGCTTCCGCTTCGCTGGCGCCGCCGGCCAACAACTCCGCATAGTGGTCGTCGAGATACTGCGCCAATTCCTCCACAATGGCGGCCTCGCGTGCAGGCTGCAGTTTCACGCCCGCCAGTCGCTGTCTGATTTCTTGTTTCCAATCAGGCATAATCTACTCACAACGCAGCGCGATCATCGGATCAACCTTCGTCGCCCGGCGCGCCGGCGCATAACAGGCGGCGAGCGCCACTGCCAGGAGCGTCGCCGAAATCACCGCGAACGTTAACGGGTCGGTCAAACTGACGCCGTACAGATAGCTTTTCATCAGTTTCGTCAATCCGTATGAAGCCGGCAGCCCGATGGCGAGGCCAAGGATCGTCAATTTCATCCCGTCGAGAACTACGAGTCGCAACACGTCGCGGCCCTGCGCGCCGAGCGCGATGCGAAGTCCGATCTCCTGCGTACGCTGCGAGACCGAGTAAGCCAGCGATCCGTATAACCCCGCGCCGGCCAGCGCCAGAGCCAACAGGCCGAAGCCGCTGATCAATTGCGTCAACAGGCGCTGAGGCGTCAGCGCGGCGGTGAAATGATCCTCCAGCAGGGCCACTCTGTAGACTGGCAGATTCGGGTCGAGAGCGCCGGCTTCGCGCCGCACGGCTGCGGCCAATTGCTCAGGGTTGATAGTTGAACGCAGGTGAAGAGCAATTCCCCCGCGGTAATTCTGGAGCAACGGTAAATAGAGGGCTGGGCCGGCGGGATCAAGCGGATAGCGGAGCGCGATGTCGCGCACGACGCCAATGACTTCGATCGACGGCAGGTGATCGTCGCCGTCAGTCGGACGCCCGATAGTAAACCGCTTTCCGATCGGGTTTTCGTTGGGCCAGGCGCGACGCTGAAGCGTTTCGCTGATAATCGCAACGCGCGGCGCTTGTGCGTCATCGTTTTCGTTGAACTGACGACCCGCAAGCAATGGAATCATCATCGTCTCCAGATAGCGCTGTGAGACGATGTTGCGAAAGGTTTGTACTCTCCGTCCGTCTCTTTCGGGAAACATCCCCATCTCGCTCCTGCCGTCATTCAATGGCAAATACTGGGCAAGACTCACCGACTGAACGCCTGATAAAGCCTCCAATCGCTCAGTCAATCGCCGCTGGAACATGCGACCCTGGGCTTCGTTGTAATTTTGTCCAAGCAGCTCGATTCGGGCGGTCAAAAGGCTTTCGACCTGATAGCCAAGGTCGATCGCGCGCGCATTCCGCAGCGTCCTGATGAGCAGTCCCCCCGCGATCAGCAACACGAATGAGAGCGCCACCTGCGTCAAAACCATCGCGCCGCGCAGTCCCGTCCGGCGCGAACCGGCCGAACGCGCGTCTTTCAACGCCGAAACGAGATCGGTTCTGGACGCCTGCATCGCGGGAATGAGGCCGAACAACGCGCCCGTCAAGGTCGACGCCGCCAGCGTGAAAGCGAGAACCCGCCAATCGACGCTGAAGTCGAATTTGAAGGAAAGATCGCGAAAGTCATTCGGCAAAACGCTGATCACGCCTCTAGTCATCCAAACGCCGATCAAAATCCCGAAGGCGCCGCCCAACAATGCAAGCATCAGACTTTCCGTCAACAGTTGTCTGACGATGCGCGCGCGGCCGGCCCCAACAGCCAAACGGGTGCCGATCTCTTTGCGCCGAGCGTTGGAACGCGCCAGCAACAGGCCCGCCACATTGGCGCAGGCGATCAATAACACGATCCCCACAGCGGCGAACGGAATAAAGGTGAATTGGCGAAGTAGCATTCGCACTTCGGGGTCCATTCCAAGATCCGGATCCACCCTGGCTCCGTCTTTGTCGTTGGTGTCCGGATAGGCCTGCTCCAACTGTCGCGCGATGGTTGAAAACTCCGCGTTGGCGCGTTCGATGGTCACTCCGGGCTTGAGCCAGCCGAATACTTCCCACGACGATGCGCCACGATCGTCGAGTTCCCCTCTTGATAAATCGGTTTGCCGCAACGTCGTGATGGGAACCCAAATATCCATCTTCGCTCCGGCCCTGATCCCTTCGAACTTTTCATCCGCTACTCCGACCACCGTGTAATCATAGCCATTCAGTTTGATCGTCTTTCCGACCACAACCGGATCGGCGGCAAAACGGCGGCGCCACAATCCATTGCTGATCACAACGACCAAGTCGCCTCCGCCCTCTGAATCGTCGGCGGGCGTCAGCAATCGGCCCCGCTCAGGCTTCACTCCCAACACATCGAAGAAGTTGCCCGAGACAATTTCGCCTTCCACGCGCTCCGCTTCCCGGCCGTCGTTTAAATTGAAAGAGCCACCCCTCCTCACCGCCAGCCCGAACATCACCGTGTTGTGGTCGCGGTAATCCAGATAGTCGGGATATGAAAACTCGCTGAAGCCATGGCCATCGTATGTCCGGCTCACCTGCGCCAGCCGCTCCGGCTGCGTCACGCCGGGCAGGGGCTTAAACAGCAGAGGGTTGATAAAGCTGAAGACAGCCGTGTTCGCTCCAATGCCGAGGGCCAGCGTCGTCACGGCGATCAAAGTGAAGCCCGGATTCTTCATCAACATTCGCGCGCCGTAGCGCAGGTCCTGCCAAAAGTCCGCGATCATATTGGTCCTCCGATTGGTTCCGAACACGATAGGTTCCTGCGGAGACGGGCGCTCCGCGCGCCGCAGTTCATGCGCTAACAACTCACTGCCGCTCAACTCTGCCAGTGTTTGGCGATAGGCTTCCGCTTCACTCGCGGCGCCGGCCAACAACTCCGCATAGTGGTCGTCGAGATACTGCGCCAATTCCTCGAAAATGGCGGCTTCGCGCGCCGTCTCCAGTTTCACGCCCGCCAGCCGCTGTCTGATCTCAGGATTCCAGTCAGGCATTTTCGGGTCTCGTTATGCGATTGATGGCAGCCACAAATGATTCCCAGATGCTGCGCTGCGCGGCCAGCGCCTTCTTGCCCTCTTTCGTCAATTTGTAAAAACGCCGCCGTCGTTCCCCGGCCTTCTCCACCCAGCGGCCCTCGATCCAGCCGCGCTTTTCCAGCCGGTAAAGCAGCAGATAAAGCGAGGCGGCGTTGAACTTCAGCGCGCCATCCGAGCGCGTCTCAATCAACTTGCGGAGTTCGTAACCATGGCGCGGGCGAGCTTCCAACAAAGACAGAACCAGCAATTCGGCGCCGCCCTTCTTCAACTCACGCTCGAATTTTTGAGCATTGATACTTTGCATAACAACATATTATGTAACAAACTACATCGCGTCAAAAGAAAATCCACGGCGATGCAAAAAAGTATGTGAAATGTTGATTGGCAGTAGAGTTGAAGCGGTCAGCGTCGAGGCCCTGCCGACAGCGACTTCAACTGCATTCTGCCGCGTCACGAAACGTCGTCCTTGTCTGATCTGCGGGAAGCCTGACTGGTGTGCGCATTATGTGGAATTTCAAGCCTTAATTTATGGCCAAACGTTTTTTGGCTCTCGGCGCCAGCGTATTTTCGGTGTTGAATCAAGAGGGTGAGATGATAATGTTCGGGCGCTTGGTTAGAACTGCCTCGTCGGTCGCACTGGCGATTGCCGCATCCAACTCCGCAATAGAGTGCGTCTCGGTCTGTGGCTCGTCTTCATGGATCGTGAGCTTGGCTTTCATATGGCGGCTAACGGCGGGGTTCAGCAGGCGCGCCCTGTAACCATCGGAGTAATTGTAGCATTCGTGGGGCGCGCTCCGCTCGAGCGCATGTTGAGCGGCTATAACGGTATATGCCTGTAAATCGATTCAACATGTGTTCCGTCTTGAATGCCATTTTCGTCTAGCGCATTGAAAATGGCCGTTACTGAGCCAGAAAAGATGAATTCGATTGCAATCAATCCCCACTGCTCGCTTTCTTGTCCTAAATTTTCAGGGCGAAATGGTTCTTTAACAAATATCGACTTTGAATACATCTCTACAATCGAAATACCGTTCAAACGCTGGCCAATATTTCTGGATAGAATTTCATTCCCGTTTCTTTGCCATTCAAGATCAAAAGCATCATAGTCCTTCCAGTAATGCAGCCTATCCTGAATATCAATGAAGCTCCAATTGACAGCGAGCTCGTCAAATTTAGAAAAATTCAGTCCAAGGCAGTCTTCTGAGAACTGCAAAATTACAAACTCATCAGAAAACCATTCATTGGCGGCTTTATCCCACACAAGCCAAGTGTCGAAAAGAGTTTGCCCTATTAACCCTCGAAGCCGTTGCCCCTCTCCTGCAATTAGTTCTTCAGCTGTTCTATAAAAATACTTGTTCATCGGATTGGAAGCCGCCCAACAGCTCAACGTTCAGCCGAAAGCTGCGCGAGCAAACCGTTGAATTCCGATTGATGTTGGCGCGCGGCCTGGCGGCTGCAACGTTTTGTTGAGCTGCCTTTGTGTATGCGTGGAAGCTGGTGTATTCCAATGTTCACAATGGAGATTGTCGACATACATTGAAGGATGAAATTGAAGCGGCGCTACTTCGTCTGTATTTCAGTTGCCGCCACTCAATCATTTTCCGTACTTCTCTTTCAGGCCTATCAATAAGACTGCGCCTCCCGCGCCAAAGAGTATCATCATCATCCACCAGGAACCATGGAAGCGCCAAACAACAAACGACAGATAAAGGGCGAAGCAACGCGGCTCGCCGAGTTCTCAGCCGGAGCGGCCGAGGAAGAAGGCGGCTGGCGCGAGGCTGCCATCTCCTGGGACGGCGCACGCGAGTTCGCCTGGATCGCCTCGCACCTCGGGCTGCTTGCGCTGGGCAGCTCTCGCACCCACTAAACTACCCTCGCCGAATCCAAGCAGCCTGCACTCGACCGGGTCAAGTCCCGGTCGAGTACAAGGGGAGGGGCCGGTTCAGCGACTGGATTGTCCGTAATGATGCCTAGCGGAACTCCTGGGCTCTGATTCTGGCTTGCTGGACTTCGAGCCGCCGGACTTCACGTCTCGTCAACTCACCGTTGCGAATGCCTGCTCCAATTCGCAACTCCTGCTTACGCTGACGTTCATTAATGTTGTTTCTACGATGGCGAACTTCCGCTATTTTACTGAACTGGTACTTCTCTCTGATAGCCGTTCAGATAAGGAGAGAGAGATTGAACTCGTAGACGTTGCCAAACGACTGCGCTAATCTAAGATCGTGAAAGGTTTCAGCGACAGATGAGGCCGATTCAGCGGCCAAGGAGAAAATCTCGATGTTTATCGAACCTGGGAATCTCCGGGATGGCGACCTCCAACTGGAGCTAGATCGATATTTAGTGGCCGACCCTGAAAGGGAGTGGGTACCGACCTATCATTTCAATATGAGGCGAGCGGGCTCATTAGTAGTGATCGGTAGTATCAACCTGAGAATCGGCAGTCCGGATCGGATTGTCCTCTATCGCGGTCACATCGGCTATGGCGTGAAAGCTGAATATCGCGGTCATCGCTTTGCCACCAGAAGTGTGAAATTGTTGATGCCGTTGGCCGCGGCGCACGGACTCAATCCTCTCTGGATCACTTGTGATCCGGACAACCTGGCCTCGCGCAGGACTTGCGAACTTGCGGGAGCCGAATTGGTTGAGACTATTGAAGTCCCGTCTGATGAAGAGATGTATCAACGAGGCATTCGTCAGAAGTGTCGATACCGACTGGTTACAGGTGGCTCGGACCCACACGGGTGAACGATTAGCTTCAATAGGTACCTGGTGAGTCACATGGCGGCTAAGGGCCGATCTATGCGGCTCCGAAGTCGGCTATTGGTTCGTTGGCCCCTCGATGATGATGCGCTGGCTGGAAGTTCAGAATCTGTCCGGTTCATAGGCCGTCCTACAGATCACATCAATATAGACCAGTCTCGTCTGAGGAGTAGAGCCGCATTCCGTCGATGAAAAAGATTCTTGACGGACCAGGAAAGGCTTGAAGTTTATGTGCGCGACAAACCTTCTAAGAGCAAACAAGACTACGCCTGGCTTCTACCCTCCGGCCGCTGACTACGTTTATCAACCACAGCTTCACCACGGCAGCGCGTTCGCGCGAACTCCCCGGGCGCGCAACCGATCTTCTTGCGGAATGCCGTGCTAAATGCGCTGGCGGATTTATAACCTATCTCGTCCGCTAGTAGGTCCAGCGACACGCCTCCGCGGCATAAGGCGTCCATGGCCAAACTCATCCGCCATCGCGAGAGATATTCCATCGGCCCGCATCCGACGGATTCAGCAAAACGCGCCGCAAAAGCCGATCGTGATTTCCCAGTACGCTTCGCCAATTCGGCGACTGTCCAGTCGTAACGTACATCGGAGTGCATCGCGCGAAGGGCTCCAGCTATGGCAGGATCGCGCATCCCGGCCAGCAGACCTGCGGGAATCGACTCTTGACTCGTGGTATGCCAGCGCAGGGACTCGATGAGCATAACTTCCAGGAGTCGATCCAGGATCAGCGTTCGGCCCTGCCTCTCATCGGCGCACTCATCTTTAATGAGATCGATAATCCGCGCGAGACGGCTGGTATCGCCTTCGACAGAGCGAATATGAATGATCCCAGGCAAAAGTCCAAGCAGTAGTGTGGCGTTTACCGGCTCAATCTTGAATGCTCCCCCAAGCATCTGAAAATCAGGCTCGCCTTCGGGGTCGCCATGCCGCACTCCTGTCTCCGAAGGGAAACCAGGGCGGCAACTGGCGCCTGGATGGCTGACGAGTGAAAACGCAGGCGTGACCGGTAGAAGCAAGAAATCTCCGCAGTCGAGTAAGCGGGGCGCCATGTTCTCTATGGTGAGCCAGCAGCGCCCGGTAAGCACGGTGCAAAAGCTCGGCGCTTCATAGCGGGCGTAGCTCACACCCCAACTGCCACGCCCTGTGATGGGCTTGGACAACACGGCGTGCGGACGGAGTAGGGCAACAATATGGCTTAGCGGATCCATTTTTTGGACGATCAATAATAATATCAGGAGCTTTTATTATAGACCATCCAAGCTTAGCCTATTATATTGGCGCTGACAATAACAATACTGGAGGATCAAATGACCAAATCAGTTCTCATTACCGGAACATCTTCCGGCTACGGTAAGGCCACCGCGCAGCTCTTTCTAGACCGAGGGTGGAACGTTGTAGCCACCATGCGCCAACCGAATCAGACAATCTTCCGCGGACCTGCGGATCGACTCCGGGTACTGCCGCTCGACATCACTGATCCGGACAGCGTTAGCAAAGCCATTACAGGTGGAATTGCCGCATTCGGCGCGATCGACGCGCTCGTGAACAATGCCGGCATAGGTTTAATGTCGGCGTTCGAAGTCACACCTGAGAGCGTCCTGCGTGAGGTCTTCGAAACAAACACGTTCGGGTTGATGTCGGTCTGCCGCGCTGTCATTCCGCACATGCGTGAGCAGGGCAAGGGAGTGATCATAAACGTGACCTCAAGCGCCGGAATCGCTCCCATGCCGATGGTGGCGATTTACACCGCCAGTAAGTGCGCAGTTGAGGGATTCTCTGAGGCGCTGTCCTACGAAATGGGACTGCTTGGGATCAGGGTAAGACTTGTTGAACCGGGCCTGGCGCCTACCACAAACTTTGCGCCGAACGGCGCCGGGCGGATGCAGGGTTTGATGCCGGCGCCTTATGACGCGTTCGCGCAGGACTATATAGACAAAATGCGGAACTACCCGACCGCCTATACAACGGAACAAGAGACCGCCGAGGCCGTCTTCTCGGCCGCGACCGACGATAGCGATCGGCTGCGTTATCCTGCGGGGGAGGATACGAAACTGTTGTCAACTCTGAGGTGGACTACATCGGAAGAGGAATATCTGGCAAAGATGCGAAAGATGTTCGGCCCCAAACTTCAACCGTAACTAGCTTTTAAAACGCCTTTTGTAACCTTGAGACCGGAAACCCCTGCCACGCTCAAACGCCCTCCCCAATTACTGACGCTAAAATCGGAAAAGTATTTCATGCTCGACTTTGTCCATTTTCCCTTTGCGAAAAACCATCTCTCGCAAAGACGCAAAGGTTGCGCTCGATAGCCGAAACGACGATCAAAGCCCAATTGGTAAACTGGTTTCAGGCCGTCAAGCTTAAAATCAAGCCAAAAGCATCTCTGCTTCCAACTCTTACTCCGAATTTCGTAGAGTTGGCGGGATATCAGCCTCGGCAGGTTTTTACTTTCTCACGACCCTAAAAGAATAATCGGCTACGCCCTCGAAGCCGCCGTCCGGCCGCTTTCCGCTCAAGAGAAGGACGTAGTCGCCAGAAGGCAGAGCTTTCGCCGGCAGCGGCGGTAGGGCAATAATTCCTCCCGCGTTCGCCGCTTGCGGGGGCTTGACCGAATCCACACGCCAAATCTCACGCCTGGTTGTGGTCTCAATCACTGCGCGATAGCTAACATAAGCCCCGGCCTCCATATTGAGACGTAATACGACTGACGACGCGTCGCGAGGTAACCTGAGCGCTTTGGCCGAATTACCCCTAACGAGACCGGGGGTCAGGATAAAAGTGATAATCGAAGAGGGCGGCGGCTCCTTACCGCTTTTATCTGGAGAGGAGCGCGCCCGCTCGCTTTCAAGTTGTGCGAGCAAGTCTACAATCCGGGTTTGGGCGCCGCTCGACCGTTGCTCCAACTCTTGCGTTCTTTTATTAAGTTCCGCGCGCTCGTCACGCAACCGCCGTAGTTCGCCAAGCATCCTTGCGCGATCTATAAGGAGCCAAGGAAATCCGACGACGATCGCGAGTATGGCGGCCGTAAGAGCGAAGCGTAAGGCTGCGCCTTGCGTCCGAAGGGCGGCCAGGAAAGGGATCCAGTGAGCGCGTTTAGCGTTTTGCGCTGTTTTGCTGAGGCTGGCGTCCGACAAGACACCGACCAGATCACGCGCGAAATACACGCGCTCGCGCCCTAGTTGCGATCTCATGAAGAGTTCCTCGAACCGCCCTCGCTGTTCCTCGGAAAGCTCCCCGCCAACGTAGGCGTCAATCAACTCTTCTTCGGCAATGAGCGCTTGTTCAAAGGCCTCGTCATCGGCGAAATATTCTTCCTCAAATAGCGCACGCTCCGCCTCGGACAGGCCTCCTAGCAAATACCGGCTCAGTTGCGCCTCCTTATGCGTATTGTTCGCCAACTGGACAACTCCTTCTGACCGCATTCATCGATTCGTAACCGCGATATACGAATGATAACCAAACCTTATTCATTGCTCGAAGGACAAATCCTTCTTTTCATTCGATCGCAAGGGAGTCATATATAAGTGTAAATAAACCCGGAATCCATTTCATGCCAGCTTCCCCAAGCACTCCTTCACGCACATCTCAAGGCCGGTTCGGATGCGGTGCGCCCGTATCCTCAAGGCATTAACTGGGATGTCGAGCCGCGACGCCAGGTCCTTACGTCGTTTAATCTTCTTACCCTGCTCATCCTGGTAATATTCAATGATAAGGTCGCGGCTCTCTTCAGGCAGGCGGCGGAGACAATTGGCAAGGCATACGCGTCGCCTGGCTGAATCGGAATCGTCGTCTTTATACGGGACTTCTGCGAGAGGCGCCCACTTGATAGCTTCTTGTTCCCTCTCTCGTATCCTTAGCGATTCGGCGAAGACTAGTCGCGCCACGCCGTAGAAGTAGGCGTTGAGATTTTTGATCTCCTCTCCCGCCTCGATTTTTTGGGCGACACGGTTGATCGTCTCGTCGGCCTCGGCCTCGGGGAAGGTCGTCCCGCGCCACGCAAAATAATGGATAAGCTTGAGGCGGATGCGCTCGTACTTCTGCCCTGCCTGTTCGCAGTCCGCATCAAGACTCGCGAGCAAGCGGTTAAACGCTTCCTGTGTTAGGACCCATTTCTTCTTTAGCGACACAAAGGCGCGCTCCGTCAGGGAGTCAATAATAGTCGTGCGTAAGTAATACTGGGGACGCGTAGTGAGAATTGAGTACGCGTCTGCGGGAAATTTTCACTCTTTCCACTCGGAAAGAAAAGGCTAAATGGTTAGTCATGACCAGGGCATCGTCTCTTTGGTATAGGACCTTTGGGATGGAGCCGGGGCTACCGCCACTCGCCCTGTAGGGTAAATGCCGCCCAGTAGTATGGCGCGCTCCAGCGCCGCTGACGCCACATTCGAACTTGCGCGGCGCGCAGCGCCGCCGCAGGCCTTAGCCCTTCATTAAGCATCATCTTGTAGAACTCTCGCATCAGTTCGGCGGTCGCGGCGTCGTCTACTTTCCAAAGGCTGGCGATAACGCGCGCTGCGCCCGCATACATAAAGCCGCGTGTCAATCCAATGATCCCCTCACCCCGCACCTCCTTGCCGAGCGCAGTTTGACATGCGCTCAGGACGACAAGGTCGGCCGGCAGGTTGAGGTTGTATATTTCATGCAACTGGAGGAAGCCGTTCCGGCTTTTGCCGTTTTCGTCAAAGAGCGAGAGTACGAGCCCCGAAAGTTCGGGATGCTGGCTATTGAGGAGGCCGTGCGTAGCGAAGTGAATAATCCGATATTGCGAGATTTCCGGGTTCATGGCGGTCGCGAGGTTCGCCTGGAATCCCAAAGCCAACATCCCATCGTCCGGGGGAATCAACGCCATGATCGCCTCGGCTTCGCGCTGAGAAAAAGGGAGCCTCGGGATACGCTCACCGTCTACTAAACCATCAAAGTCTCTCAATATCCTCTGAGCCTTGCCAATGTCGATCATGTTACGCTTGCCGCCGGCCGGCGCGCTGCGCCTGGCTGTTGTGGGCGCATGACTGCGCATGCTCGCCGCCATCAATCTGAGGCGCTCATCGTTACTGTCAAAAACAGGGTCAGCCAGTATGGCAACCGATTTTGGCGCAGGCCGCCGACCGCGTAATTCCTCACGCATCAGCGCCAGGGCCGACGCCGAAGGCAGGCTAACGACTTCATGCTCCGCAATCATTGGCGGCGCGGGGTCCGAAGTCGGAATTCCGGAACCTGGATTCTGCGCAACAGATTCTCTTATATTGGAATTCCTCTGTGACTCCAGGCCCGCAGCCCCTGACTTCGGGCTCCTCGGCGCCGGGAGCGCAGCGAACGGCAAATACTGCAGGGCCCCATCGGCTACAACAACGATGCGCTTGTTTCCCAGTTCATTAGCGAC
>DATCXQ010000438.1:0-4110 GCA_036565725.1 Blastocatellia bacterium
CGATGGCCGCCGCGACGCCGGAATCGGGCACGGGCACGACGATGTCGGCGTCCGTCGGACATTCCCGCGCCAGTTGTTTGCCCATTCGGTGACGGCTCTTGTTGACGCTGCTGCCGAAGACTATCGAATCCGGGCGCGAGAAATAGACATGCTCGAATATGCAATGCGTGACCCGCTTCGGCTCGAACGCGTAGAACGAATGTACGCCGCGCGAATCGACTATGACGATCTCTCCGGGTTCGACGTCGCGGACGTAGGTCGCGCCGATCAGGTCGAACGCGCATGTCTCAGACGCGAAGACCGTGGCGCCGTCGAGTTCGCCCATGCAGAGCGGGCGAAACCCGCGCGGGTCGCGCACGGCTATAACGCTCTCGGGCGTGGCGAAAAGCATCGAGAAGGCGCCATCGTCGCCCTTCAACCCCTCGACGATCGCGTCGACGACGTTCCCCTTCCGGGAGCGGGCGATCCGGTGCAGCACGACTTCGGTGTCGGAGGTCGAAGAGAAGATCGCGCCCTCCATCTCGAGCTGATATCGGGCCTCGGTCGCGTCGGGCAGATTGCCGTTGTGGCAGAGAGCGATCTGACCGAAGCCGCATTTGACCAGGAAAGGCTGCGCTTCGTTGATGCTGACCTTCCCGGCCGTCGAATAGCGCACATGTCCGATGGCCGCGCGCCCGGACAATCTGGAAATGCTCTTTTCCTGAAAGATGTCGTTGACGTGACCCATCCCGAGCTCGACGCGCAGCATCGAGCCGTCAGAGGAGACTATCCCGGCGGACTCCTGGCCGCGGTGCTGCAGCGCGTACAGGCCAAGATAGGTCAGGCGCGCCGCTTCGTCGTGGCCGAAAATGCCGAAGACACCACACTCTTCTCTGAATTTGTCGAACATAACTAATCAAAATGGTCTACAAGTGGCGGTTAGCTAACGCTTGAAGTCCAGTATAAACAATCTGGCTTGGGATGTCGAAAGTTAGGAGTGGTAGACAGGGCGCCAAGGGGATAATGAGAAAAGGAGAGGAGGAGACCTGGAAAGAAAAATCCCCATTTCCCCGTGTTTCCTTGTCTCCGTGTCTACTTGTCCCCTATGATTAGGTTTATCGTGGGACAATATTTTTTCAGAACGATTTTTAGGCGATCAGGTTATGTACTGTGCAGCCTGTAATCTGAACTATTCCGACCGTTTAAATTTTTGTCGCCGCTGTGGGCAGTCACTGGTTCGTTCATCCAGTGACCCCGTAAAGGACACCGTTTGCTGCACCCGTTGCGGGGCGCGAACCGCCAAGGGAGAAAGGGCATGCAGGCAATGCGGCGCCAGCAGCGCCACTTCATCCACTCAGGAGGCCGTCGTGGGCGCATGTTACCATTGCGGCGCTTCTTGGCGCGGCGGCTGGCTGTTTTGCAAGACCTGCGGCATTGATCGCGAGCATGCGTTAATGTTGCCGAACTCGATTCCCCCCGGGGCGCCGCCTGCGCGAGACGGGAAAGTTTCCGAAGCTGAAGAATTGCCGGAGATCGCCCAGGTATCCTGCAAACGCTGCGGCGCAGCCGCGAAACCCTTTTCACGATATTGCGAAACTTGCGGCAATACGCTCGACCTCTTGAGAGGAATCCCACCGAAAGAACCAGTCGAAGGCGAAGAGGATAAGGGGGTGATTACCGGAAAGCTTATCGTGCCGCCGGTTGCCGCCGCTTTCAGAACGCAGGCGGATATGCCGACGGGCAGTTTGCAGGCGTCCCTCTCGACTCGCAACCAGCGTCCAATCGAGCCTTTCGGCGCCGCTGGCCGCGCCGTACGCAAGACTGGCGTCATCAAAGACTCTCTGACGACCGATTTTCGCGCGGCGACAGGCCAATTAGCCGGAAAATCGGCCAATCCGAATTCGGGAAAGAAAAAGAAGACTTTCGAAGGCCCCATTTCGAGCGGAAGGACGGAGCAATTAGTTCGACGGAGCGATTCGCGGGGGGCGATCCTGGTCTGGATAATCATCGCGACTCTCGCCGTGGCCGCCGGATTCGTCGCCTGGTGGCTGTGGACCAGCCAGAAGAGGCTTGTGAGAAAACCCGACCAGTCGGCCCAACAATCGCCACAACCCACGATGGGGCTGCTGAGCGCCACGCCGCAGCCATCGCCAATCCTGAAACAAATCGACGCGCCTGTCGGAATGGTTTTTGTGCCCGGAGGGACTTTCAAGATGGGGCGAGACGACGGCGACGAACTTGAACGCCCCGCCCACATCGTCGAGGTCAAGCCTTTCTTCATCGATCGGAACGAGGTGACGAACGAAGAGTATCAACGATTCATTTCGGCCACAAAGCGCCGCGCGCCGGCGCACTGGGTCGGAGGAAAGGTTCCCAGCGGCCAGATGAAATTTCCCGTGGTCAACGTGTCGTGGGCCGACGCGAACGCTTACGCTCGATGGGCGAAAAAGCGATTGCCTGCAGAATCCGAATGGGAATTCGCCGCGCGCGGGACCGACGGCCGCCTCTACCCCTGGGGTAACGAATGGAAACCGGATTACGCGAACGCAGGGCAGGTGGGAAAGGGCCGGCTCTTTGAAGCCGGACGCTACGCCACAGGCGCCAGCCCCTTCGGCGCGCTCGACATGTGCGGCAACGTATGGGAGTGGACGGCGAGCGACTTCAAGGATTACCCAGGCCGCAAAATCGCCTCTTCGCTCATCGGCGCAGGCTTGAAAGTGATTCGCGGCGGCGCTTATGATGCGAGGCTTAAAAACGCCACGACGACCTATCGTGGGGCTGTTTCCCCCGACCGCGCTTACGATAAAACCGGATTCCGCTGCGCGCGCGACGCCAAGTAAACGAAGGATCGACGATTGAGGATCGAGGATCGAGGATGGAGGATCGAGGGTCGAAGATCGAGTAATGCATTGCGATCCTCGATCCTCTATTTTCTACCCTCGATCCTCTATTCCGTCTTCTCAATTCTCATTTTTTCTCTGGGCGTCTTTGCGCAAAACCCGGCAGGTCGCGAAGCGCCCAGGCCGGCACGAACAGATAAGAATAAATCCGACGCCAAGCCCGCCAAGTCCGCCGGTAACGTCAAGGTGGAAAAAACCAGTAAACCCGCGTCCAATCGAGCGCAGTCGTCAAAATCAAAGTCGGTCAGAGCAAATTTGACCATCGTCGCCCCGCCGGGGACGGCGGTCGAAGTAGACGGCAAGCCGCGCGGAGTCGTGGGCGCGCGCGGCGAACTGACCGTGCCCAGACTCGCGCCCGGCGATCATCAGTTGGGTATTTTCGCGGAGGGCTACGAGCCGTGGCGCGAAACCTTCGTAATGAGCGTGGCTTCGACGAAATTTGAGCCGCCGTTAAAGAAGAAGCCCCCGGCGGGGCGTCTGGCTTTGATCGTGGACGAGCCGGGAACCGAAATCCTCATCGATGAAACACAGAGGTTTACGACAACGCCGTGGCAGGTCAGGCTTATTATCGAAGTAGCGCCCGGCGTGCGCCAATTACGCGCGATCAAACCCGGGTTCAAAGAGTGGATCGAGACCGTGGTCGTGAAGGCCGAGGAAACCGCCACGGTCAATATCGAACTCAAACGCAGCCTCGATATGGAAATGCTCCGCATCCCCGAAGGCCCATTCATGTGCGGCGACGACCGGGGCGCAAAAGATCAACGCCCCTCCCATCAAGTCGCCACGTCAGAATTTGAAATCTCGCGAGCCGAAGTGACCAACCGGCTCTACAAATTTTTCATTGACGACACCGGGCGCCCGGCGCCACAGGGACTCGATTATGGGTGGGACGGGAATAATTACCCCGAGGGGCAGGACGACTTTCCCGTCGTCTTCGTTAGTTGGGAAGACGCTGTGGCCTTCTGTGAATGGTTCTCGGTAGAGACCGGACATCGCTACCGCCTGCCTACCGAAGCGGAATGGGAGAAGGCGGCGAAACAGGGAGGCGCTCAGTACAAGACTGCCGGAAGGGTCTGGGAGTGGTGTTCAGATTGGTACGACCACGATTATTACAAGCTCCGCGAGCGCATCAACCCTCAAGGGCCGGCCCGCGGGAAGCGCTACAGAATGCTGGGGCGCGAGGGCGAGGCGAAGGTGATTCGCGGCGGCGGCTTCGGATTCGGCAGCGTCG
>DATCXQ010000806.1:0-14238 GCA_036565725.1 Blastocatellia bacterium
CTCGCGGACTGCCTCATTCACTCTGCCGCAAAAACAGCCGACCGCCGAACGCGCGATTCGCTCAATAGCCGTCACGGAGAAAGGGGTCTGGATCGGCTCATCGCAGGGCCTCTACCTGCGCGAAGGGGATTCGATCCGTGAAATCAGGCCGGACGACGTATGGTCGCTGCTCGTGACGCGCGAGGCGGCGCAAGACAACACTCCACGCGAAATCGTCTGGGTCGCCACGAAGAACTCTGGCCTGATCAAGCTGCTTCCCTATCAGAAGATCTGGGCCCGCTTCGAGACCGAGCAGGGGCTGCCCTCGCAGCAAGTCTTCGCCCTTGCGCCCGGGGCGAACGGCGAGCTCTGGATAGGAACGAGCCGCGGTGTCGCACGCCATCGCCCCAGTCAGGTCGAGCCTCGACTGCAGATCAGGCGTTTGGTGGCCGCCGATAAGGTCTATCTGCCTGAAGACCTGACGGCCGAAGTTGCGCTGCCCCATACGACGCGGAGCCTGGTACTCGAAGTCACGGGCGTCGGCAGCAAGACGTTTTCCAGTCAGTTCCAGTATGAATTCGCGCTGCTCGGCAAGAACGGAAATGAGGAGAAGAAGATTCAAAACGACCCGCAATTGCCCATCGAGGGACTGCAATCAGGCTTGTACACGATAGTCGCGCGCGCGATCAGCCGGGACCTGGTCTATTCCCCTCCTCTCAACGTCCGACTGCGAATCCAGAGCGCGCCTTTCCCTTGGGTCCCGACGCTTTTGGCGACGCTCCTCGCCGTCGCGGTCGCGGCGGCGGCTCTGGCGTTCCGCCAGCAGTTCCGCCTGGCGTCGGCCAATCGCGCGCTCGAAAAGACGAACATAGAATTGACCGAAACCCGGCTGCGGCTGGCCAACGAGACCGAAGCCGAGCGCAGCCGCATCGCGCGCGACCTGCACGATCAGACGCTGGCCGATCTGCGCCACCTGCTGGTGATGACCGATCAATTGCCCGGCGCCAACTCTTTATCGACGACGACGGATGATTCGACGCCGTCGCCCTCCGCCCTCCGCCGCGAGATCGAAGCGATCTCCAGCGAGATTCGCCACATCTGCGAAGACCTCAGCCCGTCGGCGCTCGAAAACATCGGATTCCTGCCCGCGCTCGAATGGGCCTTGAGCAACGCCGTAGCGCAACTGCCCGCCGAAGAGAAATTCGCCTACGAATTCACATGCGAGCCAAACTTGGAAGACCGCCTGCGGCTTTCGCACATCGAAAGGATTCAGCTTTACAGAATGATTCAGGAAGCGCTCAACAACGTCTGCCGCCACGCCAAGGCGAAGCATGTGAAGATGGAGGTGCGCGCCGAAAACTCGACCGACCTGGTGATCGAGGTCCACGACGACGGCGTCGGATTCGACGGCGTCAGAATCAACAAGACCGGCCACGGCATCGCCAACATACGCTCGCGCGCGAATCTGATTGGGGCGAAGGCCGAGTGGAGGTACGCCCGCCCGGGATGCCGCTTCGAAATTCGTAAGGAAAGGCGCCTGAATGCGGAATACGGAATGCGGAATGCGGAATGAAGAGGGTTGGCGAAATGATTTGAGATGTCGTTGCTCTGTGAATGCGAAGCATGAATTAGTCTTCTTGCATTCCGCATTCCGCATTCCGCATTCCGCATTCCGCAATTACGCTGCTACCTGAACCGGCTCCCGCCGGCGCTTCAGGATCGCGTAAGCCATTAATCCGCCGACGGTCATCCCTATCAGATCGCATTGCAGATCGTTGGCCGTGTCGTAAGACCCGTGAATGCGCATCCCCGGCGCCGGCCACATATACTTGTCGTCCCACAACTCGATGATCTCGTAAAAGCCGGAGACCGTAAACATCGTCGTCAGGGCGAAGAAAGTCACCAATCCCAGCGGCAAACGATAGCCGAAACGATCCAGCCCCGCGCGCAGCAGCCATACGATCACGGGCGCGACGAGCGCCGGCACGGCCATGTGCGTGAAACCGTCGTACTGAAGGTAGTCGAATTTCGTGTCGTACATACTCTGCGAGCCGCCGAATCTCAGATTGCCAACGCTGTCGAGCGCCACCGAGGCCCAGACTAAAAACAGGAGCGCGAGGGGAATTTTCACTTTGTACCGCGCTTTGACAAAGGCGTAGATCGCCCAGAGATAAGCGACGCAGACCGGCATGGATACCCAAACCTGCAGGTGCGGCAGCCGAAGCAGAAATGCCGCGCCCCAAACTAACAGCCCGGCGATGATGAGGGGCTCAAATCTTTTCACCATTTCGTTCATTGTGTCCTCCAGCTTTTTTGTTGCAGTACCGCGCGCGTAAGCAAGCGGCTGACTCCCCGCGCGACCGCTTGCTTACGCGCGCGGTACTGCGCCGGTCTTTTGGCGCACGCCTATTTCAAGCGGATCGCAGCGATGGTTATCGAAAACAGAAGCGCCAGCGAAAGAATCGTAATCACATTGCCCGCGCGCCTGGCAGGCGTCGAGCGGAGTTCGAGCGTCACCGAATGTTCGCCCTCAGACAGGTCGATAACGACGTTTTTAGCCGCGCCTTCCTTTATCTCGGCCAATCCACCGTCAACGGTCGCCGTCCAGCCCGCGAAATTGGAAGTTCGAAATTGCAATTGATCGGGTTTTTCCACCTCGACTCGGAGCCTGCGCAATTCCGGCGCCCAGTTCTCAGTTGTGACGCGTCCGTTGCCCGAGGCCAATCGCGCGCGATCCATAGGCGGCGCTTCGCGCGGCGCGCCTCGCGGCAGTGTGGCATAGTTGTAATGCTCCGGATTCGGCTCGAACGATTGAGCGCGCCACATCGGCCATGCCACGTACCACGCGCTCGCCGCCAGAACGCCGATCAAAATCATCAACGACGCGCCCCAGCGTAGGGGCAGACCTGCGTGTCTGCCCTGGTAGTTGTCTGTAACCCCTATCCGGGGCAGACACTCAAAGCACGCGCCTGCGAGCATGGCAGCCGCAAAACTCGTCAGCGCCATCATCCGCCACGAATAGACTCCGATCTCAATCTTCGGTATCAACCGCCCGATCGGCTCGGAATATTTCGTCATCAAAAAACAGGCGATCAATCCGGCCCAGGCCCACAGCCATACGCGCTTCTTGAGAGAGCCGTCAGGAACGAGGCCTAGATGGGGCTTGTGAGCCTCATAAGACCCATGAGTCCCACTCACAACAGCGCCTAAAAGGAGCAAAATCGCGAGCGCATTGAACGCCCAGATGCGATCCAGGCGTATGAAGAATGAGTCATTGGCGTGATCGTAGACCTTCTGGGTGAAGTCATAGACGTAGCTCGCATGGTACGGCCAGGTTCGTTCGACGTCGTCGTAATTGACCAAATTCTGCTCGGCGACGGCCGGAAGAAAGTAGGCCGCCGCGATCGTCGAGCCAAACCCCACCGCGCAGCCGATGATCAAAAGTCCTCGAAGCCGCTTCATCCACATCGCCCACACGACAAAACACGGCCCGAAGACCAGCAGAAACTGATAGGCCGTCGGCGGGTGCGACCATAGGAATGCGCCGAAGCTGGCGGAGAGTCCGGCGAAGCTCAACAGCAATTCGCGTCGCGAGGAATCGGCGAGCAGCCTCTCGGCGAAGAACAGAACAAGCGGTATCCAGATGAAGCTCAAAAACTCCGCCATCGCCCCGCGCTGATACTGATTGATCAGGTGGTACGGCGCGAAGACGTAAACCGCGGCCGCCAGCAGACTCGCCGCGCGCGACATCGTCCGGCGCGCGTAACAATAGATCGCCGCAGCCGACGCGAAACTCGCCAACCAGTAGAACCCGATCCAGACCTTTGACCAATCGCGGGTCAGAAAATAAAAGAGCGACGTGACGTAATAAGCGCCGGGCGGGTAGAAGGCCAGCGTCGGCGCGCCGTAACCGCCATGCGTCTCGTCGTCCCATCGCGGGTAGAGCCTACCCGATTCCAACCCGCGATAGAAGGCGCGCATTTGATTGAGGTGCATCCACGAGTCGTGCGTTACGGGCATCTCGCCGCCGCAACATCCGACCTTCTGATCCTCGCCGATGGCGAAAAACGGCAACGTCGCGATCGCCGTCATGACGACCAGCAATAACACCCCCCCCAACCGTTCGTTCAGACGGCCTCGCGATTTTCTCATTTCGGATTCAACAGCTATGGCGTGATTCATCTGCCGCTGATTGTCGCACACCATCCATAGTCAGCAAAGAACATCGAGCAGTCGCCAAATCGGAACAGCCGGCGTTGGCGCATTCAGTTTATCTACTGCCGTGAGGGGAGAGCGTTTAGAGTACCGACTTTAGTCGGCGGCGCTCGGATTCCAAGCCCTGCCGACTAAAGTCGGTACTCTAAGCGCTCGCCTCCGAGGCTGTAATTCACTCCACGCCTCGATGTCATTGTTCCGGTTTAAAGCGATGGCAATTGCCATTCCACTCGATAGGCAATTTGGAATGGGCGATTGGCGATGGTTTCCGACCGGGCGCCGCCCGGAGCCGGGGCGCCGCCGCGAGCCGAAGACTCCGTTTGAAAGATTCTCCTGACAGGCGGTAATGCCCTTGCGGTTGTGGTAAATTAGCCTTTACGCGGCTCCCGCACGAATAAAACCATTCAATGAGGAAGAAGAAAGATGGAAGCTTTTCGAGACAGCATGCTGCAACTCATCACACAGACTTCAACCAACCTGCCGCCCGACGTGCGCCGCGCCATGGCGCGAATGCTCGAACAGGAGCAGGGCGCGCGCTCGGCCCAGGCGCTGCAGGTCATCGCCACAAACATTGACATGGCCGGCGACAACGAAGGCCCGATCTGCCAGGATACCGGCTGGCCAACCTTCGAGATCAAAACCCCAGTCGGCGCAAATCAGATAGTGATGAAAAAGGAGATCCGCGAAGCCGTCGCCGAAGCCACTAAGCGCGGCAAGCTGCGCACCAACTCGGTTGATTCTCTGACCGGCGTTAACGCGTCGGATAATCTCGGCCCTGGCACGCCGACCATGCATTTCGAACAGTGGGAGAACGACGATGAGATCGAGGTCAAACTGCTGCTCAAGGGGGGCGGCTGCGAGAATAAGAACATTCAATACTCGCTGCCGATGGAAATCCCCCACCTTGGCAAGGCCGGACGCGACCTCGAAGGCGTCCGCAAATGCATCCTCCACGCGATCTGGCAGGCGCAGGGGCAAGGTTGCAGCGCGGGCGCGGTAGGCGTCTGCATCGGCGGCGACCGCACGACCGGCTACCTGCACGCGAAGGAACAGCTCTTCCGCACGCTCGACGACGCCAATCCCCACCCGCAACTCGCGAAGCTCGAAGATTACGTCATGCAGACAGCCAACACGCTAGGCATCGGCGCGATGGGCTTCGGCGGAAACGCGACTCTGATCGGATGCAAGATCGGCGCGCAGAACCGCCTGCCCGCGAGTTTCTTCGTCTCGGTCGCTTATGACTGCTGGGCGTTTCGGCGTCTGGGCGTCACCCTCGACGCGAAGACCGGCGCGATCAAAAACTGGCTCTACCGCGACGAAAAGGAGCCTGCGATCAAGATGTCCAGCGGGGCCGGCGGCGGATTCGTCAGCACGGGCAAAGAGAAAGTGTTGCGCACGCCTATTACTGAAGAGCAAGTCCGCGAGCTTCAGGTCGGCGATGTCGTGCTGATCTCGGGCGAAATGCTAACGGGCCGTGACGCCGTTCACGCCCATTTGATGAAGAACGAGCCGCCGGTCAGCTTGCAGGGCTCGGCGCTCTACCATTGCGGCCCCGTCGTCATGAAAAACGGCAATTACAGGATCACCGCCGCCGGACCGACCACCAGCATCCGCGAGGAGCCTTACCAGGGCGAGATAATCAAGCGCTACGGCGTGCGCGCCGTCATCGGCAAGGGCGGAATGGGCGCGAAGACGCTGGCCGCGATGAAGGAGCACGGCGCGGTCTACCTTAACGCCATCGGAGGCGCGGCCCAGTATTACGCCAAATGCATTGACGAAGTGCTCGACGTGAAGCTGCTCGAATTCGGCATCCCCGAAGCGATGTGGCGGCTCCGCGTGACCGATTTCCCGGCCATCGTGACCATGGACGCCCACGGCAATTCGCTGCACGCGGATGTCGAGAAGGCTTCGGCGTCAGTGTTGGCGAAGCTGGCCGAGCCGGTGTTCTGACTATAGCTCTCTGACTGCCAGGGTCAAAATCCATGAGCCAAACGAATGACTGCGTATTTTGCAAGATACTGTCGGGCGAGCTTGAAGTCAGCATGGTTTATCAGGACGATTGCTGCTCGGCTTTTCTGGATCATCAACCCATCAACCCCGGGCATGCGCTTGTGGTTCCTAACAGGCATGCCAGTAACCTTGCTGAGCTGGACGAGGAAGAAGGCGCGCAGATGTTTCGTGTTGCGCGGCGTCTTGCCCGGGCAGCGCGTATTAGTGGGGTCGAGTGTGAAGGCGTAAATATCAGCCTTGCGGACGGCGAGGCGGCGGGGCAGGAAGTATTTCACGTTCATCTGCACGTCTTTCCCCGTTACGTGGGTGATGGATTCAAAGTCAGGTTTGGTCCACATTACGCGAATAAACCCGAACGTCGGGAATTGAATGAGATTGCGGACCGGATAAGAAACGCGTTGCAATCGAAATAACGCCGAATGCAGGTCGAGTTTGGAAATATTTGAGGCCCGTGCAAATAAAAAACCTTTGCAATCAACTTCTTTATGCACAGGCTTCAAATAATTATGACCAAGCGGCTCCTGTTTTCAGTTTTCGTTTATATCACGCCAGCAGTTTTGACATTGGCTCATCGGAAACGGAGATAAAGGATACTGACATTGGCGACAACCTGAACGGCGTCGCGAACGTATGGTCGTAAGACGGCGCGAGAGTCTTTGCCTCCAATGCTTTTCAGAGCCCTTCGAGCGATTGGTCCCACCAAGTCGACTACTACTTTCGCAAGGACGGCTCGCTGGTCAAAATTCACGCGCGCCTCAACACGTTTTATGGAAATATGACCGTGATCCGCGAGCGGTCCTACGATTCAAGAGGCAGGCTGTTAAGCTCGTCGCAGCGCATTCGGAAAAGACTGAAGGTGGCCTTTGAAGTCGAACTCATTCCGGTCTATCGAACGATCGAGGCGCTTCCCTTCTATACGACATTGAGCAAGCCTGCGGCAAAAACGAAATAAGCTGATTAACCCGAGAAAGGATCTTCACGATGTTCAAGAGACTCCCAATCCTCCTACTGATTGGCGCCTGTATGTCATTAACGGTAATCGCCCAACGTCGTATCCCTGCAGTTGACGACCTGCTCAACGTCAAAAGCTTGGGAGGCGCGCAAATCTCGCCCGACGGCAAATACGTCGCCTACACCATCAACGAGACGGATTGGAAGCAGGACGCCTTCGTCACGCAAATCTGGCTGGCGAACACGGCGACCGGAAAGTCATTCCAGGTCACGCGCGGCGAAAAGTCGGCTGGCAATCCGCAGTGGTCTCCTTCTGGTGAATGGCTCGCCTTCGCCAGCAACCGCGTAGGCGACAAGAATCAAATCTTCGTCATCTATCCCGACGGCGGCGAGGCCGCGCAATTGACCAAGGCCGAGAACGGCGTCAACGGGTTCGCGTGGTCGGAAGACGGAAAGAGCATCGCGTTCACGGCGAGCGACGCCAACCAAAAAGCCGCCAAGGAGCGCAAAGACCATCTCGGCGATTTCGAGGTAGTGCGAAAGGAGTATAACTACTCGCACATTTGGACGTTCAATGTGGCCGAGGCTTTGAAAGAGCCGGCCGCCGGGACTCAGCGCACGAAAGGCAAAGACTTCAACGTCGGTTCGTTCTCGTGGTCGCCCGACGGCAAGACAATCGCGTTCAGCGCCACGGTCGACCCTGACCTGATTCAGGGCGGCACGAATGACGTCTACCTGCTCAACCTCGCCGACAACTCCGTCAAGAAGCTGGTCGCGCAACCCGGCCCCGACAACAATCCGCGTTGGTCGCCCGACGGCAAAAGGATCGTTTTCTCGTCGGCGATGGGTAATCCGAAGTTCTTTCACTCGAATTCAAAGCTGGCGGTCGTATCGGTTGAGGGCGGCGCGCCGCGTTCGATCACCGACGCTTTCGACGAACAACCGGGGTTTGTCGAATGGAACGCCGACGGGATTTATTTCGGCGGCATGCAGAAGACTGCTTCGCACCTGTTCCGCGTCGATCCGGAGACCGGCAGGATCACTCGCGTGACCGCGCCGGACAATTTTATGGCCGGCGGATTCTCGTTCACCAAAGACGGCAAGCAGATCGCGTTCACTTCCACGTCTCCGACCACGCTCAACGAGGTCTACGTTTCTCCCGTTCAGAATTTTTCGCCGCGCAAGCTGACCTCGATGACCGACCAGGTCAAGGACTTCACTCTCGCCACGCGCGAGGTCATCTCGTGGCAGAGCAAGGACGGCGCGACCATCGAAGGCGTCCTCATCAAACCGGCCGACTTCGATCCGAATAAAAAATACCCGCTGCTCTGCGTCATTCACGGAGGGCCTACGGGAATTGACCGCCCGACGCTGCTCGATGCGCGTTATTACCCGACCGACCTGTGGGCCGCGCGAGGCGCGCTGATTTTGAAAGTGAACTATCGCGGCTCCGCCGGCTACGGCGAGAAGTTCAGGCAGTTGAACGTCCGCAACCTGGGCGTCGGCGACGCATGGGACGTGCTGTCGGGCGTAGATCACCTGATCGGCAAGGGCTGGGTTGATCCGAAGAAAGTCGGTTGCATGGGCTGGAGCCAGGGAGGCTACATCTCGGCTTTCCTGACGACTTCATCTGATCGCTTCGCGGCGATCTCGGTCGGAGCGGGAATCTCGAACTGGGCCACTTATTATTACAACACGGACATCACGCCGTTCACGATTCAATACCTCGGCGACGATCCGGCGGACGATCCAGAAATCTACGCGAAGACCTCGCCGATGAGCTACGTCAAACAGGCGAAGACGCCGACGCTGATTCAGCACGGCGAATTCGACAAACGCGTGCCGATCCCGAACGCATACGAGTTGCGACAGGGGCTGGAAGACAGGGGCGTGAAGGTCGAGATGGTCGTCTACAAAGGCTACGGCCACGGCATCACCAAGCCTAAATCAATGCGCGCCGTGATGCGGCACAATCTGGATTGGTTCAACCATTACATCTTCGGCGATCCGCTGCCGGATTTCTCCAAACCTGATTTGCCGAAGAAGGATGATAAGGAAGCGACGAAGAGTCAGGCCGGAAACTGAATCTGGATGTGCGGGTCAGTACCGCGAGCGGTAGCGAGCGCGTTTCATATTCAGTCACGCTCGCTACCGCTCGCGGTACTGACCCTGCGCGTCTTTGAGCATGCTAAGCAGGCGATAGCATAAAGCCTTGTCATTACCCACATTTTTGCGCGAAATGTGGGTAATGACAAGGCGTTAAAACGCACGCCTAAATTCATAGGTCGCTACGCGACCAGAGTTGGCCTCCACATCCGCCGGCAAGTGGGGTTGAATCGGCAAAATTGTGTGGTCGGCGCCGTCGGATCTTCATTCGACCTGGACAAAGAAATAGATCCGTTGCTGCTGGCGCGGTGAAAATGCAGGGCAAACTGTTCATCAGATCGGTTTTCAAACGCGCGTACGTATCAGTACCGCGAGCAGTAGCGCGCGTGGCTTAATGCGAAGCGCGCGCGCTACCGCTCGCGGTACTGATAAAAACAGCCATTTCACTCCTTTTTGTTGAAATCACTAAGGCTTTACATTACGCTGTGCGCCAAATCCGCAGTTAAAATTCCATGACAACCAGGAGTCCATTTATGACGATGATGAATATGCCATTGACTATGCCGGTATTGATGGATCGCGGGGCCGAGTTGATGCCTGACAACGAGATCGTCTCGAAGATGCGCGACGGGGTTCACCGCTACACTTACGCCGATCTGGGCCGCCGCGCGCGTCAGGTGGCGAACGCCTTGACCAGGCTCGGCGTCAGGCAGGGCGACCGCGTGGCGACGCTGGCCTGGAACAGTTACCGCCACCTGGAAGTCTATTACGCGTCGCCCTGCATGGGCGCGGTGCTGCACACGCTCAACCTGCGCCTCTCTAGCGCCGATCTCGAATACATTATCAATCATGCCGAAGATTCGGTGATCTGCGTCGACGAAGACCTGCTGCCCATCCTGGAGAAGCTCGAAGGCAGGATTCCGACCGTCAAACACATCCTCGTCATGAGCAACACCGGCGATT
This sequence comes from Blastocatellia bacterium, assembly GCA_036565725.1. Classification (GTDB taxonomy): domain Bacteria; phylum Acidobacteriota; class Blastocatellia; order RBC074; family RBC074; genus JAJVID01. The sequence continues at coordinate 10,225 of DATCXQ010000806.1, forward strand.
GGAAGACGACGCTCTCGCCCGCCCACGATTACGAGCAATTGATCGGCGCCGAAAAGTCTGAATTCACCTGGCCCGACATCGACGAGAACTCTCCAATGGGCTTGTGCTACACCAGCGGCACAACCGGCAAGCCTAAGGGAGTGATGTACACGCACCGGTCGAACTACATCCACACGATCACCGGCGGGTTGCCCGACATGCTCGGATTGACGCGCGCCGACACCGTGATGGCCATCGTCCCGATGTTCCACGCCAACGCCTGGGGATTGCCTTACATGTGCTGCATGCTCGGCTCGAAGCAAGTCTTTCCCGGCCCCACGATGGACGGCGTTTCGATCTGCCAATTGATAGAAGCCGAGAAGGTGACGTTCACGGGCGGAGTGCCCACAATCTGGCTCGGCGTGATGAATGAATTGCAGCAGAACCCCGGCAAATACGACCTGTCGAGCCTGCAGTCGATGATCTGCGGCGGCTCGGCGCCGCCTCGCGCGATGATCGACTGGTTCGAGACCAATCTAGGCGTCAATTTCATTCACGCATGGGGAATGACCGAAACCAGCCCGATGGGCTCCAATTCGCGACTGAAGCCGAAGATGGACGGCTGGCCGCGCGAGAAACAGCTCGACGTCAAACAGCGCGCGGGCATACACGCGCCAGGATTGAAAATGCGAATCGTTGACGACGCCGGCAATGAAGTTCCGCACGACGGGGTGGCGATGGGGCGGTTGCTGGTCAAGGGGCCGTGGGTCGCCTCGACTTATTACAAGGAAGACCCCTCGCCCGAAAAATTCCCCGACGGGTGGCTGGACACAGGCGATGTGGCGACGCTAGACGCCGAAGGCTATATGGCCATCGCCGACCGTTCGAAGGACCTGGTCAAGAGCGGCGGCGAATGGATTTCATCGGTGGACCTGGAGAACGCCATAATGGCCCTCTCCGACGTGGCCGAAGCCGCGGTCATTGCAGTCAATCACCCGAAATGGCAGGAGCGCCCGCTCGCCTGCGTCGTCATCAAACAGGGCGCGGCGGTGACGAAAGAGCAAATCTACGCCCACCTCGGCAAGAGCTTCGCGAAATGGTGGATGCCCGACGACATCATCTTCATCGAAGCCGTGCCGAAGACCAGCGTCGGCAAGTTCGACAAGAAGGCGCTGCGCGATCAGTTCAAGGATTTTCAACTGGCGACGGAATAACCCATCCGTAGATGGTTTGCCCGATTTCAAAATCGCCCGTAGCAGGTCTCGGCTCTTTATGCCAAAGAAGCTAAAAGTATTCATCAGCTCAACCTGCAAAGACCTCAAGCAGGATTTCCGCAGCCGGGCCATAGAGACCATAGACCGCTCTGACTGCGCTGAACCGATTGCGATGGAGCGGTGGTACGAAGATTACGGCTACACAGAGGAGATGTACCTTGACGCCACGCGTAATCTGAACTCGGCGCAATTTCCAGAACTTCGCAATTTCCTGGCGCCGCAGCAGTGGACGGCGCTCTCGCGCCTGCGGCCCGCCGAGACTGCGCAATCGCTGGCTAATGACGACACAGTGCGCGTCTGGCGCGCGTCGGATTGGCGATGCGTGGCAATCATCAATGTATCGACTTCCTTTGCCGGGACCAACGCCTACTTCCCCGCCCTGGCCTTCCATCCGCGTGAGCCCCTGTTGGCGACCTGCGTTGACAGGCCGGATGAGATCAGCATTCTGGAGCTTGACGAGGAGGCGTTGATCAACGCGGCTTTCGATGTGTAACTACCCTGGTCGTAAGTATGCTCGGAGAAAATATCAAACTGCTCTTCAAGCTCTGGTACCGCCCGGTCTCCGCAATGAGCGACATCATTGACAGAGGCGACTGGCTCTTCGGAGCCGCGCTGGTCACGGCGACGGCGTTCCTGCTCGCTTTCACGGTGACCAACCGCATATACAAAACCTACGAGTCCGCCCGCATCCCGCCGGAAGAACGCCTGGCGGCAATGAAGCCGGCGCCACAAGAGATTTCGCCATCCGATCAACCACAGACAGAACCGGATGAAGAGGTCGCGGAGGATTTGGAACAGAACTTTCCGGAAACCAAACGGCTGCCGTTGCCTATCATCGGGGATGTGGGCTGGCGGCTGGTGTCGTTCACCCCAACCAGCCTGTTCGCCATCGCGCTCTCTCTGGCCGCGCTGTACTCGCCGGCGGCGATCCTGGCGTTGACGCTGATCTCCAGAACCGGCAGCTTCAGCGTCGCGTTTCGACGCGATTACGGCTCTCTGTTGATCTGCGTGTATATGGCCTGGGCGGCGTCTCATCTGCCGTTCGCGTTGGCGGGTTTCGCGCTGGACCCGTTGAAACTGGGGGCGGAAGGCGCGCTGGTCTTGTGGCTGCTGGGCAGCGGATGTTTCGGCGCGTTGATGATTTTCGCGCTGCGCATGGTTTGCGGCGCCAGTTTCAAACACGCGGCGGTGGTCGTCGGCATCGCCTGGATTTCGCTGCGCTTCGATTCATGGCTGTTTTCAATCGCGACATTCTCTCCATTCTTCACGCTGATCTGGGGACTGCCGCTGGCCTTGGGGGCCGTTTACGGCGTGCGCGCCGCCCACATCCAACGCCAAAATTTCCGCCGCCATCTCGAATCCTGCACAATCAACGAGCGTGACGCGGAAGCGCATTATCAGCTCGGCTTGATCTATCAGCGGCGCCGCCAATTCGGCGAAGCCGCCGCGCGTTTTAAACGCGCCGTCGAAATTGACCCGAAAGAACCGGACGCCAACTTCGAGCTTGGCCGGATCGCCCGGCAGGAAGGTCGGCTACAAGACGCCATAAATCATTTCAACGCCGTCGTCACTCACAGCGACAAGTTCCGCCAGAGCGAGATATGGAGGGAGATCGGCGCGACATACCTGGCCGCGGGGATGTATCAGGAGGCGTGTCAGGCGCTGGAGAAATATGTGGACCGCCGGCCGTTCGACCCCGAAGGGCTGTATCACTTCGGCGAGACGCTGCGGAATCTGGGCGACGCCGAGCGCGCGCAGGAGATATACAAGCAATGCGTCCAGGCGGTGAAGACCATGCCATATTACCGTCGCAATGAAGTCAGTAAATGGAGCAGGTTGGCGCAGGCAAGGTTGACGTAAGGAACCTGCCCCGTTCGTCGCCGAGCGGTCGGCGCGCAAGACAATCGGACAATAACTATGCTCACCCGAAACCCGGCCAAAAACATTGATGAGGTCATCGCCCGACTTACCGACATCATTGACATCTCTCGCCAGGAACCCGGGCGAATGGGCTATTGCGCTCTATCGCAAAGTCACGATCAACGTGAAGCAGGGCGTTCTGAACGGGCGTTTTGAAGACGGCGCCCGGATGGAGAGACTGGATGTGAATTTCGCCAACCGCTATCTGGAAGCTTACGAGCTTCATCGCAAAGGCGAGCCCCCGACCGCTTCGTGGCAGGTTTCGTTCGAGGCGGCGCGACATTGGCGCCCGCTCATCCTGCAACACCTGCTGCTGGGCATCAACGCTCACATCAACCTCGACCTGGGGATCGCCGCCGTCGAGACATCTCCCGGAGATCAACTGGCGCCGCTCAAACACGACTTCGATATGATCAACAGACTTCTCGCCGAGCTGGTACAACCCGTGCAGGACGATATCGGCGACGTGTCGCCCTGAATAGGCTTTCTGGAAAGAATCGATCCGAGCGCCGACGACGCGGTCATAAATTTCAGCATGGATCGGGCGCGCTCTTCGGCGTGGAATTTCGCGGTGAGACTGAATTCGCTCGGCGAGAACGAGCGAATCGCGGCGGTGAAACAGCGCGATCTGGAGAGCTCTGCGCTTGGCCGATTAGTTTATAAGCCGCCCGGCGTTTTTCTGAATCTTGGTTTGCTGGCGATACGAATGCGTGAAAGCAATGACGTCGCAATGGTCATTAACGCCCTAAGCTAGGCCGAGCTTTACATCTTGTTAAATCAGACCACGTAAGACCGATACAGTACCGCGCGCGTAAGCAAGCGGCTCACCGATGGGGCAGCC
>DATCXQ010000861.1:0-3822 GCA_036565725.1 Blastocatellia bacterium
GCGAATTCGACGCCTCGGCGCTGCCTCCGATCGCGCGCCAGTACGAGCGGTTCAAGGCCGGCGAGACGCCGGAGGTTCCGAATGTGCCGTTCCAGATGTTGACCAGTCTGTCGCTCGGCGCGAAGGACTGGGCGAACATCGCTCGCGCGGCCTCGTGGCAGATGACGCGTATGAACCTTAACGCCTTTGCGCGCCACGGCGTTTTCAACGAACCGGGACTCGCGGAGCTGATCGCCGACCGTCTGCGCGACGAGCGCGCGATCCGCAAGGCCCGCGTCTTCCCGTACCAGTTGCTCGCGGCTTATCTGAACGCGAGCGGCGGCCAGATCCCGAGCGTCGTGCGCGAAGCGCTTCAGGACGCGATGGAGACCGCCATCGGCAACATCCCGAATGTGGAAGGCAAGGTTTACGTCTTCCCCGACATTTCGGGTTCGATGCATTCGCCGGTGACGGGTTACCGAAAGGGCGCAACCAGCAAGGTTCGCTGTGTTGACGTGGCCACGCTGGTGGCCGCTGCTGTGTTGCGCCGCAACCCTCGCGCCGAGGTCATCCCCTTCGAGAGCAAGGCGCTCGAGATCGGCCTCAACCCGCGCGACAGCGTGATGACCAACGCCGAGAAGCTGGCCAGCCTGCCCAGCGGCGGCACGAATTGCAGCGCGCCCCTGGCGCTGCTCAACCGTCGCAAGTCCCAGGGCGAGTTGGTCATCTACGTCTCGGACAGCGAATCGTGGATCGACGCGCCGAGCTACGGCCGCTTCGGCGGCGGCGCCACCGAGACGATGAAACAGTGGGCCGAATTCAAGCGGCGCAATCCGCAGGCGCGGATGGTCTGCATTGACATTCAACCCTACGGCACGGTCCAGGCCCAGGAGCGCGAAGACATCCTGAACGTCGGCGGCTTCTCGGATCAGGTCTTCGAGCTGATCACGGAATTCGCCGCAGGACGTCTGAGCGACGACCACTGGGTCGGCGTAATCGAAGCCGTTGAACTGTAACAAGCGAAGGTGTGGGGCGGACTCATGGTTTTTGATGATTAAATGCGCCCACGCAATCTAACGTAGGGGAGGGTTTTCCCCGCCCCTACGCCTGGATCACAGACAGGGGCGGGGGAAAATCCGCCCTTACGTCGAGTCGCATGGTTGCGTTTAATTTTCAATCCGCCCCACACCTTCTTACGAAAGGTTTTATGGACAACGAATCGTTGAAGAGACAATTTGCCGGCATCGGGGCCAGAGTGAAGGTCGGCGAGGTGAAGGTCGTCAGGTCGGGTATTGTCCGTATGCGCTTTGACGCCGGCATCAATATCGGCGTGGACGCCCAGGGCGAATTCTTCGACATCAAGATAGATTCGGAGGATCCACGCGACTATCGAGTAATCGACCTGCGCTCCGAACAGCGGCATCTGTTATTGATGTCAGAGATTGATAAGGCGAAGTTCCTCTGCGGTTTCGACGAACGCCACTGGTTCGTCTGCGCAGTGCCCGGCGAAGGCGTGACCAGTGTGCGTTCGGCGATGGAAGCGTTGCAACCGGCCGAAGTGCGACAGGCAGTTCAGAGCCAGGTCAAGCGCGTCAAGAATCGCCTGCGCCGCCGCAACGAAGCCTTCGTGCGCCAGGGCGAATGGTTCTTCATCCCCGAACCGAATCTGGCGGTTGAAGAATCGTTCGTGCGCCGCAACGAACCGCTCAGTCGCGGAGGCGTCAGCAAGGCTCACATGTGCCAATACGCCTATCGCGCTTCGGGCGAGTCGGTAATGGTCTGCGATCGCCATCCGGCGGGCGTGCCGCTGAATTCTTACGGGAAGATTCTGCGTAAGAACCCGAAGGCCAGAAGCTGGAACTGGCGGCAGATGCGGCGCGACGCCGAGGTCTACGTGCGCGGGCGCGTCTGGCATCCGGATCACAAGACCCTCGTCCTAGCCTGCTGGCATCGCGTGTTGATGAACACCGAACATCTGGCGCCGGGCCGGAGTAAGGTGACGTTCCTAGACTGAATCGAATCGAGGCCGAATGCTGTTGGGACTACATCCATTCGACTGTGACTCGAAATGTCTCAACGACTCTCGTCGGCCTCCCGAAAGCTCTTTGAATTCGCATCAGGATCGCGAGCGGTAGCGAGCGCAGCGGCTTGATGGAGCAGCGCTCGCTGCCGATCGCGATACTGATTGTCGGCGAACGCTGGTTGGGAGTACAGGGTCCTATGGGTTCGAATCCCATCTCCTCCATCAATTGCGGTGGAGATAGGTCTGGCGTCGATCTTGTCGCCGACGCTATAAATTTTGCGCGAAGCAATCTGTGACGAATGCTGGAGGAACTACATGGTAGAGCGTCGGTCACTGAGATCATTGACCGAAGGTCGCGGGTTCGAGTCTCGCCAGCCGCCACACTCGATGTGAGGTTGTAGCTCAGAAAAAACCGTTTCTTCGATCTTGTCGTCACATCGTCATGCAAGATTGCGACGAATGCCGGTGGAACTACATTGTTAACATGAGGGTTCCGGGTTCGAATCCCGGCGACGTTGGCAACGACGTCGTAGCTCAATTGGCAGAGCATCATGAGGAGTTTCATCATCACTTGTCGTCGCAAGATTTCCAAACGCCCTCAGCCCTTGGAGCGAAGGCCGCTGGTTTATTCATAAATCAGCGGCTCCCTGCCCCGGAGTTGCGTAATTTTTATAGCTCACAGTAAGGCGCGACGAATGCCGGAGGGAACTACATCGGGATCCGGAGGTCTCCGGGTGTGAGTCCCGGAATGCGACCGTCACCGCATTAGCTCAGGATAGAGCGCCGGACGTCGTTTCCTCGCCCACTTGTCGTCGCGCACGATTTTTGAAACATGGCCGGCCGTCGCCGGTACAAACAAGGAGGCGCATTATGGCCAGGAGACAACGATTCGACGAAGATTGCTTTCTACAAGAAGACCAGCAAGCGACACCGCGGATTCCCTTCTGAAACAAACGTCAAGCGAGGGATGCGCGTCGTTCACGGCGACAAAGAGCTGACCGAGAAACTGGGGCGCAACGACCTTTGTCCCTGCGGCTCCGGTCGCCGGTTTCAAGAAATGCTGCTTGCGCAGCGGGCGCTTTGACGGTTCACAGCGTGACTATTACTTTTAGGGAATGAGATGATCACGCAGAGGAACAAGCTTTTTGAACTGCTTCCCCGATACGGCTGGGAGGTGATAAACGTCGAAGATCACCAGCGCGGCTCGACAGGCCCCGATTGGTTCATTGACGAACTCTGGGAGGTCGAGTCGGAATGGACTCCCAAAGGTTTGAAGGTGTGGATCACCTTCCTGGCCGATCCACAAGCGCCAAACTTGATCGAACGAAAGAAGGGCCAGGGAGTCTGGGCGGTCAAAGCAGGTTTGCGAAAACCGCCCGACACCAGAATCGGAGACGCCGAAGTCTACCTCTCGCTAAACGCTGATTGGGAGAAGCGGCTGCCGGAGTTTTTCCGCCGGCTGTCCGATTTGGGTAAACAAAGAACGTAACAAACGCTCGCGTAGCCGAAAAGGAATAGGCGCGCCGAAAACGATGAATACGGTGGTCACGGACAGAGGTTGAGGCAGAACCTATAGCGGCCCCTGGCTCGAAAGGCCGGAGGCGGGGATAAACAAGCAAGGGAATCGCGTTATCCAAACTGTCCGAACGGCGATGAGCCGGATGTCGGTTCGAATCCGACCGCGAGCATTTTTCATTTCTGCCAGGCATGTTGAGGTGAATATTAGAAGCCAACATAAACAGCTATATCGGTTTGCAATTGCGTGTACGGTAGGGGCAGACCTGCGTGTCTGCCCCGGTGGTCGCGTGTAGACCCAGTCC
>DATCXQ010000862.1:0-26172 GCA_036565725.1 Blastocatellia bacterium
CGGAACTTTCAGAGTTGACGCGCGCGATCAGGACTATGAATTTTTCCGACGCCCGCGCCGGTTTCACGCGACTTCCCTTCTCACGCTATGAAGCCAATAGCGTCATCGCGCTGACTTCGAAAGGGACAGGGCTCAAAGCGACCGACTTCAACGCCAGCCGCGACCTGGCCATGAGCCCGCAATTAAGCCAGTACCGCATCGTGCATTTTGCGACTCACGGCCTGCTCAACAGCGAGCGCCCTGAACTTTCCGGGCTGGTCTTCTCGCTTATTGACAGGGAGGGGAAGCCGCAGGACGGATTTCTACGACTGTATGAGGTCTACAACCTCCAGCTCAACGCCGATCTGGTCGTGCTCAGTGCGTGCGAGACGGGGTTGGGCAAAGAGATCAAGGGCGAGGGATTGATCGGGCTGACGCGCGGATTTATGTACTCCGGCGCGCCGCGCGTGGTCGCGAGCCTATGGAATGTTGACGATTTGGCGACGGCTGAACTGATGAAGCTTTTTTATCAGCGCACGCTCAAAGACGGTCTGCCGGCTGGGGCGGCTCTACGAGCGGCTCAGCTTGAATTGTCCAGACAGAAACGGTGGGCGTCTCCCTACTTCTGGGCCGGTTTTGTGTTGCATGGAGAGTGGAAATAATTGATCGCAGTTGGGAGCAGGGAGTGGGGCGAGTGTCTTTTCCCACTCCTTACTCCCCATTCCACACTAACCCTGCCTATTTCTTCGCCGCGGCCCTCATCGCCGGGGTGTACATTCGCTCGGTGTATTCCTTGACCATCCGGCGTGCGCTGAAGACGGGGGCGGATGTGCGAATCGCCTCTTTGACCAGGTGCGTCCAGCGGCGCGGGATGCCGTCGCTGTCGCGGTCGAAATAGAGCGGCGCGACCTCGTTTTCGAGCGCGCGGTAGAGCGCCTCGGCGTCAGCGCCGTCGCGGGATTCGTCATTCACGGCGCCGGACGCGCCCGCGTCAATCGCCCAACCGTTGGTTCCCTTGTACCCCTCGTACCACCAGCCGTCCAGGATGCTTAGTTGCGGCACGCCGTTGAGCGCGGACTTCTGGCCGCTGGTGCCGCTGGCTTCCAGCGGGGCCCGTGGAGTGTTGAGCCAGACGTCGACGCCGCACACCAGGTGCTTGGCTACGTGAATGTCGTAATTTTCGACGAAGGCGATCCGCCCGCCGAACCCATGCTCTCGCGCCAGGTTGTAAATTTCGCTGATCAGGCTTCGGCCCGGGGCGTCCGCCGGGTGGGCCTTGCCCGCAAAAATGATCTGCACGGGGCGCCATTCGTCGTGAAAGATCTTCTTCAGGCGCTCAATATCTCGGAAGATCAACATGGCTCGTTTATAGGTCGCAAAACGGCGCGCAAAGCCTATGGTGAGCGCGTCGGGGTTGAGCAGCGTCCCTCCGGTCAAGACCCGCATCGGCCCGGCCGCTTCGTTGATCCAATCGCGCCGCACGCGTTCGCGCATGAAGTTGAGCATTTTGCGCTTGATCCGTTGATGCGTGTCCCACAATTCCGCGTCGGGAATGTCGTGGACGCGCTCCCACAAAGTCGGGTCGTCGTGGTTATCTCGCCAGTCGTGCCCCAGATATTTCGAGAATAGTTTGTCCATTTCCGGAGCGACCCAGGTCGGCGTATGGACGCCGTTGGTCACCGACAGGATCGGGACGGCGTCCTCGGCCTGTTCGGGCCACATCGAACGCCACATCGCGCGCGAAACGCTCCCATGCATCTGGCTGACGGCATTGCGCCGCCCGGCGAGCCGCAGCGCCATCGCCGTCATATTAAAATGCGCCCCTCCATTGCCGTCCGGATGGCTGCCGAGCCCCAGAAATTGCTCGCGGTTGAGGCCCAACGACTCCCAGTAACTGTGGAAATGCTCTTCAACCAGATGGAAAGAGAACACGTCGTGCCCGGCAGGAACCGGCGTGTGCGTCGTAAATACGGTCGTCGATCGGACGAAATCGGCTGCTTCGTCAAAGCTCATCCCGCCCTGGACCAGGGAGCGAATGCGTTCGAGCATGAGAAACGAAGCGTGCCCTTCGTTGGCGTGAAAAACCGTCGGACGTATCCCCAAACGTTCGAGCATTCGCACGCCGCCGATCCCCAGAACCATCTCCTGCCGGATGCGCGTTTCCTGGTCGCCGCCGTAGAGCCGGGCAGAGAGTTCGCGGTCCCAGGGATCGTTCTCTTCAACGTCGGTCGCCATCAAGTAAATCGAAATCGAACCCAACCGCACGCGCCACACCTCGATATAAATCACTCGCCTGTTCAGGTTCAAAGCCAACAGCCCGCCGTCGCTATTGCGCGTGATCACAGGCTCCATTGGGGCGGCGCCGTAATCGAACCGCTCATAGCTGGCCTCCTGACGTCCTTCGGATGTGATGCGCTGATAGAAATATCCTTGCGGGTAGACGAAGCCCACGCCGACCAGCGGCAATCCTAGATCGCTGGCTTCCTTACAATGGTCTCCGGCAAGAATTCCCAGGCCGCCGGAATAGATCGGCAGCGAAACGTGCAGACCGAATTCGGCCGAAAAATATGCGATCGCGTTCCCGGCCATATCGGGATGCTTTTCGCTAAACCACGCCCCTCTCGCCGACAGGCATTTGTCAAATGCCATCATAATGCCGTCATAATGGCGCAGGAACGCTGGGTCAGAAGCCGCCGCCTCTAACTTGGCCGGGGAGATTTGTTGCAGGAATTTGACCGGGTTGTGATGGGTCAGTTCCCATAGGGTCTTATCCAAATACTGAAAAAGCCAGCCCGCGTTGGGCTGCCAGCTCCACCACAAGTTATAAGCTAATTCGGTCAGACGCCGGATGCGAGCGGGCGCCGCGCGATCAACAGGTTGAGCGCTCATTTTTCCAGATATCTCCCGGGAGCGGGGCTACAAGTTATAGCAAAAAGATACGTTAACGTGGGATATGCGCCAGAGCGGCCGCCAGACCACCCTGCGCCGGTCGTAGACAACCAGCACTCTACCTAACCATCCTGAACCCGTCAACCAAATGGAGGGATGGGGAAAGGGGTGAAGGGGTGAAGGGGTGAAGGGGTGACAAGGGGATTTTGTCACCGCTTCACCCCTTCACCCCTTCATCCCTTCTCCCTGTCTCTCCGTCTCAGTTCTTTGCTATATTCATTGGCTTATCGGACCAGTTGGAGGCGGATGAAAGGACGCAATAATTAATGAAGCAATATCTCGATTTGATGAAGCATGCGCTCGACCACGGCGCGCGCAAAGACGACCGCACGGGCGTCGGGACGGTTTCCATCTTCGGTTACCAGATGCGGTTCGATTTGAGCCATGGCATTCCGCTGATCACGACGAAGCGGCTTCATCTGAGATCGATCGTCTACGAGTTGTTGTGGTTTCTGCGCGGCGAGACGAACATCAAATATCTGACCGATCACGGCGTGAACATCTGGAACGAATGGGCGGACGAGAGCGGCGAACTAGGCCCGGTATACGGCGCGCAATGGAGGTCATGGCGGGCGGCTGATGGCCGCGTGATTGACCAGGTTAGCGACCTCATCGAACAGATCAAGCTCAATCCCGATTCCCGCCGCCTGATCATCAGCGCCTGGAACGTCGGCGAACTGGATCGAATGCGGTTGCAACCCTGCCATGCGCTTTTTCAGTTTTACGTCGTCAATAGCAAGCTCTCATGCCAGCTTTACCAGAGGTCGGCGGACATATTTCTCGGCGTCCCATTCAATATCGCTTCCTATGCGCTGCTGACTCATATGATCGCCCAGCAATGCGACCTTGACGTAAGCGAATTCATCTGGACAGGAGGAGATTGCCACATCTACCTGAACCATCTGGAACAGGCCAGATTGCAACTCAGCCGCGAACCTTTTCCGCCGCCGCAATTGATCATCAAGCGCAAACCGGCGTCCGTCTTCGATTACCAGTTCGAGGATTTCGAGATCGCCAATTATCGCGCCCACCCCCACATCTCTGCGCCGGTGGCGGTGTGAGTTGCCGCGTTTTGCTCAAGACATATGCAAAATAGCGCTTGTCCGCCGGATTTCCAACAGTGATTGGGCGCCCCCAAGACTGGCGAGGCGGAAAACATCGGAATAGAATGATGATGTCTTTGTTCTGAGTATCAATTGGATATTACACCACTCTTGAAGAAGGAATTATGACTGCCGTAGCCGCCGCCGCTTTGCTCAACCTGCTGGGGTATATCACCGGGCTGTCGCTTTACACGATGCTGTTGGTGATGCTCCTGAAGACGCCGCGCGCGGCTTCGGCGCTGGGGGCGGATTCCGACAAAACCGACCGTCTGCCGCTTCTCACTGCGCTACTGGGGTTGGCCTGGAATCTGGGCGCGCTGCTGAATCTCGGGTTACACAATTTCGGCGGATGGCGTTCATCGGCGCTGGTCGGGGCGGCGGCCTTCATCGCGCTCGGATTTCTTCCAGCGGTAGTCGTGCATACGGTGTTGCGGTCGGGCGACGCGTGGCGGCGTCCAATGGCGATGGGAATGCTGATCGCCGCTTACAGTTTCAGCGCCGCCGCGTCGGCGCTGCATCTCCATCAAGCCATCATACGACAATCGACGCCGTCGCACTGGGCTTTACACATTCTGACGGCGGGTTTCTCGGCGCTGATCATCGCGCTCTTGGCCGCGACGCGTGGGCGTCCCGGATGGGGCGGAGCCGGTTGGGTGGTGGCCTTGGCTGTCTTTGCTATCTCTGCCGTGCACCTGAGCCATCACGAGGGCCGGGAGTACCCGTGGTGGGTGGAATTGGCCGGGCACCATGCCTCGCTGCCGCTGGCGCTGGTAATCCTCTATCAGGACTACCGCTTCGCGCTGGCCGACATTTTTCTGAAGCGCGCCCTGTCGCTCGTGCTCCTGGTGGGGATGGCGTTCGGGCTGTACCTGAACGTAGCCGCGCCGATGATGCTTGATCAACGTAATGATCACACGGTCGCGGTCGTGTTGCTGTTGGGGTTGTGGGTCATGACGGCGCTCGCTTATCCCTGGCTCCGAAGCGGAGTGACCTGGTTTGTCGATGTTGTGGTGTTGCGCCGGACCAATTACGAAGCGCTGCGGGCGAAGATCGCACAAAGAATCGCCCTGCTCGAAGCGCCCGATCAGGTTCTGGATGAGACCTGCGTCCGTCTCGCAGAGGCGTTGACGGCGCGCGAAGTAACCTGGGCCGCCGCGAATCATTTGAACGACAGGGCGAACGACAAGGGGCGCAGATCGCCGCTGCTGCCGCAATTGCTGCTTCCGCCCAATCAATCCAGACCGTCACGGCTATTGAAAGAACCGGCCCAGCGCGAGACGACCATCCTCGCGCCGACGGCCGAACCGCCGCAGTACTATCTGACAATCGGCGAGATGGCCGGTGGGCGTCGTCTGATGTCGGACGACGTGGCTTTCCTGGAAGCGGTGGCGGTGATGGTGGCGAGGCGCATTGACGCCGCGCGCGTCATCCACGAACGCTGCGCGCGCGACCTGCGCGAACAGGAAACTACAAAGCTGGCGACCGAGGCCGAGTTGCGAGCTTTGCGCGCGCAGGTCAATCCGCATTTCCTTTTCAACTCTCTGACAACCGTAGGCTATTTGATTCAAACGGCGCCGGAACGCGCGTTCGAGACGCTGATGCGGCTCACCAGCCTGTTGCGCGGCGTGCTCCGTCGCAGCGAGGGCGAATTCGCCACGCTCGGCGAAGAGATCGAACTAATCGAATCTTACCTGGAGATCGAGCGGGCGCGGTTCGAAGACCGGTTGCGCGTAACGATTGACGCGCCGCGCGAGACGCGGAGTCATCGCATCCCCGCGCTGCTCGTCCAGCCCCTGGTCGAGAACGCGATCAAACACGGGGTCTCCCCGTCGCGAACGGGCGGAGATGTCATGATTTCGGCGCGGATCGCGTCCGGCGCCGGCGACGCTACGCCGGGCGGCGACACGCTTCGAATCACCGTGCGCGACTCGGGGCTCGGCGCAAACGAGGAGGCCCTCGTCGCGGGACGCAATCGCGGCGTGGGGTTGTCGAACGTCGAACGCCGCCTCAAAGCTCACTACGGCGATCAGGCTTCATTCAGCATACGTAGCGCCCCCGGCTCGGGCACGACGGTTGAATTGAGCCTCCCCGTCAACCTCACTCGCGCAACAGCAGGCGCGTCAGGCGGCGCAGACTAAAAGTTTAGCGTGGAAGATAGCGAAGCTTTGAAGCCCCTTCGTCGGGAATTATTCTGGCGACCGCCCTCGGGCGGCGGCGGTAAGACTCGCGCCCCCTCAATACTCGCGATCGCGCGTGAAGAAAGCTTTGAGCGCCCGCAAGCGTTTCCGGGTCTCCCATATGAATACCCTTTCCATGATTGGATCGAGTATGAATCGCAGGATGCGGGGTTTAGTCACGAACTGAAATCTGTAGGTGATCCGCGACTCCTGATCCGAAATGTCTTCATGACGGATAGACGCCGCCCACGACCGGAAGAAAGCGGGGGCGTTCACCATCTTGACTGCCGCTACCTTTGGGCGATCAAAAGAAATATAAACTGTCCTGAGGGCAATGCCGCCCAATGACCTTCGCCCCACGCACACCGACCTGACGCCATTGCCTGCGACAGTGTCGCCGCCGTCAAGATAGGCTGCCTGTAACAATGTATCCCACTCCAGCCGGCGAGCGTAATCGTGGATCAGATCAAAGGCCACGTGACTGGCGGCAGGGATGATTTCGCTGACTTGACCATGAACCATAGGATTGTGTTCCCGCGCTTGACGCCGTTTTCCCGCTGTTTGCTCCGGTTGATCCTGTTAAGAACGCTGCGCGATAATAAATCAGCAAGTTTTGCGCATCAATATATCGAAAGATCGAAATTTTCTTGAGGATGAAACAGTCGTGAACGAATCACTGCGCGTTGTAATAGCCGACGATGAGCGCCCTGCGCGTTCGTTCCTCGCCGCGATGCTGCGCGGCTTTGAAGATGTGACGCTGGTCGGCGAGGCCGAAAACGGCGCGGAAGCGGTCGAAGTGATCGAGCGCACGAAGCCCGACCTAGCGTTCCTCGACTTGCAAATGCCCGAAGTCGATGGACTCGGCGTGGCGCGGTTGCTCAAGAAGAACTCCATGCCGCTCATCGCCTTCGTCACGGCTTACGACGAATACGCCGTGCGCGCATTCGAACTCAACGCGGTCGATTATCTGCTCAAACCCGTCGAACGTTCGCGGCTTCGCGAAACCGTCAACCGCGCGCAGGAGCGTCTGGATCGCTCCGAATTGCTTGAAGAAACCGCCGCGCGGTTGGCCGCTGCCGCCGAAGATTACCAGGCCGCCGCTCGACTGCCGGCCCTCGAACGCATTCCGGCGCGGCATCAGGACGAGATCGTCATCCTCCAGGTCAAAGAGGTCGCCTCGATCGTCGCCGACGGGGAATTACTCCATCTGACGACGGCTCAGAACGAGACCTACACGATCTCTTATCGTCTCAAGGACCTGGAGGCCCGTCTCAACCCGGCGCATTTCGTCCGGCTCGGTCGCGGCACGCTGGCCAACGTCGAAATGATGCGCCGTGTCAGCCCGATGCCTGGCGGAACCTACATCGTCACACTGAGCAACGGCCAACAGCTTAACGTTAGCCGATCTCAGGGGCGAATCCTGCGCGAGCATTTGCTGAAGTTGTAAATTCCCTCCATCCCTTCAACGACCATTCATCACCTGAATACGACCGTCCGCCTGGCCTGACTGACAGTTCGTTTTATTTCGAATGCGCGCCGAACGGCGCGCCTATATATATATCCCGATCGATAATTAAAACCCCGAGCGATATTCCCGATAGCCCATTTATCATTAATGCATGGGTCCAGGCATCAGGCTTTTTGACTCCGGCGGCCTAAGGGCCGGATTCCATGCAGGAGGATTTAATGTCGTCCTTGAATCGTTTCTTTATCGTCTTGCTGGCGGGCCTGCTATGCGGCTTGTCGGCGAGCGGACTGGCTCAATCGCTAGGCAACGCGGGAACGGTCAGCGGCGTAGTATCCGACCCCGATGGCGCCGTGATCGCAGGCGCGACGGTCGTCATTCAAAGTCGGCTCACGGGGTACCGGCGCTCAACGACCACCGACACGGCGGGATCGTTCCGCTTCTCCGGCGTTCCGCAGAATAATTATCAACTGACCGTTTCGGCTAATGGGTTCAGTTCCCTCTCGCAGAGTCTCTCTGTGCGAACGTCAGTGCCGATCAGCCTGGATATCCCACTCACAGTCGGGGACGTCAGTAACGAGATGACAGTCGAAAGCTCCGCCGCCAACGTCGAGAACATCCCGACGACGCACACCAACGTGGACCACTCGCTGATCACTCGGTTGCCAGTCAGGTCGCCAGGATCGGGCTTGAGCGACGTGGTGACTTTCGCCGCGCCGGGCGTGGTCGCCGACTCGAATGGCTTCTTCCACTCGCTCGGCGACCACGCGCAGTCCTCGATTGCGCTCGACAATCAGCCGATCTCCGACCAGTCGAGCAAGGCTTTCTCAACGCAACCGCCGCTCAACGCAATCCAGTCGCTGGAAGTGATCACAGGCGCGACGCCGGCCGAGTACGGCGATAAGACCAGCCTCGTGATCAACGCCATCACCCGCTCCGGCCTGGGCCAGAAGAAACCGGCCGGCAGCATGCTGACGCGATACGGCTCTTTCGGCGCCTCCGCCGCCGAAGCCACTTTGGGTTACGGGGGGACGAAGGTCGGTAATTTCACATCCTTCAACTTCGAGCGCTCTGGCCGCTTCCTCGACGCCCCCGAATTCGAACCGCTGCACGACGCGGGCAAATCGTCGAGCCTCTTCAATCGCCTCGACTACAGCCCGTCGCCCAAAGACGCGCTGCATCTGAATCTGTTGCTCGCGCGCAATTTCTTCCAGATTCCGAACACATACGAGCAGCAGGCCCTGGGCCAGGACCAGCGGCAACTCGTGCGCTCGCTCAACGTCGCCCCAGGCTACGTACGTGTCTTCGGCCCGTCAACCACGCTGGCAGTCAACCCGTACTACAGGCTCGATCAGGTCTGGTACTTTCCGAGCGCCGACCCGTTCTCCGATCAAACCACTACCCTGAGTCAGCAACGGCGGTTGACCAACGCGGGGCTGCGCGCCGACGTCGCCTACACCAAAGGGAAGCACAACACCAAATTCGGCGCGCAAGTCTCACACACTTTTCTGACCGAGGCTTTCCAATTCGGCGTCACTGACCCGGATTTCAACGATCCGGCGAGCGACGCGTTCCTGCCCGGCCTGATGCCGTTCGACCTGACGCGCGGCGGCCGCATGTTCGTTTTCAACGGCCACACCGACGTCAAACAGGCGGCGGTATACGCGCAGGACGCAATCACCCTGGGCGCGCTCGCGCTCAGCGCGGGGCTGCGCTTCGACAACTACGCCGGAATAGGCAAAGACCATTTGTGGCAGCCGCGCCTCGGCGTTTCATATAATCTCAAACCTACCAACACCGTCTTGCGCGCCTCATACACTCGCAGCCTGGAGACGCCGTACAACGAGAACTTGATCTTCTCTAGCGCGACCGGCGAGGGAGGGTTGGCCGGCGTCCTGGGCGACGCTACGGCCCAACCGCTCAAACCCGGGCGCCGTCATCAATTCAATCTCGGAGTTCAACAGGGCGTCGGGCGTCACATCGTGATCGATGCCGACTATTTCTGGAAACGCACTCGCAACGCCTACGACTTCAGTGTGATCCTGAACACGCCGATCACCTTCCCGATCTCATGGAATTTAGCGAAGAGCGACGGCTTCTCGGCGCGCGTCAACCTGTCCGACTACAAAGGTCTCTCGGCCTTCTTCGCCGCCGGGCACACGCGCGCGCGCTATTTCCCACCCGAGAACGGCGGACTCTTCTTCAACTCCGATTTGCCGGAAGGCGTCTTTCGAATTGATCACGACCAGGCGTTCCAGCAAACGACTCAGGTCCAGTATCAATTTCATCAACTCGCAAAGATCCAGCCTTACATCTCCTTCAGTTGGCGCTATGACAGCGGTCTGGTCGCGGGCTCGGTGCCCAACTTTGCGACCGCGCTCACGTTGACGCCCGGTCAGCAGGCGCAGATCGGCTTGTTTTGCGGCGGCGCTTTCGCCACGCCAGCGAGAGGGCTGACCGCCTGCGCGGACGCGAACCGCGGCGCCACGCGCGTGCGGATTCCGGCGGACGGGACGGCGAACGACGACCACAACCCGCCGCGCATCGCGCCGCGACACCTATTCGATTTGAGTCTCGGAACCGACAATCTGCTGGGCGGCGACCATAAGCGCGTGACCCTGCGCTTGACAGCGATCAACATGACCAACAAAGATGCGCTCTATAACTTCCTCTCGACCTTCAGCGGCACCCACTTCGTCACGCCGCGCGCGTTCTCGGCGCAGTTGGGGCTGGTGTTTTGAGAGGCGCCAGGCGCGGCATATGGAGGTGTCAGTGTGATCGTCTCGATCATTGCGGCGATGGACAGGAAGCGCGGAATCGGCGTCGACAACAAACTCCCCTGGAGATTGTCCGCCGATTTGAAGCGCTTCCGCGAATTGACGATGGGCCATCACATCATCGTCGGGCGCAAGACTTTCGAATCGATTGGCAGGCCGCTTCCCGGCAGGCGAATGATCGTCGTGACCCGCGATAGAAATTACAAAGCCGAAGGCTGCGAGGTCGCCCATTCCGTCGAAGACGCGATCGACCTGGCGCGCGAAAGGGGCGAGAGCGAGGTCTTCATTTGCGGGGGCGCTGAGATTTACGCTCAATCAATTGGGATTGTGGATCGAATGTATCTGACGTTTGTCGACGCGGAGGTCGCGGCCGACACTTTCTTCCCCGAGTTTGACGAGCGGGAGTGGGGCGAGCTGGAGAGTGTTTATCAGCCGGCGGATGAGAAAAACCAATATCCGTCCACGTTCAAATTGCTTGTCAGAAGAATTGATTAGAGCGCCGCACCGAAGCCTTCGAATCCTCTCCCATTATTTGACCAGCCCGGTAACAAAAATGCCGACGGCGTAACATCAAGCTACGCCGTCGGCATTTGTTTAATGATTCGTTCTTGTTATCGAGTTAGAACTCGATACGCAATGCGAATTGCATCTGACGCGGAGATCCCTGAATGCTGGTGAATCTGCCGAAGTCGCTGGGAGTATCGGATGTATTTAGGAATGGGTCTTGACCAACGCCCAGGCCGATCACGTCCGTGAAACGTTGTGTGTTGGTCAGGTTGAAAACCTCCCAACGGAAGACAACGCTCTTGCCTTCCCAAGGCAGCGCGAACCTCTTGTAGAGACCGAAGTCAAACGCGGCGTAGCCAGGATCGCGTAACAGGTTGCGGTCGCCAATCTCTCCCGGGAATGCGTTGCGATAGCTGGCGAAGGCCGCATCCGGATCGCTGAACAGATTCGGGTCGCCGGTGCGTGTCGGCGCGGCTTTCAACGCGCGAACCAGAACCGCATTTGATTGAACGTTCCAGTTGGTAGCCCAACGCCCATCGTCGAATGGTTGGCCCGCAGGTAGACCGGTATTCAAACGGAGGATGCCGGTCGTTTGCCAACCGCCGATGATGAAGTTGGGTACCGAACCGAGATTC
Organism: Blastocatellia bacterium; assembly: GCA_036565725.1. Lineage (GTDB taxonomy): Bacteria > Acidobacteriota > Blastocatellia > RBC074 > RBC074 > JAJVID01. Next base: position 11,593 of record DATCXQ010000862.1, read on the forward strand.
GCCAGGAGTTTCTGCCCCTTGCCAAATGGCAAGTTATAGATGTAGTTGGCGTTGACCAAATGGCGCACGTCAAAATCCGAATTCGCGCGATTCACTTTCAAATCGAGTGGATTCAGGATCAACGCCGCGCCGCCGATCGTCGAACCGGACGGCTCAAGCCCCGAAGCGACATCAAAAGAGTGGCTCAAAGTGTAGTTGAAGTCGAAAGTCAGATTGTTGCTGAAACGTTTACGGAAGCTGGTTTGGAAGGCGTGGTAATCTGACGTGCCTATTGACGTCAGCGCGCCAAAGGCCGCGTACTGGGGATGGAAGAAGAGATTGTCCCCGTATCCAAGCCCGTCGTCCCACAGCAACTGCACAAATGTGTAATCGGTCGTATTGCGCCCCCCGACCGAAGATCGCGCAATGCGACGGTAAGCTGCCTGCGTCGCCGTCAGCGACGCGGGTTGACCAAGCACGTTGACGACGCCTGCCAAACCCGGGACGATATTCTCAAAATACGGAATTTTTTGCACTGAGGTGATAGGAGCGTTTTGTTCACGCAGCGCAATTAGTTGGCGCATAGCGGTGTAAAAATCAACACCCGATTTCGGATCAACCAGATTGTTCAAATGCATGGTGTCACGCGACACCAGCAAGTTACGTCCGATGCGGCCGACGTAGCTGGCTTCAAACGAGTAGCCTTTCCCAAGATCGCGCCCGTAGGAGAAGTTGAATGCGTAGCTGTGCGGCGTGATGATCGAATCATCCAGACCGCTTTCAATTCGTTGATTTTCGTCAGCAGGATGCTGCAAAGGGAAGTTCAGATTCTGATTAATGGTCAGCAACTTCAACTTGCGAACGTCTTGGTTAAAGCTCTCGAAGGATGGCCCTAAACCATCTGGATCACTTACGGTAAAGGTGTTGGCCGAAATCTCGCTCGAAGAGCTGAATCCGAGAATTGCTTGCCCGTCGAAACTAACCGCCAAAGCGCCTCCCAGACGGTCGAAAACCTTACGGAAACCGGCGCGGAAGGTACTCTTGTTTTCGCCGAAGATTTTCTTCAGGAATCCATTCTTGAAACTTGGCGACCATGCGACGGCGACTGATGGAGCAAAGTTATTCCAGTCCTGATCGTAAAAGCCGCTCCTGTTGTTGGCTTTGCCAGCCACATCAATCTGGATCAGATCGTTTACCGGTTTGCCAGCCAAGGCGCCCGCTGCGCGCTGTTCAAAGAAATCACCCAAAGCTTGCACGGGTTTTACCTGGAACCCATTCGTTTCATAAACCGGGGTCGAGGTTGACCAGCGCAAGCCGTAAGTAACGGTCAGATTCGGACGAATGCGCCAGATATCCTGCCCATAAAGATCGTATTCCTGCGTCTTGAAGTTTCTCTTGATCCCCGTACCTGCGGGAATCAAGCTACCGTCCCTGTCGTAGTTCAGGTTGGCGCCGTAATCCGTAAAACGGCCGATCACCGTAGACAGAGCATCACGCAGGTCGTCAGAAGCCCCACCAACGTTCGGGAAGATCGGATTACCATCGACGCTGGTAATCACTACATCGCCCGACAAGTCGTAAAACGATGGATTGATCACCGCTGTATCAAACGATGTGGCGAACGATGTACGTTTGTTGGAGATCAGACGGATATTCGTTCCGAACTGCATGCCGTGCGCGCCTTTCGTCCACGAAAGGTCATCAGTGATGTTGTGAACAGGAACCACGCGGCTCAATGGCCGCACAAATCCGACCGGTTGGTATATAAATCTGAAGTTAATGAGATTACTGGTCGAATCGCCGCCTCGAGTGAATGCCTGACGAGTCAGACCATATCGGAGGTTGTTGACCAGACTATTCGAGATTGTCCAGGCGTCGCCTATGACAAAGCCTTTTGGCTGGCTCCAGGTTGTTGGCGAAGTAGTGTCATTGAACTGGCTGGACAGCAACTCAGTATCATTCTGGTAATTGCCCCGAACGAACAAATTATGCTTCTCGGTCAGGTTGTAATCGATTCTGGCAATATAGGTATTCTGATTGAGCGGACGGTTGGCGTTGAATCGAAATCCCCCCGTGTTCAGTCCGTCGCCTACAGTAGTATCGTTCGCTGTGTAACGGCTTGCGGCGCCGGCCAGAATCGCCAACACTGCCGAATTGGTGCCCGGATTAACGCCGTTGGCGGCGATGTAAGCAGCTTCGATCTGTTGCCGGTTCAAGCAGTTCACTCCCGACGGAGTGCCTGCCGGACAAGAGCCGAATTCGTTAGACGACCCGTCCTCAGTAAAATAACGAACTATGCCCTGGCCGAGCGAAGGTAATGGAACCTCTCTGACGACCGACTGTCCTTTGGCCTCGCGAAAACCTTCATACGTAAAGAAGAAGAAGGCTTTGTCCTTCTTGATCGGGCCGCCGACAGCTCCTCCAAAATTATTGCGGAGCAATTTCGGACGCGCCACGCCTGCCTTGTTATTAAACCAGTCGTTTGCTGCCGTGATATCGTTGCGATGAGTTTCGAAAAGCGCCCCATGCCATTGATTCGATCCGCTTTTGGTGACCAGCGAGACTTGAGCGCCCGACGAACGGCCTTGATCAGCATTCGGGTTGGTAGTCGTGACACGGAACTCTTGCAGCGAATCCGGCGTCGAGCGCAAAACGCTGAAAAACGCCAATCCGCCCTGTTGCTCGTTAACGTCGACACCGTCGAGCGTCACATTCGACTGGTCAGAACGCGCGCCGTTGACATAACCGCCGCGTCTGGCATCGTCGCTATCGTTGCTAATGGACGCTGTCACGCCCGGTTGCAGCGAGAGCAACCCAACAATATTGCGCGAGAGCAGAGGTAAGGATAAAACCTTTGTATTATCGAAGGTGTTGCCGATGGTGGCGTCGGTAGTATTGATGACTGCTTCGCCACCCTGTACGGTCACAGTTTCGCTGACGGCGCCAAGCTGCTTGAAGGAGATATTGAGCGTTACAGGAGTGCTGACCAGAACCTGGACATCCTCAAGTATGATACTGGCAAAACCGCTCCCCTCGGCGCGGACGCGATATGTTCCCGGCGCGAGTTGCGGAATTTGATACGCGCCTTCTTTGGAACTCGTCGCAGCGCGCGCTGTCCCTGTCGCAACGTTTGTAGCTGTGATGTTCGCACCGGCGACGGCGTTACCTTGCGGATCAATGACCGTTCCTGAGAGCGATGAAGATTGGCCGAACGCCATAGTCGCGCTGAGAAGCAACACGGCGAACATCAGGCCGCTTTGCAATAACCCTCGTAAGTGAACCATAAAACCTCCTGGATGTTTAGAATTGGGGATGGGAATGGGCTTCAAGCTTTAATTCTCATAATTCAAATATTGAAGACCCGAACTCAAAAGATTGCTGAATGGAATTAAGTCAAAATGTTTATTGAATGTCGCGGAAAACTTTTGCTATGGAGCCTTAGATCGCGCCCGATCGGATTTTTCAATAAATTTTGTCGGGCGCATTATCCTGCTTGATGATGGAAAATGACAAATCAAAAACACGCAAAAGATGTGCCGATTATTTAAATGAAGACTGACCGCATGAACAAAACGAGCCTGCCAAGTTAAATTGATTGTATACTATCACTTAGGATCTACACTAAGCGGATGCGCCGAGCCCGAATGCGACGGCTTGAGAACCTAAGATTCAAAATTTCGGATTCGGTACAATTTTCTGAAGCGGCAAATTTGACAGAGAGACGCCGTTCATCGTTTCGGCTCTTCTGTTTTATACTGCGTTTCTGAAGACGTTATCGCTGGACATATCGCCTGAAGTCGAAGGGATCATGATCGAAGGCTATCGCAAAATGCCCGCCTGGAAGAAACTCCAACAGGTGTTGGAGTTGACTCAGCTTGTTCGACAATTTGCGATGAATGATATTCGCCGGCGGTACCCTCTTGCGGACGATCACGAGAGGAAGTTGCGCCTGGCTTCACGTTGGCTTGACCCCGAATTGATGAAAAAGGCCTTCGCCTGGGATCCGGAAAAGGAAGGCTACTGAAAATGGCTGACATCCTCGCCGTCGCTCATACATTTGCCCAAACGCTGGAGAAGATCGGCGTCGTTTAGCGGCTGTATTTCTGATAGACAGTGGAGCGATTTGCTGAGCGCTTTGAAAGTACAGGCCAATGCGCTTGATTACGATTACCTGAGACATTGGGCCGCGGAAATAGGAGTCGATGACCTGCTTCTTAGAGCCTTTGATGACACTGGCGTTACTCCTACCTCGGCCAAGTGATCAGGGCCTCTGCCCTTTTCGCATATGAATAAGCCGTATAGGCCGAGATAAGATGACAGACCCAGCCCAACATTCCGCCGCTGCCGATCCAGAAGCCCGGCGTGATGATCAGCCAGAAAATGCCTCGCCAGAATGCGCCGTTGTAAATCTGGCCGACGCCGGGGATGATTAGACTCAGAACCGCCGCTGTTCCTGGTTTGCTCATTTTGCTCATGATGTCATTTCTCCTTCACATGGATAATACGACATCGCTCGGGAAAATATCCTGAGACTCTTCAAACGCTAAAACACCGTCCGTTTCCGCGAGGTCTCTTTGGTAGCCAATGTAAATCGCCTTTCGACCTCTCCGCCTTCGATGACTCGCGCCGCCACGTATTCGCCCAGCGCGGGGCCGTGCTTGAACCCATGGCCAGAGCCGCCTCCTACCAGCCAGACGTTGTCGAAATCGGGATGGCGGTCAATCAGGAAATCGCCGTTCGAAGTGTTCTCGTACTGGCAGACGCGCGCTTCGACCAGGGGCGCGCCCGACAACGCCGGAAAGCGCCGGGCCAGGAACGCGCGCGCCAGTTCGAGCGAATCTTCAGTCAGGTTGCGCTCGGCGGTGTCCGGATCAATCGCTTCGCCATGACGATCAAACGCGAGCTTAAAGCCGCGATTTTCCAGGTCGGGCATGCCGTAAGTTTCTGCGCTGTAATCGATCCAAGTCGGCGTCATCGGCGTGGCGAAGCGCGTGTCGCCCGCCGGGACGCCGAAGAAATAGACCTCCTGGCGCGTCGGGCGAATTCGATCTCCGAGCAAGGCGGGAAAGAGTTTCGGCAGCCAGGGGCCGCAGGCGAAAATGAATACATCCGCGCCGATTCTCGACCCTCCGCGGGCGCCTATTTCGTTCAATCGGCCCGAGCCTGCCGGCGCGAGCGCCGACTCGACCAGATAATCGCCGCCGTTTCGCGCAAAGAAATCCGCCACCGATTGAACCGCGCGGCGGGCCATCAGCGCGCCGCTCATGGGCTCGTAAATCGCCCACGTTACTTCACCGAAATCGATCTGCGGATAGCGGCGCTCCAATTCATCACGACGGAGAAGTTCGAAACTCACCCCGACTCTTTCGAGCGCCCGCGCCGTGGCCGTGACGCGCGGGTCGTTTTCGCGGGCCATCAACAGCACGCCGGTCGGGCGCCAAAGCTCCCGGCGCCCGACGCTCGCAAAGAATTCCTGCCAGACCGCCAGCGAACGATGAGACCAGCGCGTGTAGATTTCATCGGCGCCGTAGCCCATTCTGATGATGCGCGATTCGCCGCCCGAACTCGCGCGACTGTTCGCCGCGCCGTAAGCGTCAATCAGCGCGACGCTCAACCCCGCCCGCTGCAAATAATATGCGGTCCACGACCCGAAAACCCCGGCGCCGATCACGGCTGCGTTATAGCTTTTGCTCATATGTTTCTTCGGAGAATCCTGTGAGCGTCGTGAATGGGACCTATAAGGCCGTACAGATAGATCCTATAAGTCCTATTCAGGAGTGTCACAGCCCCTTTTTTGAGACTATAATTGCGGCGGTCAGCGACGATTCAAGCGATGACCTTACCGTTGATAATCAATTTTTACACATTGCGAAAGACGTTGCGATGGCGGAGCCGATTACGAACGTGTTGCATCAGGAAATCAGGCGAATCTTGAACGCGTTCGCCGCCGCGCCGGATAACGAAGACAGCGAAAGGCGCGACAAAGAGGTCGAGACGATCTTTCGCGAAGCCGCCGCCATGCGCCTGGCGGTGAATGACGCCATTCGTCGTCAAGCGGAACGGATGAGCAAGGACGAGTTGATCGAACTCCATGCGGTTCTGGGCGCGAAACTGGATGAACTATTATCAGCTAAGATCGGACGCCTGGTCGAACAACGCTCGCTCGCCTGGGTCGAACAGTCCGAGCGCGACCCGGTGACCGCGCTGCCCAACCGCATGGCGTTCAATCGGAGGCTGCGGGGCGAGGTCGAACGCGCGCGCCGTTACCGTCGCGAACTGTCCGTCGTCCTATTCGACATCGACCGGTTCAAATCGGTCAACGACCGCTTCGGTCATCCAGAGGGGGATCGCGTGCTGGCCGAGGTAGCAAGCTTATTGAAATCGTCTTTGCGACAGAGCGACGCCGTCTTTCGCTACGGCGGTGACGAGTTCGCGGCATTGTGCCCGGAAACTTCAGGCGACGCGATGGCCCGCGCGTTGCGCAGGTTGGAAATGAACATGCCCGTCGAAACTCGCCTTCAAGGGCAGTTGGCGGATCGCCCTGGTATAAGTTGGGGCGCGGCGTCCTTCCCGGCTGACGCCACTGAAGAAGACGAACTGATTCGCGTAGCGGATGATAGACTCTACGCCTGCAAGCGGTCGCATCGCCGCGAGTAGGTGTCAGGTGTCAGGTGTCAGGTGTCAGTTAAGATCGGCTCCTGAAACCTGAAACCTGAAACCTGAAACCTGAAACCTGAAAGATGAATCCTCCAACGATAAAACACCTCAATCTGCGCTCGATCTACACGGTGCTGGCCATCGGCTTCGCGCTGTTGTTGTTCCTGATCGGGCTGATCGGAGTGGGAAGTTCCTCGAAGCTCAACCAGATCAGCATAAGCGCGGGCAAGAGCGCCGACGATTATATGGAGCGGTTGAAGTTGGCTCTCAACATACGTGAAGCGGCCGCGGAAGTCGTTTCGGAAGCGCGCCTCCTCCGCGCTCGGCAGGCGATGAGAGTTTGGAATCCACCCTTCAAATCCGACCTCAACGAGGCGAAGGAGAGATTTCAGACCGAGATCGAAAAAGGAAGAAAGCAGTGGCTTAATCACGAAGGGCCCGGAACGCTCTCCAATAAAGAAGTGGAAGCATGGCGCGGCGTCGAAACGGCGTCACAAAAGTTCAGTGAGATTCTGGCCAAGATCGAAAAACTGAAAAACCCGGAAGGCCCGGTCAGCGGTCCGGCGGCTAATCAGAAGGGCGAGCCGTCTCAAGCGCCCGCCGTCGCCGCGTCCGGCGGGCAGCAGCAATCCGACCCTCCGCAAAACGCGCATCAGCAGGTTCAGATCATTCAGACCGAGTTTTTCAACTTACGCAAAGACCTGTATAGCGCGGCAGAAACATTGACGCGCGCGGTAACACAGGTCCAGCAAGAGATTCTTAACGAATTCAGCGGCCGGCAACAACGGGCCGCGACCGAGATCAAGCGCACGACCTGGGTGACGTTGGCGCTGGGTTTGCTCGTCGCCACACTCACTTTAATTCTCGCGCGAAACCAGATCACCCAGCTCCGGCAAGCCAGCCGGCAGCAGCAGGAGGCGAAAGATTTCGCGCGCTCGATATTCGACAGCCAGTCGAACGACATCCTCGTCGTAAATAATGATGGCGAGTTGCTCGCGGTCAATCAGGCGTTCCTGAACCATTTCGGACTTCCGGCCCCGCCCGGAGTCTTACAGGATTACCGCGCGGCGCTCCAGCGCCTGCCGGAGGTAGCGGCATTCGTCGGCAAAGCGTTGGAGCAGCCGGACGACAGTTCGAGCCTCCGCGAGCGCCTCGAAGTCAAGCCGCAGGACGGCCGGAACGGCGATACGCGGTTATTCGACGTTTACGCGTCGCCGCTGACGATCGGCGGCCAAACCGGAGGGCGAGTGGTGGCGATCCTCGACGTCACCGAAGCCGAAAAGGTGCGCGAAGAATTGCGGCGCAGCCGCACACTCAGCGCCGTGGGCCAGATCACGGCCACCGTCGCTCACGAACTCTACAACCCAATCGGGGCGGTCAAACTCAATCTGGACTTATTGGAAATGCAGACCAGCGGCAACGGCGATTTGAAACATACGGTCGCCCGGCTCAAACGCGGCGTCGAGCACCTTTCGACCATCGTCATGGACCTGCGCCACCTGACCCGAACGCGCGATCCCGAACGTCAAACGACCGACCTCAACGGGTTGCTCGATGAGGTCGTCGAGCTGGCGAGCGACCGGCTCGAACGCTCGCGCGTCTGCGTCGAGCGAAATTACGCCGCGAAGTTGCCGCGGGGGGATTACGACCCGCAGCAGTTGCGAAAAGTCTTTCTCAACCTCCTCATCAACGCCGTCGAAGCTTCGCCTCAAAACAGCGGCGTCGAATTGCGTACACGTTACGTCTCCGCCGCCGCCCGCCCGCCCGCCGAAACTAACGGCGATCGCGGGGAACTGGTGATCAGCGTCATCGATCGCGGCGCGGGAATGTCACGCGAGACCAAAAGACGCCTGTTCGAGGCCTTCTACACGACCAAGCATAATGGCACCGGATTGGGGATGATGATCACTCAGGAGATCGTCAAAAAACACGGCGGCAAGATGGAAGTAGAGAGCGAGGAAGGAAAAGGGACTACGGTGAGTGTTTATCTGCCGGTGTGATGGCGAATGGGCGACGGGGCGACAAGGAGATAACATTTTCCTTGTCGCCCCGTCGCCCATTCGCCCAGTCTCTTCAGACGGAAATTACCTCAATATCGGGATCGACGTCTTCCTTAAGCATATATTCAATGGCCATCATTGTTCCGCCGATTGAGCTCGGGCAGCTTCCGCAAGCGCCCTGATAGCGTATCAGCAATTTTTTGTCGTCCAACCCGATGATCTCAAGCCCTCCGCCGTCCCCGGCCAATCCCGGTCTCACCTTTTCGTCGAGGACCTGATTAATCCGGTCGAGCAGCGGGTTCTCGCCGGGCGCGTAGACCGGCGCATTGGCCTGAGCCGGAACTTCGGAAACGGTGGGCGCGGCGCGGATCGGCTCCGCGAGCTTTTTCAGCATCTCCTCCCAGCTCACTTCATCCTCTTTGTTCACCGTGACGAAACGGTCCATGTAAAAAACAGACGTCACGTTCCCGACGGCGAACAGGGCCGCGGCCAGCGGGTCGGCCTGCGCCGATTCCGGGTTCTGAAACGACCGCGACGAGCCTCCTGTGAGCGGCTCTTTTAGAATGAACTTCACAGCGTTGGGATTCGGCGTGTATTCGATGTCTGCAATCTTCGGCATCGCTCTTCTCCTGTAAGAATAGGACTAATAGATATTATAGGACTTATAGGTTTTATGAGTCCTATAAGTCCCATAACTCCTATTCATTATAGCGACGCCATCGCCTCAATCAAAACGCCCGTTGTCGAGCGCGGAATCCTGCCTGATCCCCGGCGGGCATTTTTCTCTCTTCTCTCTCTCCCGCCGCCTCATTTCTTTCTTCGACGGCCATTTGAGCTTGCCGAGCTGATCTTCCCCATAATAAGGGACGGTGAAAACTCCCCTATCGGACCTGAGCGCCTCTCCCGACTGCCGGTCGACGATGACCCAGTCGAAATTCACCAGGAGAGATTTATTATCCTTGCTTCCGTCGGGATTCTGCGGATTCCCGATCTTTGTGATAATGAATGAAGGGAGCTCGGATTCGGCGGCGGCGGTGATGTCGCCTTTCTTGGCGCCGACCCAGCCGCTCGGGCCCGCGTATTTATTCTTGTTTAGTTTCGAGGGGATGAGCTTTTTGAAGAATCCTAGATAGCGCTCCGCGAATGTGTCTTTGAACGCGTGATTATGGAACAGCGCTATAGAGGCGGGCGCGCGCATGAGGTTTACAGGACGATAGGCGCGGTTGTCGCCGGGCTGTCCGGCCACCATTGTGACCATCGCCATGTCCTTATCGTAGCCCAGGTATCCTCCGCCTTCGCTCCGTTCGTTCTGGAGGTCCAGCGAGACGTTCCACCCTACCGTGTCCAGGAATCCCGGCATGTCAATGGATCGGTGGAAAATGAGAAGGCGACTGAGCTGTATATTAGTCAATTTACTCGGATCGACTCGCTCCGTGTAGGCCCGTTTCTCTTCTTTCATCAGGGTCAGGAGACGCCTCACGCCGCGGTAGAAGCCGTTCCTGTTCGCGCTATCAATCTCCCGCTCCAATTCTTTCACGAGGTCGTTATGGCTTCGCTCGACGATGCGGTCGATTTTGATGTCTTTGACCGCCGCCATCAGCGCCTGGCGGTCGAGCAGGAGTTTACACTCTTCATCGTTGCTGGCGATCTCGGCGAGGAACATGATGTCGGCCACCTTCACTTCTTCGGCGAGTTCGCGGACAATTTGCGTGATCTTCGCCCGTTTTTCCGGCGTGAGAGTCTGCGCGAGGAACCCAATGCGCTCCATATTCCAAACGGTCGCGGGGACCGGCGTTCCGATGCTCCTCAAAAACTCTTTGGTATCGCGGTACCCGGGAGACAGGTAGGTCGAAAGGGAGTCCGCGTCATCCTTGAACTCCCTGAATGAGAGCATGAAGAGCCGCGCGGATTCTTGATTGATCTCGGGGCCGAATTCGTCAAGCGTCCGGCGGAGGAACTGGGCGAATGTCGGGCATTTGATCTCGCTCGCGAGCCGGTAGGCCGCGAGATTGTATACGGCGGCGCTGAAGGGAGCGAAATCTTTCGGCTTCAGGTCGAGCTTCTGCACAAAGTCGTCGAGCGTCTGGAACGGGAGCTTATGCTCGGCGCCGAGAACCAGGAGTTGCAAGGCGGGGGCGAAAGCGTTTCCCGAATCTTCGCTCGACGGGGCGATTCGATTTAGAAGCTGTTGGAACTCCTGCGGCGAAGAGCGGCGAAAGAGAACCTGCCGGAGCCAGTAAGTGTCTCCGACGCTGGTCAACATTGGGCCGATGACGTGGTTCGGGACCTGGAATCGGGTGTTGAGAATGTTGGCGGATAACCTGAATTTCGACGCCGAGAAGGGGCTGAACCACATTGAGTTGCTGATACGGATGAGCGATTGGGTCCCGACCCTGCCGTCTCGAAATACCCCGGCGAAGTAGCGCTTGATAAGATCACGGTGATCAATGAGGACCGGGTATTTCTGGATCAGCTCCGGCCCGTATTCGCTGAGCGTCTCGATAGACTCATCCACGATCTTTCCGTCCTTGGTCTCAAAACCGACCCCGAATTCTTTGACCAGCCGATGGTATTGGCGCGCGTTCGAGGCGCTGAGGAAGAACGCCCTCATCTCCTCGGAATCCTCCGAAAGCAATTCTTCGATCTGCCGCGGCCGAACCTCTGAGAACTTCCACTCCTCGACGAGCGACCTTTCAATGCGCTTGCGGAGCGGGGGCATCCTGAAAACCCTCTCCCAGAACGTCCTGCGCTCCGGCTGCTCGGCTTGTCCACCAGGCTGGGGCTCATTCTGCAGCGCTTTTGAGTCGGACTGAGATTCACGATTTGAGAGCTTTTCCTGTCTAGAAAGATTCTCCGACTTTCCGACCACGGAATTTTCCTGAAATCCCCCGACGGCCGGGGCGCCAGCTCTGGAAAGTTGTATTACATAGAGCGCTCCGTCCGACAATTCGAGTCTAGAGCCTCCAAAGGATTCTCTCTTCGAGTATGCCCTAGCAGAAGCCTGTTCAATTACTGCTTGAGTCGGTAAAGATGGTGGATAGGCAATCACGATATACCCCCTCTATAAGAGTAAACCTGGTGTAGCTTACTTAAATTGTTTTCGAATCGAACTCGGTCTTGGTGATTTGCTGCCTGATCCGGCGAAGAACCGCCGGGGCAAATCAATCTGGCAACAGGAGGAGAATCTTCAGCCACTCCTGACAAGCGATGGCTAACTCATATCCCGATCCCCGCTTGGCCGGCGCGACAACTTCCTTTTTTTTGTATGCTCGCGCCAGATTCTATACATGAGTTCATTGAAGCGCCAGCAAACTTGGGAGGGGGAACGCAATTTTTGTTGAAATTGTATTGGCGTTTGTAGTTAGCGGTTGGGATAGCTCACTTTCCGATCATACCTTTTTGTATGGGCGAGGCTGGGCGGCCTTTGGTGGGATTTGCGGTCAATACAGTACCGGGAGCGGTAGCGACCGGGTCAGTGGCGCCAGGTCGCTACCGCTCCCGGTACTGTACCGCTTGTCGGCCAGTACACGCATTTGAAAAAGCGATCTATATTTCGCGTCGGGGCGGCGCAATGATGTTGGCCATCAATGTTCCGGCCACCAGCGCCACCGCCGTCAAAATCATCTTGAACGAGGTATCCACCCCGGAAACGATCTTTTCGTCCATCAACGCCGCAAGGCCGCGAAAGCCCACGCTGCCTGGCACGAGCAGCATAATGCCCGGAACTTCCGTGATTATTGCGGGACGGTCGAGCAATCGCGCATACCAGTTGCTAGCGACCCCGACTGTCAGCGCGCCCAGAAATACGCCCATCTCAGGGCCGAAGAACCTGACCCCGAGACGGCTGCCGCCCACAGCCAACACCCCTGCGATCATTATCCACATCGCGTCGCGCCACTGGGCGCGCAACAGAATGGTCAAAGCAATCGGCATCGTGACGAGCGCCAGAGCCTCAGTCCACGCAGGCAAAGGGGCGGCGCGCGCAACGGCAGGCTCGCCGAGCAGCAAGCTGGCGATGGCGCCGCCGACAGCCACGCCGAAACCTATGCTCAAGAAAATCACAAAGGCGCCGCTCAACCGCGACGTGCCTGACGACAGATTCCGCGTCGAAAGCTCGATCAACGCGATGGTCAAGGTCAATCCCGGCATGAGCACAATCAACCCGGCGAGCGTCGCGTTCGATACGGCGTAAGCTCCGAAGACAAAAGTGAACGACCCGGCCAACGCTGACGCGGCGCCCGCCGCCATAAACTCGAAGACTTTGCCGAAAGATTGATACTTGCCTACAAGCAGCGACAGAAGACCGATGACCAAACCGATCAAAGCCGAGGCGGCGATCTCTTTCACCCCCCCGCCTAGAAAACGCGAGGCCGCCGCGGAGGCCAGACTGAAGGCGATGGTCGTGAGCGCCGCGCCATAATGATGCGGTTCGGCCAGGATGCTATCTATCTGCTTAGACCCCTCGGCCGGGTCGAGCGCGCCGCGCAGCACGCCGGTCGTCACGTCATCGAGTTCGGCGATCTTGCCCAGGTTCACTTCGCCCGGCGTGACCCGCATCAGAAAGGTACGCTGCTCATCCTGCCGCCCGAACGAAGCGAAGATCGCAGTCGGCGTTGAAAAAAATTGCCCCTGAAGTCCGAGCCTTTCGGCCGCCTTTCCCATGACCTCTTCAAGGCGGTGGGCGGGAATGCCGTAAACGTGCAGCGCGCGACCGAGCCGCAGCACGAAGCCAACGGCGTCGCGCGATCCGATAGTAGATTCGTCCGCAGGTTTCTGATGTGGCGTGGTCATTCGGAGTATTTCAGATTTGAGATTTGAGATTCGAGATCATCTGCGCGGCTTCAAACAAAGTCTCCTGAACCGGCTCCAATCCCAACACTTCGCGCACGGGGCCGTAGCCTCGGCGGTGGATCGGCGACGCGCCGAGCCGCCTCAGGGCTTCGAGGTGTTGCGGCGTGGGATAACCTTTGTGCGCGTCGAGGCCGTAGCCGGGGTATCGCGCGTTGAGTTCGACCATCATTGCGTCGCGCGTCGTTTTCGCGATGATCGAGGCGGCGGCGATGCTCGCCGAGAGCGAGTCGCCATGAACGAGGCCGCGCTGCGGGGCGACGCAATCGGGAATCTTGCGCGCATCGACGAGGATAAAATCGGGCGCCGGTTTCAAGCCTTCGACCGCCCGCCGCATAGCAAGTAGACCGGCATGGTAGATGTTCAAGACCTCGATCTCTTCGACTTCGGCGACGCCGACCGCCCAGGCGACCGCGTCCGATTTGATTATCTGCGCCAAGCGCCTGCGCGTCGCCTCGTCGAGTTTCTTCGAATCATCAAGCTCGCGTAATTTGTAACCGTGCGCCAACACGACCGCGCCGGCGACGACCGGGCCGGCCAGCGGGGCGACGCCCGCCTCGTCGACACCGGCGATCAGGTTGAAGCCATGCGCCCATAATTCCGATTCATACTTCAGTAAGCGCCGCAGCCGTTGCCCTTCGGCGCGGTTTGCGCGCGCGCGCTCTCGCAACCTCGCGGCCAATTCGCGCGCGCCCCGCCGCGAATCGGCTTCGAGAGCCTCAAGCAGTTCTCTGGTCGCAGGCTCCCGACCGTCTAAAAACCGGGCCTTCAGCCGCGACACTGGTTGTCGAATCCATTCTTCCATATGCTGTCGTATTGATATCCGCTTAGTCAGCCGGAATGCGTTTTCGCCTTCTCAGCAATTATAGGATAATTGCTGAGCGTTGATCGAAAAAGATCGAGGATTGCGTGGCAGTACCGTTCGCGGTACTGCCGCGCAGCTGGAGATAGAGATGCTGATCAAAAATCCTGACGACATCAAGAGCAGCGAGATTACCGACGAGAAACATTTTCGGAACCGCCGCGCGTTCATTCGCGGCGTCGCGCTTGTGACGACGGCCACGGCCACGGGCCTGCTCTATCGAAGGCTCGCGAC
>DATCXQ010000864.1:0-7825 GCA_036565725.1 Blastocatellia bacterium
CGCCCTGGCGGCGCAGGATAATCCGCTCGCCCCTCGCCCGCCGCATTTCGAACCGAAGGCCAAGCGCGTGATTTTCCTGTTCATGCACGGCGGCCCGTCTTCGATTGACACTTTCGATCCGAAAGAGCGTTTGGCCCGCGATCATGGCAAGCCGCTGCCCATCAAACGTCCGCTCGCGTTCGCCGACGGCCCTGTCGGCCCGTTGATGAAGCCGTTATGGGAGTTCAAACCAGGCGGCAAGAGCGGCATCCCGGTCAGCGACCTATTCCCGCACGTGCGCGAATGCGTCGACGACCTCTGCGTCATCCGCTCGATGGTCGGCGAGGGAGTGGATCACGGCGCGGCTCTGCTGCAGACCTTCACCGGCACTTCGACATTTATTCGACCGAGCATGGGGTCGTGGGTGGTTTATGGGCTGGGGACCGAGAATCATAACCTGCCCGGCTTCATCACCATTAAGCCGGCGCTCTCGCACGGCGGCGCTAAGAACTGGTCGTCGGCCTTCCTGCCCGGCGTCTACCAGGGAACGGCCATAGGCAATTCCGGCCTCAAAGTGGACGACATCAAAAACGAGCCGATCGAATACCTGCTCGGCAAAAACCTCTCGCCCGACGAGCAGCGCTACGAGTTGGAGATGCTTAGGAACGTCAACAACCGCCACAAAGCTCTGCGCAAACAAGATGCGCAACTCGAAGCGCGCATCCAGGCCTTCGAACTCGCGTTTCGCATGCAGTCCCAGGCGCCGGAAGCGTTTCAGGTCGAAAAAGAGTCTGAAGCGACTAAGAAGCTTTACGGATTGGACGATCCGATCACGCAGGATTTCGCCTGGCAATGCATCCTGGCCCGCCGCCTGGTTGAACGCGACGTGCGCTACGTCCAATGCACGCACAGCTACAAATGGGATCAGCACAGTGACCTCTACAACCTCCACACCAAGAACGCCCGCGAAGTCGACAAGCCTATCGCCGGGCTGTTGAAAGACCTGAAGGCTCGCGGCATGTTGAAAGACACGCTGGTCATCTGGGCCGGAGAATTTGGGCGCACCCCGGTCAGCGAGAGCGGCGACGGGCGCGACCACAACCCCTACGGCTATTCGATCTGGATGGCCGGCGGCGGAGTCAAAGCCGGATTCGTTTACGGCGCCACGGACGACATCGGCTACCACGCCGTCGATGACCGCATGCACATCCACGACTTCCACGCGACCGTGCTTCACCTGCTCGGACTCGATCACGAGCGGCTGACTTATCGCTACAGCGGGCGCGATTTCCGGCTGACAGACGTGGCCGGAGTCGTAGCGAAAAAGATCATCGCCGGATAAAGACGATATGGTGAATGTGAAGGACTTCGCCGGCTAGTCGGCCCACGCGCTCAGTGAGACGCTCGCCTCATTGGCCTGTGCAAACGTATAATCTAAGTCATGAAACTCAAAGTCATAGTTCACGAAGCGGAAGAAGGTGGTTATTGGGCGGAAGTCCCAGCGATTCCGGGGTGCGCCACCCAGGGCGATACATTTGACGAGTTGCTGAGTAACCTCTACGAAGCCGTTGAAGGGTGTTTGTCCGTGGAAGTCTCTCCTGTTTGAAACCTACCCACCAAGAAAGAGTCTGTTTTACCTATGACCGCTCACTCCACATCACGACGCGCATTCCTACTCGCTTCAATGGGGCTGGCGGCGGCCAGGATCGCGCGACCGCAAGCCGCGCAGACACTCACCGCCGGGCAAGTGATTGAACGAATCAAAGCCAACGTTGGCATTCCGTGGCGCGCGCAGACTGTTGACAACATCATTGCCGGCGCCGCGGAGGCGCCCGTAAAAGGGATCGCAACGACGATGATGGCGACGCTCGATGTGGTTCAGCGCGCCGCCGCAAACGGGAAGAATATGGTGATCACGCACGAGTCGACCTTCTTCTCGCACCAGGACCGGACCGAGGAACTCCTGCAGGATCCCACCTATCAGTTCAAGCTCGATTTCCTCAACAAAAACAACATGATCGTATTCCATTTCCACGATCACTGGCACGGGCGTCGTCCTGACGGAATCGCCACGGGCATGATCCGGGAATTAGGCTGGGAGAAGAACGCTGACCCGGAGAACCCACGGATGTTTACGTTTCCGGGAACGCCGCTCGCCCGTTTCGCAAAGGAGATGGAGTCGAAGCTGAAGATTCGCACGATGCGTGTGTTGGGCGATCCGGAGCTACCGGTCAAGCGCGTGATCACGAGTTGGGGTTATGTGAGTCAGACGCCGGGCATCCCGTATTTTGCGCAGCCCGACGTTGACGTTCTGGTGGTAGGGGAGACGCGCGAGTGGGAGTTGGTCGAGTATGCGCAGGACGCGATAGCGTCGGGTAAAAAGAAGGGGCTGATTGCGCTGGGCCATGTGGTGTCAGAACAAGCGGGAATGAAGTATTGCGCCGAATGGCTGAAGGAATTTATCAAAGAGGTTCCGATTGAGTTCATTGCGGCTGCGGAACCGTTCTGGCGTCCCGACAACCCTGTACAATGAGCTCGAGTTACAGATAGTAGTTTATGAGTCAGTCCGAGCATGATACACAACAGACCCGAACCACATGTTGCATTGTCGGCGGCGGCCCCGCCGGGATGATGCTCGGGCTGCTGATGGCTCGCGCCGGGGTTGAGGTGATAGTGCTCGAAAAGCATGGCGACTTCCTCCGTGATTTTCGCGGCGACACCATCCACCCTTCAACGTTGGAGTTGATGCATGAGCTGGGAATGCTGGATGAGTTTTTACGCCTGCCGCATCAGGAAATGCGCCAGGTGAAGATCAGGTTCGACGACGAGGAGATCGCAGGACCCGACTTTTCGCATCTGCCGACGCGATGCAAATTCATCGCCCTGATGCCCCAGTGGGACTTCCTGAACTTTCTCACGGCGCGGGCTAAGCGTTATCCGACATTCCGTTTGCTGATGAATGCTGAGGCCACTGACCTGATTGAAGAGGGTGGGCGCGTCGTCGGCGTGAGGTCGAAGACGGAGCGGGGCGGGTTGGACGCATTTGCCGACCTGGTCGTCGCGGCTGACGGGCGGAGTTCAATCGTGCGCGAACGAGCCGGGATGGAGGTCGAAGATTTCGGCGTGCCGATCGACGTGCTGTGGTTTCGAGTCGCGAAGACCGCCGCCGATGCCGAACCGGCGCTGGGACGGATCAGGAACGGTAAGATGCTGGTCACAATTGATCGCGGGGATTATTACCAGTGCGGCTCCATCATTCGCAAAGGCGCGTTTGAAGAAATCAAGCGGCGGGGACTGGAGGCGTTCCGAGAAGAGATCGTCGGCGTCGCGCCTTTTCTGCGGGACTCGATCGGCAAAATCGATGACTGGGGCAAGGTCAAACTTCTCACCGTGCAGGTGAACCGGCTTCGACAATGGTATCGCCCGGGGTTGCTTTTCATCGGCGACGCCGCGCACGCGATGTCGCCCGCCGGCGGCGTCGGCATCAATCTGGCGATACAGGACGCGGTGGCGGCGGCCAATCTGCTCGCGGACAAGCTCCGGCAGGGGAATTGCGAGACCGTTGATCTGCGCCGAGTGCAGCAGAGGCGGGAATGGCCGGCGCGCATGACTCAAAACATCCAGGTCTTTATTCATCGCCAGATGTTCGGGTCGAAATCCGATCCCGAGAGGGCGTTCTCTATTCCCTGGCCTGCGCGCGCGCTCCTCTGGTTACTGACGCCAGTGTTGCGCCGAGCGGCCGCGCGGGTGGTCGGCATCGGCTTCCGCGCGGAACACGTACGGACGCAGGAAAGCTTGCCTCCGAGCACTGTATGAAGGAATGTGAGTTGCGATGCTCTACACCAGTTCGATCGAAAGTGTGACAGCGGAGAATCTTGACGGCTTCTTTGTCGGTTGGCTGAATCGCCCTTCTCCGCAAACACACATTGAACTTTTGAAAAACAGTGACGAAATTATTCTGGCAATAGACGAAAACACTGGTAAAGTCGCAGCCTTCATTACTGCGCTGACGGATAGAACATTATCCTCATACATTCCTTTTCTTGAAGTCCTGCCAGCATATCAAGGCCAGGGTGTGGGAAAAGAGTTGGTCAGGAGAATGTTGGAAAGGTTGAGTGACTTGTACGCCGTTGACTTGCTATGCGATCCGGAATTGCAGCCCTTCTACGCGGGCTTGGGAATGCGGCAAGCATACGGAATGATGGTTCGTAAGTACGAACGCCAGTCAGGCAAGAAGTAGCTGCGCCAATGCGCGAGAATAACCCGGAGGAAAAAAAATGAAACGAACGCTACAAAGTTTTTCGCTCCTGTTCATCATCACTTTCATCGCCGGCAACGCCCGCGCCGACGTCAAACTACCGGCCCTCATTTCCGACGGGATGGTTTTGCAGCAAGGAATGCCGGCGCCGCTGTGGGGTTGGGCCGATGAAGGCGAATCTGTGACCGTGGAATTTCAGAACCAGAAGGTCACGGCCGCTGCCAAAGACGGAAAATGGGCGGTTCGATTGAAGCCGCTCAAAGCAGGCGGCCCGTTCACGCTCACTGTCAGCGGCAAGAACAAGATCGAATTGAAGGACGTGATGGTCGGAGAGGTCTGGATCTGCGGCGGGCAATCGAACATGCAGTGGCGACTCAATCAGACCGATAACGCCGAGGCCGAGATCGCAGGCGCGAAATACCCGATGATCCGGCTCTTCACCGCGCCGCGCTCTGAGGTCGACGCGCCCGCGGCCGACGTGAAGGCCGGCTGGAAAGAGTGTTCGCCTGAGACCGCCGCGACATTTTCAGCCATCGGCTATTACTTCGGACGCGACCTGCACAAAGCGCGCAACGTGCCCATCGGGTTGATCAACAACGCCGTCGGCGGCTCGCCCGCCGAATCGTGGACGAGCGCCGGAGTTCTCAACGCCGACGACGAGTACAAACAATTCGCCGCCGAGTACCCGAAGCGTATGGAGCAGTACGAGAAGGCGATGGCGAAATACAAGGAGGACGCCGAGAATGCGAAGGCCGAAAACAAACCCGCGCCGCGCGCTCCCGGCAAGCCGTGGATGCCTTCGGGCCTGTATAACGGGATGCTAGCGCCGCTTGCGCCCTATGGGATCAAAGGCGTGATCTGGTATCAGGGCGAATCGAACGCTACGCGCGCTTATCAATATCGCCGCCTCTTCCCGACGATGATCCACGATTGGCGCGCGCTCTGGGCGCAGGGCGATTTCCCGTTCCTGTTCGTGCAGCTCGCGGCCTTCGGCCCGAATTCGCAGAAACTCGGCGAGAGCGACTGGGCGGAACTGCGCGAGGCGCAGTTGATGACGCTCTCCGCTTCGCCGAAGACCGGGATGGCGCTGGCGATTGACGTCGGGACTTATGACGACATTCATCCACGCAACAAACAGCCTGTAGGGGCGCGTCTTGCTCTCGCCGCTCGCGCCGTGGCCTATGGCGAAAAGATCGTTCATTCCGGCCCGGTCTATCAATCGATGAAGGTCGAAGGCGACAAAGTGGTCTTGAGCTTCAAACACGCCGGCGGCGGATTGGAGGCGCGAGGCGGTGAGTTGAAAGGCTTCATCATCGCGGGCGACGACAAGGTCTGGCGCGATGCGAAAGCCGAGATCAAAGGCGACCGCGTGATCGTGTCCAGCCCCGAAGTGGCGAAGCCGTTGGCCGTGCGCTACGCCTGGGCGAAATATCCGACCTGCAACCTGTACAACAAGGAAGGGCTGCCCGCAACGCCGTTCAGGACCGATGATTGGCCTGGCGTCACGCAACCGAAAGCGACTCCGTAGAAATGCCACGCGCCGATCAGTCTAAAGACGCGCCGCTGAGGGCGGACATTCGCCGGCTGGGCGATCTGCTGGGCGAAACGCTCAAGCGGTTCGGCGGCGAGCGCCTATTTGAGATCGAAGAGGGCGTCCGCGCGCTCTGCAAACGACTCCGCGGCGCCCGCGTCGGCAAGGAGACGGTCGCCACTGAGCGCGAGCTTAAACGTCTCCTCCGGCGATTGAGCCTCGACGAGACGATAGGCGTGATCCGCGCCTTCTCGGTCTACTTTCAACTGGTCAACATCGCGGAGCAATACCACCGCATTCGTCGCAAGAGCTTTTACGAACTGCGGACGCCCGATCAGCCGCAGCGAGGGTCGTTGGCCGAGACTCTGAGCAGGCTGCGGAGAGACTTCTCCGACGCGGACCTGTTGCAGCGCGTGGTCGATCGCTTGGAGATCATGCCGGTGATGACCGCGCACCCGACCGAAGCCGCGCGCCGAACCCTGCTGGAAAAACATCGCCGCATCGCCGACCTGCTCGCCGACTTCGACGACGAAAATCTGGCCCCGCGCCGCCGCGACGAGTTGCAGGCGCGGCTCACCGCCGAGGTCGAATCGGTGTGGCAGACTGACGAGGTGCGCCACACGCAGCCGACTGTGCTCGACGAGGTCAATCACGGGCTTTATTACTTCGACGCGACGCTGTTCGACGCAGCGCCTGCGCTACTCGACGAGTTGGAGCGTCACTTGGAAGAGAATTTTCCCGGCGTCAAACTGCGCGACGGCGCGACGCCGCTTCGGTTCGGCTCGTGGATCGGCGGCGACCGCGACGGCAACCCTTTCGTGACTCCAGAAATCACCTGGGAGACGCTTCGGCTGCAGCAGCGCCTGGTTTTGCGGAAGTACCGCGACTCGGTTGCGTCCTTGAGCCGCCGCCTGAGCGAATCGTCGCGCTTCGCCCCGCCAACCGACGAATTGAGCGAGTCGCTGAAAGAGGATGCCGTAGCGTTGCCTGTCGTCGCCGCAGAGGTCGCCGCGCGCAACGCCGAAGAGCCTAACCGCCAGAAACTCTCTTACATTTACGCGCGGATCGAAAACACTCTACGCCGCAACCGCGACCTGGCTCCGGCGCTGCGATTGACGGAAGAACACGCGCTGATTTCGATTCGGCCCGGACTGCCAATCGTCGCCGCGCTCACCGGCTCCACCGCGGACGTCGCCAACGTCTACCGCGACGGCTCGTCGCTCTGGGAAGATTTGCGACTCGTGCGCGACAGTTTGCGCGCTGACAAAGCCGTTTACGCCGCCCGCGCCGTTGACCGTTTAATGCGGCAGGTTGCGGTCTTCGGTCTGCATCTGGCGACGCTCGATCTGCGGCAGCATAGCGAGCGACACACGGCGGCCCTCTCTGAAATCACGCGCGCGCTCGGGCTCCAAGATTACGCGGACATGAGCGAAGGCGAGCGGGTCGAATGGCTGACGCTCGAGCTCGACACGCCGCGACCGCTTGTGGGCGCCGACGCGCGCTACAGCGCCGAGACTACCGAGACGCTCAACGTTTTCCGCGTCGCCCGCCGCGCGCTCGACGAAATCAGCCCGAACGCGATCCGCTCTTACATCATCAGTATGACGCGCGAGGTCAGCGACCTGCTTGCCGTGCTCGTTCTCGCGAAAGAAGCCGGGCTGGTAGGGCGAGGAGCGGGCGACGGGGCGACGAGGCGACGGGGCGACAAGGAAGACTTGAATCTCCCTATCTCCTCGTCGCCCCGTCGCCCCGTCGCCCCGTCGCCCCCGCTCTCCGTCTCTCCGCTGTTTGAAACCGTCGAAGACTTGCGCCGCGCGCCTGAAATCATGCGGCGATTGTTCGAGCATCCGTTCTATCGCCGACAACTCGCCGCGCAGGGAAATCTGCAGGAGGTGATGATCGGATATTCGGACAGCAGCAAGGACGGCGGCATACTGACTTCGAGCTGGGAGCTATACAAAGCGCAGGAGCGGTTGTGGGAAGTGGCGCGCGAACACGGCGTCGAATTGCGACTGTTTCATGGTCGCGGCGGCACGGTCGGTCGCGGCGGAGGTCCG
>DATCXQ010000873.1:0-3776 GCA_036565725.1 Blastocatellia bacterium
GTCGCCCCGTCGCCAAGTCGCTCAGTCCCTCAGCTCGGCGATGACGTGATCGGGTCGAACACCTGGGCGATCGCCCCGTCGAAGAGCGCGTCGGGGCACGCGATGCTCTTCATCAACCCTCACCAGCCGTTCTTCGGCCCCGGCCAATGGATCGAAGGCCACGTCCACAGTGAGAGCGGCTGGAATATGTCTGGCGCGACTTTCCCCGGCTCGCCGTTCCCTTCGCTCGGCCACAACGACAATCTAGGCTGGAGCCACACCGTCAACGTCCCCGACATCATCGACGTCTGGGTCGAGAAATTCGACGACCCGAAGAATCCTTTGAATTACAAGTACGGCGCCGGCTATCGCGCCGCGACCGAATGGGCGGACACGGTCAAAGTCAAAACTGATAAGGGCGTCGAGACGCGGACGTTCAAATTCCGCAAGACGCATCACGGCCCTGTCGTCACAGTGCGCGACGGCAATCCGCTGACCGTGCGGATGTCTAAGTTCGAAAGCTTCGGCGCGATCGAGCAGCGCTATCTGATGAGCAAGGCGCGAAACTTCAAGGAGTTTCGCCAGGCGATGGCGCGCCTCGAAGTCCCGATGTTCAACACGATGTACGCCGACAGGGAAGGCAACATCTGGTATCTCTATAACGGCGCGGTCCCCAAGCGCGATCAAAAATATGATTGGCAGAAACCGGTCGACGGCAGCGATCCGGGCGCGGAATGGCAGGGCTATCACACGATTGACGAACTGCCGCAGATCTTCAACCCGCCGTCGGGCTGGGCGCAGAACTGCAACGCCACGCCGTTTCTCGCCACCGAAGAGGGCAAAGGAAATCCCGACGCGTCAAAATATCCGAAGTACATGATCGGCGAAAACGACAACGCGCGCTCGCGCATTTCGCGCCGGCTGCTCGGCGAAAAGGCCAAATTCTCTTTCGACGATTTGGCGAAGGCCGCGTTCGACACGCGCGTGATCGAGGCCGAAACGCAAATCCCGCCGCTCGTCGCCGAGTGGGAAAAATTGAAAGCTCAGGACGCTGCGCGCGCCGAAAAGACAGCCGAGGCCGTCGCCGCGCTGAAATCGTGGAACGGCGTCAGCGCGATAGATTCCGTCCCGATGACTGTTTTCACTTTGTGGTTTTACACCTCGCTTCAGCCTCAAGCGCAGGCGATGACCAAAGACAATCCTTATCCGAAAATCGCCGTCCTGGAATACGTCCTGGGCGACATAGCCAAGAATTGGGGGACGTGGAAGGTCGCGTGGGGGGAGATCAACCGCATTCAGCGCGTTCACTCCAGCGGCAATCAGGAGCCGTTCAGCGACGACAAGCCGAGCCTCCCCGTGGCGGGAGGCCCTGGCGATCCGATCGGCATCGTCTTCAATTTCTACTCGCCCGTGGCCAGAGGTCAGAAGCGGCGCTACGGCATAGTCGGCCACTCCTTCGTCAGCGTGGTCGAATTCGGCCCGAAGCCGCGCGCAATGTCGCTGCTTCAATTCGGCCAGAGCGCCGACCCGCAGTCGAAGCATTACTTCGACCAGGCAGAGTTGTATTCGAAGCAGCGATTCAAACCTGCATGGTTCACGCTCGACGAGATCAAGGCCAATCTCGAACGGGCTTACAAGCCTTGATTGAGTATTTTCCTCCCGGCTTCCGCTGCGCTAGCGGCGCTTTGAATCTCGACAAGGGGTTATGGTCTTTGAGAAATAACTGTAACAATGTAGGGGCGCGTATTCCGCGCCCAATCGGCTTGACCACAGACCGGGGCGGGGGATACCCGCCCCTACCTCGTTGTCATGTTTAATTCTCAAAGAACATAAACCCGCGTCTAAACTCAGGCGCCGCTAGCGCGGCTGGGGAACGCATTGGGGGTATTTCACCCTTGGCCGGTGTCAATTCACGGAAACCGTTTCTTGCCCTTTCTCGCCCTTTCTCGCCCTTTCTTGAATGATCGGAAGATCAAGCTGGATTGCTTCCATCAGCTCACTTCCGGTTACACTCGCTGCGGCGTAATCCGTCGCGAGATGTTTCCAGGGCGCCTGCTTCCCATATTCGTATTTGCCGAAGACGATCGCTGGCGTACCGTAGGCCTCGACACGGCGGCGATCGGTGGAAAGGGTCCACTGGTCGGCCCAACCATAAATCCAGGCGGCGTCATCGGCGAGCAATCTGAGACAACCGTGACTGGCAGGATATCCGGGCAGATCATATTGGTGGAAGGAAATTCCTCGCTGGTTGTCGAGATTAAAATACCAGGGCAGCAGCCAATCCTCGTTGATGGAACTGCGTGTCGCCTTCGATTTCCAGTTGGTGTGATAGAGCCCCGCGGGCGTTGGCGTCGCTTTCTTTCCGCTGCTGACCGGGCCCCATCGCACGAGATTGCCAAACTCGTAGGCGCCGAAGGCCTGGACGCGGAGCGAAACGAGGACCAACTTTGGAATCTCGCTGACAGTCTCTACTTTAGGAGGAAACGGCGAGAAAGCGCTTAATTCGTCAATCTGTTCCGGAATGACAAGCGTAACGCCTGCCCGTAGATGTTGGGCGTCGAGCCGGTTCAGCTTGAGCAAAACCGCCATTTTTTCCTCTCCGATTTCAGACTTCAATTGCGAGAGAAATTTCCGCCCTTCTCCTCCTTTGATGACAACGGAGCGATAAGCGACGGGCATGGGGGTGGTTGGTTCGGGACCGGCGATCGGACCCGAGTTGAAATCAGTCTTTGGTTCCAGTGATTTGGCCAGAATCGAGTTGGCCCCGCCGGACCCGATTTGCAGGGTAAGCCCTACGCTGATCAAACATGTCACGCTCAGCCTAAGAAACATTGAACACGGGCGAGATAAGATCACAGATTTCATAGTAACAATTCCTCCTTGCGCCGCGGATATTAGTTATCTGAGGTTGGCTGCGACAGATCCGCCGCCACGTTATCTCAATGTGGGATTCCGCCTGCGGTTCATGGGAGGATTACAGAGGTTATCCGAGCCATCTCAATGTGGAATCCCGCATACAGCTCATGGGGAAAATCACAGAGGTAAAAATCGCCGTCCTCTAATACGCGTTGGGAGACTTGGCCGGAAGTTGGGGAAGGTGGAAGGTCGCGCGGGGCGAGATCAAGGCAACTCTCGAACGCGCCTACAGTCCTCGGTTGAACTTTTCTCCCGCCGGCTCGTTATCTTATACGTCGCCATTCGGCGAGATTTTGACGCGCGTTTAATTTCCAGGAGGCCGATATGTTCTGCCCACAATGCGGCGCTGAAATCGCTTCTGATCGGGTTCGATTCTGCACTCATTGCCGTTTCCCTATTGGCTCGATGAAGGAGTTCATCGTGACCGAGGCGGCGAAGATTGAAGCCGAGGAGGGGAAGAAAATCTACCCGCCGCGCCAGCGCGACATCACGCTTGGCGCGGGACTGATGTTCGTAGGCGTAATCAAGGCTTTTTTGTTAATGGCGTCATTAGGTGGCAGCAGCCGTGGAGAAAAGTTTAGTTTTTATCTGTTTTTGCTCAGCCTCCTATTCAGCGCATTTCTGCTTTTCTCACAACTGTCTCCCAAACAGCGTGGATTGACCATCGGGGCGACGCTTATGTTCATAGGCTCCGTGCTGTCCATCCCGATTGGAATGGCGACTGACCCACCCGGCGCGCTGCTTATCCCTGTCCTCCTTTTGCCTATAATCCTTTTCTTGGTAAAGCTCGTTCGCGCGTTTGTGCGAATCTTCTTCGATAAAGAGGTTCTGCCTGAAAAGAAGGTCTCTCCACAACCGCAGCCATCGCTGAATCTGGCCGC
>DATCXQ010000897.1:0-14313 GCA_036565725.1 Blastocatellia bacterium
TGCCGCGTCTGCGGCGACATGATCGAATCGTGGCGCGACGGCGTGGCATGCTCCGCCTGCTGGCGCGAGGTCGAACAGGAGGCCGCCGATTTCTGCGCGAAGTGTTGGGCGCCGCTGCCGCCCGCGTCGCGCGCCGAGGCCGGCGCCAGGCGCTGCGGGCGCTGCGACAGCTTCGCCTTCGATGTCATTCGCTCCTGCGGGCCTTACCGGGGAGCGATGCGCGAGGCCGTTTTGCGGCTGAAAGGGGCGCCTCACATCCCGCCACGTTTGCGGGGGGCGCTGCGAAAGGCCTTCGACGCTCTGCCCGATTCCAATCTGATCGAATCGATCATACCCATGCCGCTGCACCCAAAGAGGCTCGCGGAGCGCGGCTTCAATCAGGCGGAGGTCATCGCGCGCGAGCTGGCCGCGCTGACCGGGTTGAGGGTGAATCCGACGGCCGTGATCCGCGTCAAAAAGACCGAACGCCACCGCGCCGGGATGGGCGCGCGTGAGCGCGCCCGATCGCTGGAGAAGGCTTTTCGCGTCCGAGCGCCGCGTCTGGTGGAGGGCCGCGTCGCGCTCCTCGTCGACGACGTGATGACCACCGGAAGCACGGCGGATGAGATCGCCCGAGCCCTGCTCGACGGAGGCGCCAGAACGGTTAACGTGCTGACTCTGGCTAGAGCAATGAATGAATTCAGCGTTTGACCACTTGCTGAAGCGACTTACGGCTGCTTAACATATATGACGACCCTGGTTATCTAATTTATCCTGACGCTGGAAATATTACGTGAGACGATCAAACCATAAACTTATGAAGCTGCCCTCGATTTTCAATCTGATGACTGACGACCTTGGTGTCGACCTCGGAACTTCGCGCACGCGGGTCTTCGCGCGCGGGCGAGGCATCGTGGTCAATGAGCCTTCACTGCTGGCTTACGACTCTCCGTCGAGCGAGGTCGTGGCCGTCGGCCTGGAGGCGCTCGAACTAGAAGGGCGCGCTTCTGAGGACATACAGATCATCAGCCCGCTGCAGGACGGCGTCGTGGCCGACTCGACCTTCGCTGGCAAACTGCTCGAATTTTATATCCGCAAGGCCCGCGACGGGCGCTCGCTATCGCGGCGCGTGCTGATCTCGATCGCCGCCGACGCCAGCGACATCGAACGATACGCGCTGCGCTACGCGGCCAAAGAGGCCAGCGTCGCCAACGTCCACTTCGTCAACAAAGGTTACGTGGCGATCCTCGGCGCCGGCATCGACCCTGACGACCAGCGCGCGACGCTCGTCGTCGACGTCGGCGCGGGCACTACCACCATCGCCGCGATGGTTCACAACCACCTGATCTTCACCCGCACGCTGCGCCTCGGCGGCAACGACATGGATGTCGCGCTGATCGACATGATCAAACAGAATCACAGCCTGCTGGTCGGCCCGCGCACCGCCGAGCGCGTCAAGATCGAACTCGGTTGCGCCGTCCCGCTCGACCAGGAGAACACCACCATGGTCAAGGGCCGCAGCGCCATCGCCGGCAACCCCGAAATGGCCATCGTCAACAGCCTCGAGATCCACGACGCCATCGAAACGGTCGTCAACCGCATCGTCCGCGCGGTCCAGGACGCGCTCGAGGCTCTGCCGCCCGAAGCCTCCGGGGACATTTACGACCGCGGGATGATCCTGGCCGGAGGCGCGTCGCTGCTGGCCGGCTTCGACGAGCGGCTGTCGAGAGAAACCGACCTCTCCGTGCGGTTGACCGAAAGCCCGCAGCGCGCCGTAATCCGCGGCCTAGGACTGCTATTCGAAAACCAACTCGCGCTTCGCAGGGCTCTTATCAAAATGGAAGCGTAGCCCCTTCGTAAAATAGACAGGATTTATAGGATTTTTCAGGATTCGACCCGATACGCAAAATCCTGAAAAATCCTATAAATCCTGTCTATTTTTGACATTCCTTTTTAATCCCGGTTTAACTACCAGATATTGCGTCCTGTGATATAATTCGCGCGTCGTTTCAATCTCTTCCGGCGCGGCGCCGGCGGCAAACAGCCCGGCCGTTGACAATTGAGGGAGTTTGATCGGCGACATCAACAGTTTTCGTGAGGTGCGATCTTCTCGAGGCGGTCATTTAGCTCTACTATCCATTCCCAAGTTTTCGTTCAGTTCATCAGGCTCAATCGTGGCCTGACGTTAGCGCTCGCGCCGTACACACCATCGACAACCAATCAAATTTCGCAAGCGCGCAAGGATCAATCGTCTGCGCCGGCCGGAGGCGTCGGCGCTTTCGCTTTTCATGAGGTGTCGCGATGAATGGCAGAGTACTCGTCCTGAACTCGACTTTTGAGCCGATCAACGTCTGTACGATGCGGCGGGCGATCGTCCTGATCCTGAAGGGCGTCGCGCGCGCCGAGGAGCGCCACGAATCCGAACTGCATTCGGCGCGCGCCAAGATACCGGCGCCTTCGGTCATCCGTCTGACCGAATACGTCCACATTCCGTTCGAGCGCAAGAGCCTCTCGCGCAAAAACATCCTGCTGCGCGACCATTACACCTGCCAGTATTGCGGCAAGGTCTTCAACCCGTCGGAACTGACGCTCGACCACGTCATCCCGAAATCGCGCGGGGGCAGCTCGAACTGGGACAACCTCGTCGCCTGCTGCAAACGCTGCAACAACCGCAAGGGAAACGCCACGCCCGAAGAAGTCGGAATGAAGCTGGTCAAACGCCCGCAATCATTCAGCATGCACGTCAACCGCCAGATCATGCGCTACCTCGGCCGCACTGACGCCGCCTGGCGCAAGTATCTATACTATTGAAGAAAACAAGGGGCGGCGGCTCAACTTTGGGCCTTTGATCTTTGTGCCCCTTAGTGTCGAGAGTGTAGACTGCGAGCTTGTCATCGGATTCGGATCGCCGCACGTTCGAAAATGATGGTCACGCGTAAGCTCACAGCCTGGTTAGCCCATTGTTACACCGCGCTCGGACTCGTCGCCGCGGCGGGGATGGCCGTTTTCATCGTGCGCGGCGACGCCGAATCGTTCCGGCGCGGCATCACGCTGATGATTGTCGCGACGTTCATCGATTCGACCGACGGGTGGCTGGCGCGGCGCGCGCGCGTGAAAGAGGTATTGCCGCGATTCGACGGGGGCCGCCTTGACGACATCATCGATTTTCAGACCTACACATCGCTGCCGCTGCTCTTCATCTGGCGCGCGGGGATACTGCCGGCCGATCTGAATTGGTGTTTGCTCGCCCCCCTGCTGGCCAGCGTCTACGGCTTTTCCCAATCCGATGCGAAGATTTCCGACGCCGAGGTTGCGGAGGGCGCCCGATCCGCCCACGACGGAGGGCATTTTTTCGTGGGCTTCCCGTCGTACTGGAACGTCGTGGTGATCTATCTTTACTGGCTGCGGCCGCCCGTCTGGCTCACGCTCACGCTGATCATCACGCTTGCGCTCCTGACCTTCGTGCCCTCGCTCTACCTCTACACGTCGCGCGGCGGGCGATTGAGCCGTCTGACCAATCTGCTTTGCGCGGTCTGGGGCGTCCTTCTGGCGCTGATCGTCGCAGGCGCCTTCGATAATCCGAAGCCCTTCGTATGGGCCTCGCTCGCCTTCCCGATTTACTATTTCGTGGCCTCCTGGGTGATTACGCTCGACCGCTGGTTCGGCGGGCGCATACGGATGAGGCGCGATCCTTCAACGCTGAGGGCGGCGCCGAGCGCGACATTGCGGGCGCGCCCTGAGAATTTCGACTGAGGAGCCTTCATGTCCGACGCCCTGAAATGGTAAAAGCATGCCAAGTAGTAATGAATCATGGTCATCGAAAATTGAATGAAACCAGCGGCGCCACTGGTTGCGTTTAATTTCCGATGACCATAATTCGTTACTACGTGGGTTTTCTGAGGATCAATCGATGTTTACTCCCGACAAAGTTCAACAACAGATCGTCGCCGGCATCCGCCAGTTCGTCGAACGCAAGGTCATTCCCGTGGCCAGGGAGCTTGAGCGCCGCGACGAATACCCGCACCAGGTCGTCGAGGAGATGAAAGAGATGGGGCTCTTCGGCTGCAACGTGCCCGAAGAATACGGCGGATTGGGCTTGAGTTACGCCACATTCGCGATGATCATCGAAGAGCTGTCGCGCGGGTGGATGAGCGTGGTCGGGCCGATCGGCACGCACTCTGTGATCTGCGACATCATCAACCGCTTCGGGACCGAAGAGCAGAAGCGCGAATACTTGCCGGGGCTGGCCAGCGGGGAACGCCGCGGCGGATTGGCGCTCTCCGAAGCCGACGCCGGCACCGATGTGCAGCGAATCAGCACCGTGGCGACCCGCGTGGAGGGGGGCTATCTGATCAACGGTTCGAAGATGTGGATCACCAACGGGCGATACGGCGACACGTTCGCGCTCGCGGCCAAGACTGACCCGAAAGCCGATCCGCCGCACAAAGGCATCTCCGCGTTCATCATCGAGAAGGGCGCGAACGACGACAGCGCCTTCAAAGTCGTCCGCGACATCGACAAGCTCGGTTATCGCGGCGTCGAGACCTGCGAGCTCTATTTCGACAACCTCTTCGTCCCTGCGAGGAACCTGATCGGCGGGCATGAAAACGAGGGCTTCAAGCAGATCATGACGGGGTTGGAAAGCGAGCGCATCAACGTTGCGGCGCGCGGCGTCGGATTGGCGCGGGCGGCTTTCGAAGACGCTGTTCGCTACGCCCAGCAGCGCCACACCTTCAACAAGCCGATTTGCGAGCACCAGACGATCCAGATCATGCTGGCCGAGATGGGCACTAAGATCGAAGCCGCGAGGTTGTTGACTTATTCGGCGGCCGAGAAGAAGGATCGAGGAGAACGTTGCGACCTGGAAGTCGGAATGGCGAAGCTATTCGCAACCGAGACCGCGCAAGAGGTGGCCTGGCAGGCGATGCGCGTCCACGGCGGCGCGGGCTACTCGAAAGACCTGAACGTCGAGCGTTATTACCGCGACGCGCCGCTGCTCGTAATCGGCGGCGGAACGAATGAGTTGCAGCGACTGGTCATCGCAAGACGATTGGTCGAGAAATATCCGGTTAAATAATCCACGAAGTCACACGAAGATTCACAAAGGCTCTTATAATCTTCGTGGTCCTTCGTTTGTCTTGTGGACGAGAGATAGAAATGAGTTACGGAAGATACTTAGAGGAATTCACCGTCGGCGATGTTTACAAACATTGGCCCGGACGCACCATCACCGAGCACGACGACACATGGTTCAGCCTGATGACGATGAACCAGAACCCGCTGCACATTGACGAGCATTACGCCGCGGGCACGCAGCACAGTCGTCGCCTGGTCAATGGGACGCTCATTTTCAGCCTGGCGGTCGGGATGTCGGTGGCGGACGTGAGCGGGAAGTGCGTCGCAAATCTGGAATACGAATACATCAGGCACCTGGCGCCGACCTTTCACGGCGACACGATCTACGCCGAGACCGAAGTGCTCGAAAAACGCGAATCGGAGAGCAAACCCGACCGCGGCGTCGTATATGTCGAAACACGCGCGCGCAACCAGCGCGGCGAGGCGGTGTTGGTCTTTCGCCGCCGCGTGCTCATCCCGAAGAGACCGGTGAATGGAGTGTGATGCGGGAAATAACGATGATGAGGAGTCTGCTCTACGTCCCAGGAATTTCAGAACGGATGATTTTGAAGGCGCGCGATTCGGCGGCCGACGGCTTGATACTCGACCTTGAAGACGGCGTTGCGCCGAATCAGAAGCTCGAAGCTCGCGCGACGGTCGTTCGCACGCTTAATGAAATTGATTTCGGCGGCAAGGATATATTTGTCCGCATCAACGCGCTTGCCACTGAATGGGGATTGGAGGACGCGCGGGCGGTCGTCGCTGTCGGCGCCCCCGGCCTGGTCGTCCCGAAGTGCGAAAGCGTCGAAGACATGACCACAGTCGCCCCGGTCCTGCAGAGCAGGTATCACCAACCGATAGGCGGGCAGTCGCGCAAGCTGCTATGCCTGATCGAAACGCCGCGCGGGGTCTTTGCCAGCCGCGACGTCGCCGAATCGAATGAACTGGTCGCCGGGTTGATGTTCGGAGCGGCCGATCTGTCGCGCGATCTGGGTTGCGTTCTGAGCGAGGACGAGACCGAAGTGCTGTTCGCGCGTTCGCACGTCCTGCTGGCCGCGCGCGCCGCCGGGGTCGCGGCCTACGATTCGCCGCATTTCGCGATTGACGATCTTGAAGGCCTGCGGCGTATGTGCCAGGCTGCGCGAAACCTGGGCTACGACGGCAAAACGGCCATCCATCCTTCACACATCGAGACCATCAACGAAGTCTTCGCCCCCACCGCCGAACAGATCGCCGAAGCCGAGCGGGTGATCGAGGCAATGGAGGCGGCGCAGGCCGAAGGGCTCGGCGCTATCAGGCTCGACGGCAAGATGATCGATCAGGTCCATCTGTCGGCGGCGAAGAAGGTCTTGGAGAAGGCGCGCAGATTTTGAAGAGGCGTTCGACTTGACTATCACTGTCTGTGGCGGATGTTTTCGAAACACTACAGCGAAGCGGGCGCGGAATCGAACACCGTTCAAGAATAGGAAATGAAGATGCCGGACGCGACACCGCAATTTAAAGAACAACTCCGCGAAGCCTTCGAATCTTTGCAGGTCGGGCAAATGTTTACCTACCGGCGCACATTCACTGAGGGCGACGTGTCGCTCTTCATCGGCGTGACTGGCGATTTAAATCCTTACCATCAGGATGAAATGTTCGCAGGCGAGAGTTGGTTCAAGCGGCGTAATATTCCCGGGTTATTGACGGCGAGCATGGCCACGCACATCGGTGGAATGATGGGTTTTCTTGCGACTGAAATGACGTTTCAATATCTGAAGCCGGTCTACGTCGGTGACACCGTCACCTGTGTGGTCACGGTCATGGAGAAGGACGAAGAGAAGCGGCAATTTTTCTGCGCGGTTAGCTGCGTCAACCAGGACGGCGTGGAGGTCTTGAAGGGGAACTTCCGCGGCTTTCCGAGCAACGTCCGTTTAGCGAAGTGAGGGCATATGAGCACACCGTCGAAAGAATTGGGGCGAGCGGCGCAAACCGACCCGGTCGCGCGGGGCCGCGCTGATTTGACCGAATGGGAGGGCGCGCAGGCGGTCAATTTTTACGAGACCGATCTCCACTTACGAAGCGTCCTGGAATTTTACTGGGGGGCTGATCGTTTGCGCGCTCATGCCGAGAGGCTGTCAAAGTTCGGCGACGAAGCCGCAATGATTGTTGACCCGGCGGTCAGGAGCGCAAATCTGGCGGAAAACCTGCCACGGCTCGATCGTTATTCGGCTACGGGCGAGCGAATCGAAGACGTGGCGCACTCGGCCGACCATCATCTGGCCGGGCGATGCATTTACGGTTCGGGCGCGATGAGCGTTTACGCCGAGCCCGAAAACAATCTGCTCGCCCTCGCGCTGTTTTACCTGTCGTCGTACAACGGCGAGGCGGGGCACAACTGTCCGCTGGCTTGCACGGCGGGCGTGATCAAAACCTTGCAGTACGCCGGTGGCGAAGAGTTGAAAAAGAAATATCTGCCGCGGTTGCTCGATCCGAATTACGCGACGCGCTTTCACGGCGCGCAGTTTCTGACAGAAATTCAGGGCGGGTCGGATGTGGGCGCGAACGCCTGCGCCGCGACCCTCCTTGACGCCGGAGAGGACAAATGGTTGATCAACGGCGAGAAGTGGTTTTGCTCGAACGTCACCGCCGACCTGGCGCTGATCACGGCGCGGCCTGAAGGGGCGCCCGAGAACTCGCCCGAGAACTCGCCCAAGAACTCGCCCAAGAACTCGCCCAAGAACTCAATTGCTGGCACGAAAGGTTTGGGGCTATTCCTCCTTCCGCGACGTTTGGACGACGGCTCGCCGAACGGGATTTATATTCGACGCCTTAAAGACAAGCTCGGCACGAAATCGCTGGCCACGGCCGAAGTGGATTTCAAGGACGCAATCGCTTATCAGATCGGCGAACCCGGTCGCGGATTTCAGCACGCGATGGATTTCGTTATCAACACGTCGCGGCTTTACAACGCCGTGGGATCGGCCGGGGCGGCGCGGCGCGCTTACCTCATCGCCTGGACGTACGCTCAACATCGGCGGGCCTTCGGCGTGGCGATCAAAGACTTTCCGCTCACGCAGGAAACGCTGGCCGAGATGCGAGCCGTGACAATGGCGATCACTTCAGGCAGTCTCTATCTGGCCTATCTGCGCGACGAGATCGAAGCGGGCAGAGCCGATGAGGCTGGCAAACAGTTCTTCCGTCTGGCGGTCAATTTGAACAAATACCGCTCTTCGATTTCGGCCACCGACGTCATCCGTCGCGGAATAGAAATCCTGGGAGGCAATGGGGCGATGGAGAACTTCTCTATACTGCCGCGATTGCTGCGCGACAGCGTGATCTTCGAGGCCTGGGAGGGCGCGCACAATACGCTGATCGCGCAATCGGCGCGCGACATTCGACGTCTCAAGCTGCACGAAGGGTTCTGCGCGAGGCTCGACAATTGGTTCGGTTCGCTCGCCGACGCCGATTGGCGCGATAAAGGCGTCAGGCAAGTTCGCCTCTTAGGCGATGAACTGGATTCGATAACTTCGACGGATGAATTCTCGGCCGGCGTCCTGTTCAAACCGCTGGCCGATCGAATGATGTGGCTGTTTTATGTGGCCTGCCTGGCGCGCGAGGCCGAGTGGGAAAAGACGCGCGGCAAAGATATTGGCAAACGCGCAATCGTCGATCTGTTATGGGGGCGAGTCGAAAAAGAAAACGGGGCGCATCCGGCTGAATATCTGAAGCTACTGGCGCAGGTCAGTTCGGCGTTATAAAGCTATATGGAAAACCTCACTTATGCATCAACCTTATCAACGAATGTTCAAACGCGAAAAGGCATGGCCACGGCTTCGCTGATCATCGGCCTAGGCAGCATACTGACGCTCGGTCTTTTTCTGGTCGGCTCTTTTGTCGGACTCATTCGGGGCTGGTGGCGCTCAGGCGGACTCAGCGTGAGCCGGCGCGGTACGGAGGCGCGGGATACGCGACTGCCGGAATCACGACGAGCGCCGTCGGGTTGGTATTGGCGTTCGTATCAATACTGATCTTCACGAACTACATTCTGGCGGCGGTCAGGGTGGTGGGCCAGGCAATGATGCCCACTTTTCATGACGGCGAGCGCGTCCTGATATGGAAAGTTGTCGAAGAGATAAACCGCGGAGACATTGTTATCTTCTGGTATCCGGACGATCCATCGAAGTCGTATATCAAACGCGTAATCGGGCTGCCGGGCGAAGAGGTTATGATTGAAAACGGCAAGGTGTTGATCAATGGCTCTCTATTGGACGAACCGTACATGAATGTTGATTATCGTTCCGACGATTCGATGCCGGGGTCGATACATGTGAAGGATCATCACTACTTCGTGCTGGGAGATAACCGCCGGAACAGCAGCGACAGTCGCTATTGGGGACTCGTGCCGGAGAAGTACATCTACGGGAAGGTAGAAAAAGACTGATTTGGCCATACCCTGTGAAGAATGAAAACCACCCCCGGGTACGCGTCGCTTCCAGCGCGCAGTAGTTGGGAAAGACGCATTGATCGGCATTAGACACCCTGAAGTCGCCTCGCTTGCGTCGAGTAATAATCGCTTGCAATCGTGCGCATCCAGCCCCAGGCGAGCTGCGGGTCCCCAACAGGCCTTCGACCCAAGCCTGCGCGCTGGAAGCGACGCGTACCCAGGGATTTTCTGAGGAGAAAAAATGCGGCTCGGATTGAACCTCGGTTACTGGGGCGCGAACCCCGAAGACAACGTCGCGCTTGCGCGGGAGGCCGATCGTTTGGGTTTCCACTCGGTCTGGACGGCGGAGGCTTACGGATCGGACGCGGTGACCACGCTCACGTGGCTTGCTGCGAAGACTGAAAAGATCAACGTCGGCACTGCGATTATGCAGATGACGGCGCGCGCGCCCGCTGTGACGGCGATGACGGCGGCGACGCTCGATCTGCTGACCGGCGGGCGTATGCTGCTCGGCATCGGCGCTTCGGGGCCGCAGGTGGTCGAGGGATGGCACGGCGTCCCTTACGGGAAACCGGTGACGCGCGCGCGCGAATACGTCGAGATCGTCCGCAAAATCCTCGAGCGCGAACAGCCGCTGGAGCATCACGGCGAACATTACGACATTCCGACAAGGTCGGGGTCGGGGTTGGGCAAGCCGCTCAAGTTGATCATACATCCGATACGGTCGAACATTCCGATCTATCTCGCAGCCGTCGGGCCGAAGAACGTCGCGCTGGCGGCCGAGATCGCCGACGGGTGGCTTCCGATATTCTTCTCGCCCCAACGCGTGGACGTTTACCGCGAATGGCTGGACGAAGGCTTCGCCAAAGCTGGCGGCGAAAAAAATCTTTCTTCGTTCGATATGGCGCCGACCGTGACTATCCGGATGGGCGATGATGTGGCGAATTGCCGAAATATGATTAAACCGCACCTGGCGCTTTACATCGGCGGAATGGGCGCGCGTGAAAAGAATTTCTACTTCAACATCGCGTGTCGCTACGGGTACGAAGAAGCCGCGAACAAAATTCAGGACCTTTATCTGGCGGGCAAGAAGATGGAGGCGGTGGTGGCTGTCCCAGATGAATTGGTTGACGAGGTGGCGCTGTGCGGGCCGCGTGAGCGGATAGCCGAAAGGCTCGCGGCGTGGAAAGAATGCGGAATTACGACGCTTATCTGCGGCGCGTCGGACATCGACACTTTGCGCGTGATGGCCGAACTGGCGCTGTGAATGATTAAAAATATGGAGAGTAATATGGCAGAGGTTATACCCAACAAGTATCGAGACCTTTTCGAGAAGAAAATTTTCGCCGGCCTGGTCACTTTGATGCCTGACGGCTCGCCGCAAGTCACGCC
This sequence comes from Blastocatellia bacterium, assembly GCA_036565725.1. Lineage (GTDB taxonomy): Bacteria > Acidobacteriota > Blastocatellia > RBC074 > RBC074 > JAJVID01. Next base: position 10,913 of record DATCXQ010000897.1, read on the forward strand.
GGTCTGGATCGATTTCGACGGAGAGCATGTTCTGTTCAACACGGCCGCCGGCCGCCAGAAGGACAAAAACCTGCAGCGCGACGGGCGGGTGGCGTTGGTGCTGGTCGACCCCGACAACCCGTACCGCTATCTGGAAGTTCGCGGCCAGGTCGCCGAACGCACCCAGGATGGGGCGGACGATCACATCAACAAGCTGGCGAAGAAATATCTGAACAAGGAAGTCTATCCCTTCCGCCAGCCAGGCGAGCAGCGCGTGCTTTACAAAGTCAAGCCGGAGCGCTTCAGCTCGATGGGTTGATCTTTAAACAGGATGAGCTGCACAGGTCGAAAGATTTTCAGCCACGAATGAACGCGAATATTCACGAATCTCTTTGTTGATGCCCCAGTCGCTGTGTGATCCCTTGCCAATATTCGTGAATATTCGTGTTCATTCGTGGCTGAAATAACCTGACGATTTATTGATTGCGTGGGAGGAGTGAAATGGGCGCCACAAGGCGCAATCACGAGACGGCTGCGGGTTGGGCTTATCACGACGCGACGAAACATTCGTTCCGGAGCGTTCGCGACAGAGTCCATTTTCTCGATTGGCCCAACAAGCCGCTACCCTTCAAAATCTACACGACGCTCGACCGGATCGAACTGCCGCGCGAACTTCCGCCGCTCGACATGCCCGCCCTCGAAGCCATATCGAGACAGGCCGAGACTACTGGCGAGGCGATCCCCGATCTGAAAGATCTGGCGCAAGCGCTCTACTACTCAGCCGGCGTCACTAAGATCAGACAAAATCCGGGGGGCGAGATCATGTTTCGCGCGGCGGCGTGTACGGGCGCGCTCTATGAGATCGAGTTATATCTGGTCTGCGGCGATCTGCCTGATCTGGAAGCGGGCGTCTATCACTTCGGCGCGCATGATTTTTCGCTGCGGCGGTTGCGGCGGGGCGATTATCGCGGCGTGATCGCGCGGGCGGCTGCGGGAGAGCCGAGCGTGACGAGCGCGCCTGTGACGATCATCTGCGCGGGAACATACTGGCGCAACGCATGGAAGTATCAGGCGCGGACCTATCGCCACTTCGGCTGGGACAACGGCACGATGCTCGCGAACCTGTTGGCGACGGCCACGGCGTTGAATCTTCCGGCGCGCGTCGTGATGGGGTTTGTTGATGGAGATGTCAACTTTTTGCTCGACCTCGACGCCGACCGCGAAGTCGCGTTTTCGATGGTTTCGCTAGGTCGAACCTCGTCGCCTGCGCCAGAGCCGCCCGCCGACATCGGACGACTGGCGCTGGAAACAGAGCCGCTTTCGACGAGCGAGATCGATTATCCGGCGATGCGAGAAATGCACGCGGCCTCGTCGCTCCTCGATGAAGAGGAAGTCCGCCGGTGGCGTGGCGCCATCCAGGAAGTGAAAAAAACGGAGCCGCGGGATAGCTTGATCAGGCTGGAACCTTTCGGCAATGACGAGATGTCGCGCGAGGGGCTCGGAACGGTGATTTTGAAGCGCGGCTCGACGAGGCGGTTCGACCGTAGCGGCAGCCTCAGTTTCAAGGAGTTTTCGACTCTGCTCTATCGTTCGACGCGGGAGATTCCGGCGGATTTTCTCGACGCGGCGCCTGCGGCGTCGCATCTCAACCAGATCTATATGATCGTCCATGCCGTTGAAGGATTGGGGCCGGGCGCTTATGCGCTCGATCAGGACGGAATGGCGATTGAGATGATCAAAGCCGGCGAGTTTCGCAGGGAGGCGGGTTACCTGGGATTGGAACAGGCGTTGCCTGCCGAGGCTGCCGCGACAATATTCTTCATCGCAGACCTGAACGCCGTCTTCGGGCGGTTCGGCAATCGTGGTTACCGCGCGGCGCAACTGGAAGCGGGGATCATCGGCGGAAGGATGTATCTGACCGCTTACGCCCAAGGGTTTGGCGCATCGGGACTGACTTTTTATGACGACGATGTGATCGAATTCTTCTCTCCGCACGCGCAAGGCAAAAGCGCGATCTTCCAGGTCGCCGTCGGCAGATCGGCGAAGCGGCGGATGGAAGTCGTTCAGGCGGTCACATAACACTTCCCTTCGAAGAATGCCCCATACTCGACGTTCAATTCCGGCGCGCGGATGTCGCCGGTGACACGCGCGCCCGCGCGAATCTGCACCCTCTGTTTAGCCGTGACGCTTCCTTCGACAGTTCCGAAGATTTCAACGACCCCCGCCTCGATCGTCGCCTGAATATGCCCTTTCTCGCCCACCACCAGACTGCCGGAGTCAGAGAAGATCTTGCCGGAGATTTTGGTTTCCACTCTCATAGCGTCGGTGAATTTCACCTCGCCTATAATTTCCATTCCTTCGCACAGACGAGTTCCGCTATCTGTCGAAGAAGCAAGTGAAGGCGCGCTGTTTTTCATATGGAGGGACCCCCTTCTTTGAAAGATGGTTTTGGAGCGCGCACATCATGCCGCATTTCGATTCCGCTAGCCAGAGCCGGCGCCGTTATTTGACGCCGAGCCGTTCGGGAACGCCCATCGCGGCGAGCAATTCATAGACGCTCGCGCCCTCCCCGCGCCGGATAAATTCGGACACGTCGTCCGGATCGTCAATGTCGAGCGCGACGCGTTGGAGTTCGATCACCCTGCAAGCGGCCTTCGCCGTCGCGGCCTCCGCCAGATGTTTGGCCAGACTGTCGGGGCCGAAGTGTGAAGGGAAGAGGTCGGGCGGCCGGCGCAGGATCGCGTTCGTTCCCGTGCCGTCGCGCGAGGGGACGACCACAATCGACGGTCCGTCGCCGTCATGTTCAATGATTGTCTCGATGTCGCCGGCGGTGACGAGCGGCAGGTCGATCGGCAGTCGCAAGGCGGCGGTCGCGCCGCGTTTCTTCGCCTCCCTCGATCCGAAATCAACTGAAGCGCTTTCTGAAATCTGCTCGGTCTCGGCGATCAACTCCATCCCGTATTTCCGGGCTAGTTCGATGGCGGGCGCGTAGAGTGTGACCACGGCGACTCGGTCGACCTTACGCGCCCCGGCCGCCGCGGCGAAAGTGTTTTCGAGCATGGCCCACGCCAGGCGGGTCCGCTCCTCCTGCGTCATCAATAAACCGAGGCGCTGCTTCGCGCGCGTGAGGTCTTTAATTGGGATCAGAATGTAGCGCATGTGACTGCGGAATGCGGAATGCGGAATGCGGAATGCGGAATGCGGATTTTTTGAGCCTCAATCGGCGCCCTGAATCGCAAAATGCGGAGAACGTAATCGTAGAATTTCTTCAATCCGCAATCCGCAATCCGCAATCTCACTGATTATCCCGGTACCACTCGACGGTGTGTCTCAAACCTTCGGCCAATCCGACCAGAGGGCGGTAGCCGATCAGGTCTCTGGCCCGCGAGATGGCGGCGAGCGAATGGCGGACGTCGCCGGCG
>DATCXQ010000451.1:0-4190 GCA_036565725.1 Blastocatellia bacterium
CGGCTTCAGGACGTGCGCCAAGCCGGGGCAGACACGCAGGTCTGCCCCTACACAGTTGTCACATTATTTATTCAAACGAGTCAGCGTAGAACGGGCTTGGGCTTTAGGTTATTGAGCTGTTTGCGGAGAGGTGTCTGAGCAAGAAATATTGACAATCCTAGGCCGGCTCCCAGGCACAACCCATACAGTAGGCCCCACAACAACATCCCGGTTTTTCCACCGATCGAGTTGTTGAGCAGGTCGCCTAGAAAATATCCTGCGGAATTGGCGATAAACAGCGAGGCAGCCTGCGCGAAGAAAGTTTTCATAACGCCGAAGGCCTGGGCGATGACGAGCGCCATCAATATGGACCCGACAAGCGAACCTGCCCACTCTCCGGCGACTCCCCGCAGCGTGAAATAAGAAGCTACCCAACCAACCGCGTAAATGAGAAACGCCGTTCCGAACACAAGCTGGAACCGCCACAACCGGCCCGGGCCGATTACCAGCGGGCTTAGCAACGCTCCTCCGAGAAAAATGAAGAGGATGGTCCAAACGGCGTATGCGCCGCTTAATCCCAGGCTCCTGTACATCCAGCGTTCGGCAAAGGCCACTGTGGCAAAGACGCACAGGCTCGCAAAGCAGAATCCAAAACTCCCGATCAGCAGTGAGCGGCCTAACGAGGGGATTGAACTGCGGCCATCGTTCTGTTGAAGCCTCGCGATCACACGGTCAGAAGTCAGTCCGAACAGGTTCAAAGAAAAATCCTCCTTACTATTACCGGGATTCTGTCATTCATTCGGCTTCTCACTCGCTCCCTTGAAAAGCGCCTTCCAACTCCACTGCCGCACGCGCAGCGCCTTCGGGCTCCAGCGGTCCAGCAACTCATAAGCGACCGGCGTCAACAACAGCGTCAGCAACAGACAGAACAATTGCCCGCCGATGATCGTGACGGCGATGGCGGAGCGTTGCGCGCTGCCCGCGCCGCGTCCGAACGCCGTCGGGATCAAGCCCGCGATGATCGCAAAGGTCGTCATCAGGATCGGGCGCAAACGCGCGCGGTCAGCTTGCAGGATGGCCTCGCGCAAGGGTACGCCTTGCGCGCGCAGGTGATTGGTGTAATCCACTTGCAGAATCGCGTTCTTCTTGACGATGCCCAGCAGCAGCAACACGCCGAGCGTACTCCACAGATTCAGCGTGCGCCCGGTTAGATAAAGCGACAGCAGCGCGAACGGCACGCTGAGCGGCAGCGCCAGCAGGATGATGAACGGATGCGTGAAGCTCTCGAATTGCGCGGCCAGCACCATGTACATAAACACGATGGCGAGCAGAAACGCCATAATCAGATTATTCGTCGTCTCGTCCAGCGCCTTAACGTTGCCGCCGAAAAAGAACCTGTAGCCCGGCGGTAAATTGAGATTCTGCATGACCTGCGTGATGTCCTTGACCGCTTCGCTCATTGGTTTGTCGGGCGCGTTGGCGGCGTAGATTGGGACGTTGTACTGACGATTGAATCGGCTGATGCGCGAGGGCCCCAGCCCGCGGTTGACCTCGGCGATGTTGTCAATGCGAACCTGTTCGAGCTTGCTCGACGGAACCATCAAACGCGAAAGAATCTCGCGGTCGCCGCGCTGTTTTTCGTCGAGCATAATTTTGACCGGATATTGCTCGCCGGCTTCGCGGTAGTTGGAAATCTCGTCTTCGCCGCTCATCATCAGGCGAACGGCGCCGGCGACGTCGGAGGCCCGCACGCCTAATTCCGCGGCGCGAGCGCGGTCGAGCGTGACGCGCAATTCCGGGTTGGCGAAAAAGAATGACGGTTCGGAACTGACGATGCCCGGGAGCGCGCGGATTTCATCGCCCGCCTTGCGCGCCAGTTCGCCAAGTTTGTCGATTTCGGGGCCGAACAGTTGCACCTGAATCGGAAAGCCCAGCGATTCGCCGCCGCCCAGGGCCGACGGGAATGCGATCTTTTGCCTCGCCTGCGGGACCTGCTCGAAGATTTTTCGCGCGGCGGCCGCCGCTTCCTGCGTACTTATTTTGCGTTTGTCCAGTTCCACAAGGTTGGGCACGAAGTGGACGTGATTGAGCCGATCGCTGGATTGCGTCAACAGATGATCGAGTTCGGGCAATTTCTGCAGCCTCGGCTCGATATCGTCCACGAATTTGGTCAAGCCGGTGAGTGACAGTCCTTCGGGAAGATCGACATGGATGGTGAATTCGCCCTGGTCGTCGTTGGGAATGAAATCGCGCCCGACCAGGCGATTGAGCGGAAACGTGGAGGCGAAAACCAGTACGCTTAAACCCACGATGACCCACGGATGATTGAGCGACCAGTTGAGCATGCGCTCATAGCGACGCTCGATCCAGGTGAAGAACGCCGTCTGCTTCGACAGCTTGACGTCACCGGGGCCGCGGCGGAGAAATCGCGCGCCCAGCATCGGCGTCAGCGTGAACGACACCAGCAGCGACACCAGAATCGCGCAAGTCATCGTCCAGCCGAAGGAATTCAAATACCGTTGCGCGTAGCCGGTCATAAAAGCGATCGGCACGAAGATCACCACGAGTGACAGCGTCGTGGCCGTCACGGCCAGCGCCACTTCCTTCGTTCCTTCGATCGCCGCCTGCATCGGCGAGCGGCGAAACTCTTCGAGATGGCGGAAGATGTTTTCCAGTACGACAATCGCGTCGTCAATAACGATGCCGACGGACAGCGTCAAAGCCAGCAACGTCATGTTGTTCAGCGTGAAGCCCGCGATCCGCATCAGGGTAAACGTCGCTATGATCGAGGCCGGAATCGCCAGCGACGAGATCAGCACCGCGCGCCAATTACGTATGAAGAGCAGAATGACCAGGCTCGCCAGCAAACTGCCCAACAGCAAATGTTCTTCCAGCGAGGCGATCGACGCGCGAATGAACAGCGATTGATCGCTGACGACGTCTATCGTCAGATCGTCGGGGACGGTCGGGCGCAATTTCTCCAGTTTGTCGCGCACGGCGTCCACGACTTTCACCGTGTTAGTCCCCGCCTGCCTTCGGATTTGCAGCGTGACCGCCGGCTTTCCGTCGAGCCTGGCAAAGCTGCGCGGCTCTTTGTACGTGTCTTCGACGCGCCCCAGGTCGGAGACCTTGATCGGCGCGCCGGCGGCGCTCGAAACGATCAGATCGCTGAACTCTCGCACTACGTCGAAGCGACCCATCGTGCGCACGGCCAGCTCTTCCGTGCCCTGAAAGAGCCTGCCGCCGGGCGCTTCGATGTTTTCGTTTTCCAGCGCGCGGGCGACCTGATTGACGGTGATGCGATGGCTGTTGAGCTTTTCGGCGTCGAGCAGGATCTGAATCTCACGGTCTCGACCGCCGACGATGTCGATCGCCGCGACGCCATCCAGGGTTTGCAATGCGCGTTTGATCTGCTTATCCGAGATTTCAGTGATCTCGCGCAGCGAGCGAGGGCCGCCGACGACCAGCGTAAGGATCGGGTCTGATTCAGGATCGGCCTTGGTGATGACGGGCGGTTCGACGTTCGGCGGCAGTTTGCCCATCGCCAGCGCCATCTTCTCGCGAACATCCTGAGCGGCGTCTTCCATCTTGCGGTCGAGCACGAAGCGGCAGGTGATGCGCGCGCTGCCGTCCATCACCATGATTTCCAGTTCGTCCAAACCGCTTACGCTGCTCAACTGCTCTTCGACGGGCAGGATCACCTGGCTGGTCATTTCGTCAGGGCTGGCGCCCGGCAACCGGATGCGCACACTGACGATTGGCGGATCAGCCTTTGGAAAGAGGTCTACTCCGAGGTCCAGGAACGAGAAGACGCCCAGCACGACTAGAAACATTATCAGCATCGTCGTAAATACCGGCCGCCGAACACAGACTTCCGCCAATGTCATTGCCTTTTTCTCCTATCCTCATCTGCGTGACTTTTGTTTTGTTCTCCGTGGTCGCAGGTCTCCATAACGAACCTGTTTACAATGACGTATTCAATTTGGTCCGGTTGCATAAATGGAGAAGCAGTCGCTGCGGAAAAGACCTGCGTCTCTAATGCGAGAATCGATTTCATTGACCTCCGATAAAGCGTTCTGTAAATTCACGAGCAATCGAACTAAAGAAGGCGAATTCTTTTTGCGAAACACGCTTTATTGCCCGCGACATTGAAAAGTTGACTCACGCCGGATCAGTACCGCGAGCGGTAGCGAGCGGCCGTTAGCAAAGGC
>DATCXQ010000906.1:0-5452 GCA_036565725.1 Blastocatellia bacterium
GGCCGACGAACGAGAGCCAGCGCAAGGTCGGCGCCGCCATATTCGGCGAACTCGTGAGCAACGTGGAGGCGCCATGTTCCAGACCGCCTCCGCCCTGTCGAAACACGTTCAGGAACACGTAACGCTTGAACGGTAAGAATCCCCAATAACGTCGCGTCTCGCGCACGATCTTTTCCAGGTCTTTCGAGCCGCGCTCGCCGTCCCATTTTTTGAAATCGCCCGCGTCCACGAGTTGATGTTTACTGCCTTCAACCTCGAATTCGCGCACGGACAAGGCGCCCGCGACGATCGGCGAATCAACGAGCGTATCGTAATCGGCGGCGCGAAAGTGATTGGGCCGGCCGTCAGGCGCGGGGTCCAGCCCACTCATCGCGCGTTTCCATTGCGGAGGTAATTCCAGTCGGACTTCGTGCGGGCGGCGCGCCCGCTCGGCCAGCGTGATAAAAGCCGCCGCGCCGTTCAGCGCCAGCAAATCCTCGCTGACCCAATTGGTCGTGACCGAGCGGCCGTTGCAAAGCAGTCGGTACGACACGATCACATTCGCCGCGCCTTTCGTTTCGACGAGCCAACGATTCTTTTGCGGCTGCGTTACGGCCAGCTTATTGCCGTCCGGCGCGCGCGCCGACAGGCCCTGCACGCGGCCGGCATAATCTTCGACGCGATAAAAACCGGGGGACCAGACAGGCATCATCAATTCGATCGTCGCCCGCTTGCCCGTAGGAAAGGCCGCCTCAACCTCGGCAATGCGCGTGTCAGGCGCGGGGAATTTTACGGTGTAAATGATCGGCTCGGCCGCCCGCGCGGTCCACACCAATCCCGACAGCGTTAGCGCCGCGGCCAGCCAGCGCAGGGGGAACTTCGGTTGTAGATGCTTGCGTTTTATTATCTCCCTTTTCCCCTTGCCATTCATAAAACCTGGAGCGGATTGCAAATCAATTTACGGCATACTGAGATGTAAGTACTGATCAGTACCGCGAACGGTAGCGAGCGCGACCGGAGCGCGAAGCCCGCTCGCTACCGCTCGCGGTACTGATCCGGCAGCCTTCCCGTATATGCAATTGCAATTCGCTCTAAAACGTGAATTGAACCCTGAACTGCACTTGCCTGGGAAGCGTCACGACTTTAGTGTCTTCATTTTGTAACTGCAACTCGACGCCCGGTACGACTGCGCCCGATTGATCCTGCGCGGCGCCGACCAGTTGTCCGGTCGTAGCGACCTGGGCCGGAACAGTAAGCGCCAAAACAGTCCAGAGCATCCCTAAACGAAGCGATCTTTTCGCAATCCTTTTCATGGTTACTTCCCTTGTTGGCGTGATCAATGACTTCAGCGACCTCACAGATCGAAAAGCCGTTCAGATCGGATTCTGCACAGGATACGTCCTGGAACTGCGTTGTCTTGGATGAATGTAAGGAGTCTTGAACCAGATTAGCGGCGCGGCGACCTGGCGGAAAGTCCGCGACCTTGGCGCCTCCAGGCTACAGGTCTAGGATGTCAATGGCTCGGACTAGAGCAATTATCAGATCAGAGGGGCGAATGATTATCCAGTCGCCGCAGCGACGAAGAATATATCCGTACACTGATCTGATAACCGCTTTCCGATAATTCATTGTCATTGAGCCGAAGGAGACAAAATTGATGGAACGCCTGACATTTTTTTTGAGTAGCGCGCTGGTCGCCCTTTTAGCCGTTGGCGCGATGGCCCAAACGAGGCCTGACTTTTCCGGTCGCTGGTCGGGCGAACCGGCGCCGGCGGGCGACGGACAGCGAGGCGCCAGTGGAGAGCGCATTGGCAATATGGGAAGCGGCTGGGGGTCTAGCATCACCATCACACAAACGGCGGAACGGATGACGGTCGAGTACGCGTTCTTCGCGCGCGGCGATATGCAGCCGCCGCTCAGGTTCGTCTTCGCGCTCGACGGATCGGAGACAAAGAACTCGGTAATGATGGGGCGCGGCAATCAGACGCAAACCTCGAAGACCGCGTGGGAAGGCGACAAGCTGGTCATCACAACGACGCAGAGCTTTGATCTCCCCGGAACCGACCAGCCGCTGACGAGCGAAGTCAAACAGACGCTCGCGCTCGAATCGCCAACATCGTTGATCATCGAAACGACGCGGAGCGGCGTGTTGGGCGGCCCTTCCTCGACGACGCGGACGGTGTACAGGAAACTCTAGTCCCGTCGCTGCGGCGCATAAGGATCGGGCGCGTTTGGCGGGACGTGCGGGTAACGCTCGGTCGTCGCCAGAAAACCGGCGACGATTTTGTCCATCACGCTTTGCGCCCACGGGTTGGCGTCCTTAATGTCGGATTCCTCTTTTGGGTCGGAGCGAAGGTTGAATAGCCGCATCAGCGGCGGCGCGGGCGTGCGCGGCTCCTGCATAAATACGTAGTGCAGCTTCCAATCCTTCCACTTGACCGCGCGCAGTTGGAAATCGGCAAAGAAGATGACGCTGTCGCGGTTTGATTTGCTCTGCTTCCCTTCCAGAAACGGAAGCTGATTCACGCCGTCAATCGCGCGATCTATCGGTACAATGTCAGCGCCAATGGCCGCCGCCAGCGTTGGGAAAAAATCAATCTGATGCACGATCTCATTCGACACCCGCCCGGCGGGAATCCGCCCTGGCCATCGAATGATACAAGGCGTGCGGATGCCGCCTTCCATCACAGTGTTGTAAAAACCATTCCACGGACCCGCAGAACCGCGCCAGGGCCGCCGCATTTCCGCGCCATTGTCAGTGCACCAGATGACAATCGTATTCCGTTCAATCCCGAGTCGTTTGATCGCATCGAGCACCAGGCCGGTGTTGTAGTCCACATCCGCCATCGCGTCGCCGATGTCGCCCGCGCCGGTCTTCCCGGCAAAGTCCGGATGCGCGAGCGTGGGGAAGTGGATTTGAGTGATCGGATAGTAGAAGAAGAATGGTCTGTTCGCTTTCACGTTGCGCTCCATAAACGCGACGCCGCGCTGGGCCGCCTCGCGGTCGAGCGTGCGCCGAGTGTCGAGGTCGAACACCTTCACCTTGCGCGACGGCTCGCCGGCCTTGCCTTCCCATATGTAGGGCGCTTCCATCGTGGCGGGGTTGAAATCAGGCATGGTCGTCGTCTGCGCTTCATTACTGGTCATAGGGATGCCGTACCATTCGTCGAATCCTTGATCGGTGGGCGCGCGTTTATTCTTCAGCCAATTCGCTCCACCCAAATGCCACTTGCCAAACAGCGCCGTCGAATAACCCGCCGACTTCAAGGCTTCGGCGATCGTGACCTCCCACTGCGTAATCCCGGAATTTTGCACCGCGCCCGTACGCACGGCGTAGCGCCCGGTGAGAAGCGCCGCCCGCGAGACCGTACACGAAAACTCGACGTTGAAGTTGGTGAGCCTCATTCCCTCAGCCGCAAGCCGGTCAATGCGCGGCGTCGGCGCCCCGCGCACGCTCCCGTAGACTCCAACCTCGCCCCAGCCGAGGTTGTCGGGGAAGATCAGCACGATATTCGGTCGACGCTGCCGCGCAGTTTGCGCGCGCGCCGCCGGTTGAACCACAGCGTCGTAAGGATTGAGACGCAGCCGTAAGGCCGTCGAGTCAGCGCCGAGGAGTATTGCGGTCAGCGCCACAAAGCGGAAAGTAAATTGCAGCCGTCGTTTCATAAAGGTCTCTCTCATTCAATCGGTTAGTTGGCTTGCTCTATCTTCACGAGACCGTGTTCCGTGAGCGTAAGCCGCATCAAGTCTTCACCCCAGATGACCTGGCCGGCGAACACCTGTTTGACTTCGCGGATGATTTGTTCGCGGATGTCGAGCCGATCTATCCGGGCGAGGACGTGAGTGAGCGCCAGAGTTTTGACGCCCGCGCGCTGCGCTATCACTGCGTTGTCCTTGTGGTTTCCGCATGCCGCGCGGTAACTGGCTGTCGGCTCGGTTCCGCTCAAGTAGTGGTTCATCAAAATGGCCACGTCGCAGCCGCGCGCTAGTTCGATCACTTCTTCACACACGCCGCCGCTGTCGCCGGAGTAACACATTGAGCCTTCGTCGCTGTCTAAGCGAAACGCCAGACACTCAAGCAACGGCTGAACGTGCGACGCCTTCCCCACCGTGACTTTCCACCCGGCGCCTTCGACCACGTCGCCCGCATGCGCTTCTATGACCTGCGGCGCAGGACGCTTGCGGGGCGGCTTCCCGCCGCGTTCCTGAAACACGAAGACGCTGCTTTCGTGTTCGATGCGCGCGCGAATGTCGGGGCCGTAAACGCCCTCCTCGCCGAAGAGCAGTTCGGTCATACGCGCAATCGGCGCCGGCCCGTAAACCTTCAGGTCGGGAATCCGATCCGCGCCCATGTCCCAGCGTTGCAGCACGAGGCGCGCATAATCCATGCAGTGGTCGTAATGCAGGTGGCTGAAAAAGGCGTGGCTCACATCTACAGCGCGATGCCCGCTCTCAAGCAGGCGGTGATGCGCGCCGGGGCCGTGATCCATAACGATCAGGTCGCCGCCGACTTCGATGAGGTAGCCCGAACTTTGCCGCGCGAGCGACGGCGCGGGCGTGCCGGTTCCGAGCAGGGTAATTTTCATATCGTCTCAACTGGCGGGGAGAATGAAGAGCAACCAGGTCAGGAGCGGAGCGGTAATAACCATCGCCATTCCCCACCACAATAGTCCACGGTAAATTTGCGCCCTTTCTTCATCCTCGGCGTTCGCAACCACGAGCGCGCCGACTGTGGAGAACGGCGTCGCGTCCACAACCGTCGCCGAAAGCGCCAGCGCGACGACCAGACCGGTCGGGTTGATATCCCCACTCGCCATCAACGGAACGGCAAGTGGGATCAGCGCGCCCAGAATGCCCGCGCTCGACGCAAAGGCCGAAGTCACCGCGCCGACGACGCAAAGCAGCAGCCCGTGCGCCAGCGGGCTGCTCAAACCTGCAATGCCGCGACCGACCGCCTCCATTGTGCCGTAGCGTTGCAGGGCTGCGACATACGTGACGATCCCGCAGACGAGTAGCGCCACGCTCCAGGCAATCCGCTGCTCCGCCTTGCCGCTCGAGACGGGGAACATCAAGTGTAGCGCGACGGCGGCTGCTAAGGCGACGAAGCCGATGTTGAGGCCGAAGCCGAAGGCCGCGCCAGCCACCGCCAGCATGACAAACAACGCGCAAAGCTGGTCGCCGCTTAAACGTTGCGGAGCCGATTCGTTTGGGTCGTCGTCGGCCGCCGGCGGAGCGACTTTCGCCGCTCGCCAACTGAGCCGCAGCCCGCCGAACACCAGGTATATGACGACGGCGAGCGCCACGTTGTATGCGAGGTTTCCCAGGAACAAGTCCGCCACAGACATTTGCAGTCCATTGCGCGTCACCGCCTGCGTGACAATGGCGCTCAGCGCATTCAGCGGGGAAAAATTCCCGCAGGCCGCCCCATGCGCCACCATTAAGCCAATCATCCGGCGATCAATCTCGTATCGTC
>DATCXQ010000916.1:0-6140 GCA_036565725.1 Blastocatellia bacterium
TGCCGACTTTAACGCTTCACTCAATGTCCGTGATCGGCGTGTTCCTTTCACGGATGCGAGTCCGTAACTACTCGCTCAAAGTCCGCCCTTCGGGGCAGGGCTAAGAAAGCCGCCGCGCTTTAAGCCGGCGGAATAGTTACACCTTTCGCTGTCTAGTCTCCCATTTGCCTCGAAAACTTATCCAGAATGAAAGGGCGATCAGTCGGAGGTCCAATCCGAACGACAGTTTGCGGATGTAGTAAAGGTCATAACGGAACTTGCGATGAGCTGGGGAATCCTTCGGGATGTAGATCGTGGCCAAACTCGTGAGGCCGGGGCGCGCGACCTGGCGGCGATGAAACCCCGGAGTTTTTTCGTACTCGACGCGCCCCCCGTTTTTGTCAAAAATGATCTCTCCGACGGCCAAAGCCCTCGGGCCGACGAAGCTCATTTCACCGCGCAGTATGTTGATAATTTGCGGCAGTTCGTCCATGCCGCACCCGCGAAGAATGCGTCCCACGCGGGTAATGCGTTGATCGTTCTCCTTCGCCTGTCTCAGCCCGAACTTTTTGTCGGAGTCCGGAATCATTGTGCGGAACTTGAGAACCATGAACCTCTTTCCGAATCTCCCCCACCGCCACTGGCGGTAAAAGACCGGGCCGCCGTCTTCGAGCTTAATGGCGACGGCGACGAGCAGGGAGAGCGGGATTGACATCAGGAGCATGGTCAAAGAGATGAGGACGTCCAGAGGGCGTTTCAGTAAAGGCTCGCGGAATTCTTTTACGGGCGGGGCCGGAAATTCCGAATCGATTTTGATTCGAATGACAACTTGATCTGACAAGACAGCAGTCTCATCCACAGGCGTTGGGTAAGTTTGCGTATCCATAAGGAAGGTTTCGACCTTTTTGTTTTAAGCAGATGGGGAATTTTTGAGACTTGATCAACAGGACATTGTTCATCGTTGATTGTTCATTTGTCATTGTGGAATTGCGCAGCCTCGGCAATGACAAATGAACAATCAACGATGAACGATGAACAATGAAAGCGCTTCAAAATTTCCGCGTATTGACTACCTGTTGTAGGAGATTATGGTACTGCGTGGTTAAACTGCGACGGGCGAGGCATTCTTCCACGTAACGTCGACCGTTAGCCCCATAAACCCGAAGCTTTTCCGGCTGGCCGGACAACCGCTTGATGGCGCTCGCCAGCGATTGTGGGTCTTCGGGCGGAACGCCTTCTCCACAATCGGCCGCATTGACCAGTCGCGCGATCTCGGAATTTTCGGGCACCGAAGCCAGCACCGGCCGGGCGCTGGCCATGATCGAGTAGGTCTTGCTCGGCACATTCAATTGGCCGAGCCGCTTGTTCAGCGTCACCAGCGAGAGGTCGGCGGCGCCCAACATCTGCGGCAACACATCCTTCGGTTGCGTGGGCAGGAATCGGACGTTCTTCAGCCCCATCTCGCCGGCCCGGCTGACCAGATCAGCCTTGGCGTTTCCTTCGCCGACGATCAAAAACTGAATGTGAGGGTCGCCCTCCAATAGTTTGGCCGCGTCAAGCACCTTATCGAGCATGGCGATAAAGCCAAGGTTGCCAGCGAACATCACGACGAATTCTCCGTTCAACCCCTGAGCCGCCCGAAAGCCGTTTTCCCTTTCCACCGGGCGGATGGTTTCGACGTCAGACCAGTTCGGAATGACCACGACCTTCTCGGCGGGAACGCCTTTCCGCGTCAGGTTCTCTTTCATCCCCTCGGAGAGCGCCGTGACGCGGGAAGAGACGCGGTAGATGAATTTTTCCAGGTATTTAAAAATCCGGATCAACAGGGGACTTCGCAACTTGTCGATGATCACCAGACAATCGGGCCATACGTCCTGCACGTTGAAGACCATCGGCGCGCGGCGGGCCAGACCGAGCAGCCATCCGGAAAACCCCACGGTGATCGGCGGGTTGACGCACAGGATGACGTCGGGTTTTTTGGCCATCAATCCGGCGACGATCGACATGAACGTGTAACTCAGGTAGTTGATGCCGCGCTGAAATCCGCTGGGATTCGGCGGCACATAAACGTAAGTGCGCCAGAGGTCTATGCCGTTGAAGTCGCTGCGATGGAGCAGCCGCCCGCGATATTCCGCCGGAATTTCTCGACGTCCGTAATGAGGCATGCTGGTTATGACCGTGACCTCGTTGCCTTGCTCGACCAGGTCGGCGGCCAGATCGGTGACCAGCGGGCCTGTCCCGGTCAGGTCGGGGTGAAACCGCATGTGCAGGATCATTATTCTCATCAGGCCTTCTCCACAATGTAATTTCCGATAGCCAACACATCCATCTTGGTCCGCAGGAAGCATTCGATCGCCTCTTCCGGCCTGCACACCACGGGCTCGTTGTCATTGAACGACGTGTTGAGCACGACAGGGACGCCGGTCAAACGCTCGAATTCGCTGATCAAACCCCAGTAGCGCGGATTTTGTTCTCGATTGACTGTCTGCAGCCTTCCCGTTCCGTCGACGTGCGTCGGAGCGGGGATTTCGCTCCGCTTCTCAGGTTTGACCCGGTAGGTCATGAGCATGAATGGCGAGGGGTGGGAATGATCGAAGTAATCGCCCACGCGCTCTTCCAGAATCGAAGGGGCGAAGGGGCGGAACGACTCGCGATGCTTGATGCGGCTGTTCAGGATGTCTTTCATCTCCGCACGCCGCGGATCGGCCACGATGCTTCGGTTGCCCAGGGCGCGCGGCCCGAACTCCAGCCGTCCCTGAAACCATCCTACAATCTTGCCGTCGGCGATCCGCGTCGCCGTCTCGCGTGTGATCTCTTCATCGCTCAATTCCGCGATTTGGTATCCGGAATCCGCAATTTTTTTACTGTTCAGAGCCTGACGGATCTGCTCGTTCGTAAATTGCGGTCCCCAATAAGCGTGGTCCATTTTGAACGACCTGGGGCGACCCAGGACTTGATGGTTGACATAGAATGCGGCCCCGATGGCCAAGCCTGCGTCGCCCGCGGCGGTCGGGATATAGACTTCCTCGAACGGCGTCCTGTCGAAGATCTGGCCGTTGGCCACGCAATTGAACGCCACGCCGCCGGCCATACACAATTTCTTCACGCCGTAGAGACGGTTTAGCTGGTTGAGTAACGACAGGACGGAATCTTCCAGCCGCGCCTGCAGGGAAGAAGCGATATTTTGATGACGGCTCTCGACCGCCGAACCGGCCTCTCGCGCCGCCCCCAGGCGCTTCTCAAGATGATCGGAGTAGAGTTTCCCGATCACCGGCGAACCTTCATCCCAGGTGATCTCGGACCCGACTTTATGGTGAATGAAATAATCCAGCCCCAAATTGAAGCGAGGCTTTCCGTTCCCCTCCAACAGCACGATCTTGTTGAATTCGTCCTTGAACTCCGGCTGGCCGTAAGAAGCGAGCCCCATCACCTTGTACTCATCGCCGTATTTCCAGAAGCCCAGATATTGCGTAATCGCCGTATAAAAGAAGCCCAGCGAATGCGGGAAGGCGATTGACCCGGCGATCTTCATCTCCTTGTCACAGCCTACGCCCCACATCGTGCTGGCGAAATCTCCAAGCCCGTCTACAGACAACAAAGCCGCCTCGTCGAAACCGGAGACGAAGAACGAACTGGCCAGGTGCGCCTTGTGGTGTTCGACACGAGTGACTTCCGCCGCCAGTTTCTCCGGAGCGACATCCAGGGCCTTTGCGACCTCTTCTTTGATCGTGGCGAACTTGCCCTGTGGCGCGAGTCGACGCAAAGCCATTTGGGGAATCTTCAGCGCGTAAAGCAGCTTCTTATCAAGGTTCGCCTTCGTGTCGCGGGCGATGGCGATGTGCGTCAGTTCTTCGGGTTTGATCCCCGCCACGTCCAGGCAATACTTCACAGCCTGATACGGAAACCCGGCGCAGTGTTTGATGCGATTGAACCGTTCTTCTTCGACTGCCGCCACTAGCCGGCCGTCGCATACGATCGCCGCCGAAGCGTCGGCGTGATAGGCGTTAATGCCAAGGATGTACACAGTGCCTCCATTTGGATGTTGAATAGAACAGCGATTCAAGTTACCTGATTGTTATCAATTGAAACTTCACCCTCGGTCAGGCGAATGGCCAGGAGAATTTCCGCCAAGGTCCTTTGTAGCGCGTAATACCAGCCGGCCCACCCGTCCAATATGCCCCGTTGAATAATCAGGCAGTAAAACATTACAGCGATAGGCGCCAGTATCTTGCTCCGGCGCATCGCGTCGACCAGGCCGAGTCGCCCGCGCGGCGTTTGCCGCAGTTTCTCCACTTCCAGGAGCATGTAGCGATCTTGGGACTTCAGCCACCTGCTCAGCGGCTTTCTGTCGTCGTGCAACACGTATGAAGAGAGCCACGCCGTTTGTCCTTCCACGCGCACGCGCTGAGTGTGCCCGTCGTCCTCGTAGCGCGCCTTTTCGCGACGGTACAGGATTCTGCGCGGCGGGTAGAGCGAGCCGCGCAGCGTCTTGCCGAACACGCAATATTTGAACCTCGCCCAGTAGGCGTTGACCGAATCCTGAGGCTTGAGGTTCTTGATCTCTTCGATCAACTCGTCGGTCAAAAGGTAATCGGCGTCGAGCGAGAGCGCCCACTCGGTCGTGATCTGATCCAATCCGTAGTTGTCCTGGTTGGCCGCGGTGTCGAATTCCCTCTGGTAAACCTCCACTTGAGGGAATGATCTTAATATCTCTAAAGTCTCGTCCGTGCTGTAGCTGTCAATGACAACGATCCTTTTGGCCCAGGTGAGCCGCCGCAGTATGCGGCCGATATTGGGGGCTTCGTTGTAGGTCAGTATAAGTGGGGTTATGCTTTCAAACATTGGCGCCATTAATCCTCAAGGTTTCTCCGCCGCCAGGGTCCTGTACACGTCGATCAGCTTGATCGCGACTTTTGCCGCCCCATAGGCGCCGGCAAGTTCGCGCCCATTATTTCCACGTCTCCAGCGCTCCTGTTCGTTACCCAACGCTTCAGCCAGGACGCTCGTCAGCTCATTTTCGCCGAGCGCCGCCACCCAGCCCGCCCCCGCCTTCTCGATTTCGGGCGCTAAATTCACATGCGGACTCACAAGCACCGGAACGCCGCAGGCCATTGCTTCGATAAGAGAGATCCCGAAGTTTTCCTGATATGACGGCATCGCCAACAACGAGGCGCCTTTCAGCGCGGCGTATTTACGGTCGCCCTCGAGCCATCCGACGAAGAGCGCGTCCCCGTTCAATCCTCTCCGACGCGCCAGAGCCTTGAGTTGATTCACATACTCCGCGTCGCCGTCGCCCGCGAAGACCAGACGCCAGGAGCCGAACAGACCGCTTTTTTTCAAAGCCGCAAAAGATTCGATTAACAGCTCAAATCCCTTTTTCGGGTGAATGCGCGAAAGGGCCAGGACATAAGGGCTACGGCCGATCTCCGATTGCGGCTCGCCGAACGGCTCCGTCCGCCGCCCGGTCTGATGCCAGGTCTGACGGTTGATAAAACTCAGATCGAGCCCGTTCGGAACCACTACGCCTCTGGAAAGACCCAGCCCGGTCTCCACTAAGCGTTTCTCTTCGGCGCTGGTGTAATGAATGGCGGCGGCTTCGGTGAGCATCCGTTTGACGCCTAAATGCCAGAAGAGGCGCTTGCGAACGCTCTTTTGTTTGAGACTCCAAGGGTCGAGCGTGCCCAGGGGACGCACCAGGTAGGGCACGACGTTTTTCCTGCATGCCCTGGCCGCGGCCACGCATGCATGTGAAAAGACGGCATGAATATGCGCGAAATCGAAATTTTTGACGTTCTGTTCGAGCCACAGCGCCAGCGGGCGGGAATATTTCAACGCCTCGCTCCACTGCCGGGGAAAAAAAATAGTTGGCGCGCCTTGATAGACGATCTTCTCTCCCAAAGCGACGGGAAGCTCTTCGCTCCCGTCGGCGTTGGTCGTGGCGATCAACACCTCTATTCCCCGATCTTGTAAGGCGCGGCACATTGTATAAACGGCCTTACTCGGGCCGCCGTAGCGCGGCGCGACCGAAGGTATGACATGCAGAATTTTCAACGTGGACGCTTTCCTTGTCCTAAATCAGAGCAGCCGAGATTGGCGCATTCCGAAGGAACTGCGGTTTCAGCAGACGGCGTTCAGAGTACCGCCTTTAGGCGGCAGCGGCT
>DATCXQ010000458.1:0-3033 GCA_036565725.1 Blastocatellia bacterium
TTCTTCGCATCCTTCAACCGTCGCTCCGCGACTCGCGGATTTCTCTTACGTGTGACACCGGCGTTGAAACGCCGGCCTAAGCTCAACCGTCGCTCCGCGACGAAGAATAAATCCGTACACTGATCTGATAACCGCTCTAGGTGGATGCCATTCAAATTCCATTCAATTCGGTCTCCACTGGGAATCTTACCAGGACTTGGTTGTCTATTCACATGAAGTTGCGGGTGTGCAGCGCGGAGAGTTCGGCGGCTTCGGCGTCGCTGAAGCCGAGCTTTTCCAGCCTCGACTTACGTCCGGCGCGCATTTCATCTTTGAGCGTTTGAGCGCGGGCGTAACCGGCGGCGACGTCCTCGGCGCGCCACGACCCCGCGGCCAGCAGAATCAGCGCGTCGAAGACCTCTTCGTTCAACCCGGCCGTATGTGACAGCGCATCGTGACGCCGGATGACGGCCGTCGCCAGACGTTCGCGCAGCGCGGGATCTGTCGCCATTTGGTATTGCAAATGGCCCACGCCGAACGCGACGTGGCGCGCCTCGTCCTGCGCGACCAGCCGCGCGATCTGGCGTGTGACCGGATCGGGCGCGTGGCGTTCGAGAAACCATAGCAGATTCAGAAACGTCCCTTCGCCCAGTACGGAAAGCAGAAAAGAAGCGAGCGCGAAATCAGGCTCGTCGAGCAGCGTCTTGAGCGATTGTCGGCCGCTCACCGTGGACAACCCCATTTCTCCGCCCCGCAGCGTGGCTCGCCTGGTGAAGACTTCGACGTGGCGCGCCTCGTCGGCGATCTGCACGGCGAGCAGTTGCAGGACTTCACGGAAATGCGGATGGATTTGCGCGACGAAGCGGGCCGGTACTTGCAGCGCGGCGTTTTCGTTTTCGATCAGGTAAGTCATCACCTGCGCGACGGCCCGCTCCATCTCTTCATCCGGCTCGAACGACTCATCCCAATCGATCGCGGTGTGCGGGTTCCACTGCGCGGCGACCGCCTGCGCATAGAGCTTCGGGGCGCTCTCGGCCCAGACTCGCTCTTTCGTTTGAAGAGGGTAGTAAAAGGCCGGCCCGCCCGCCTCGACCGCGGCGCCGCGCGCGGCGAATCCCCAGTCAGCGGGAGGCGCCGCATACACCGCGGATTTCTCCCGCGCGTCGGAAAGCCCGGCGCGTTCGGCCCCTCGCCAACGTCCCTCCGACGCGGCGCCGCGCACAATCCATGCCGCGAATTGGCCGTCGCCTTCCACAAATTCGTGTCCCTGGTCGCGACACCAGCCACGCAGGGTCATGGCGAAATCCGCCGCCGAGGCCCGCACGCCTAGCCTGCCCCCGACAGGCAAGTCGCGCAGCGCCTTTTTGAGAAGCAAATGCGCGCCGGAGGTGAACGAGAGCGTTTCAATATCGATAGTCCGCGACGGTGATGTTTCCGTGATCGTCATAAAACCCCGTCTCCTCCACGGCCCGTTCGAGCGCTCGATAACCGTCGACGCGGCCCTGCCTCCACGCCTTCAAGCCTTCCAGGTCGAGCAGCGGCCTGACTTCCGGGTCGTCGTAAGACATTCCCATCAACAACTCCCGGAAGCGGTTTATGAGGTCGCGCGGCGCGTCGTCGAACGCGGTGAAGTTGCAATGGTCGTACGGCGCCGTCTGGGCCAGCGCGCGCGTGGCCCCGGCCGGCAGCGTACCTTCGTTGATGAAGAGCAGATGATTCGAATCGATCATGCAGGCCGCATCCACCGCGCCCGCAATCAGGGCGCGCGCTGCTTCGCGTTCGCCGCCGATGTGATCGCCATGTTTGCCGCCCAGCACATCGTGCCGCGCCACCTCGAAATCGGCGAACGGCGCCACCCCGTTCGCCCGCAGGTGGGAGAGCGGTAATAGCGTGGCTTGCGGAGAATCTATCGCGCCGACCCCGACTCG
Organism: Blastocatellia bacterium; assembly: GCA_036565725.1. Lineage (GTDB taxonomy): Bacteria > Acidobacteriota > Blastocatellia > RBC074 > RBC074 > JAJVID01. Next base: position 1,908 of record DATCXQ010000458.1, read on the forward strand.
CTTCCCTTTCAAATCGGCGATGGAGTTAATTGACGAGTCCGACCTGACCACGACGACCGAAGTCAGATTCTGATCCGTATCGCGCATGGCTACGGCTTCGGCCCGTCGACCCGCGGCGCGGGCCAGGCGAGCGGCGCGCACCCAGGCGAGCGGCGAATTCCAGGCGATGTGAAAATGCCCCGCAAGATGCGCCTCAACCTGTCGCTCATAATTCGAATAGAGAATGTAATCGAACGCCAGGTCGCGTTTATCGAACCATGCCTTGAATCCTTCCCAGATCGTGACGACCTTCGGATCGTAGGCGACTGCGCCGAGTAATAGAGTGCGATTGTTCATAAGCATTCAAGAATGGGAGTGGGGAGTGGGTAATGCGGAATGCGGAATGCGGAATGCGGAAGGGGAATAGTGTCTTCTCCTCATTCCCCATTCCCCATTCCCCATTCCCCATTCCGCATTCCGCATTCCGCATTACCCGAAGAGCGGCAGGCCCGTGAGCGCCTTGCCGATGAAATCGTAGAGAGCGTCCGTTGTCGGCGCCATGACATTCGCTGCGCGAGCATCGCGGAAGTTGCGCTCCACGCCAACCTCCTTGCGGAAGGCCGTACCGCCGCACAGCCGCATGGCCAGGTCGGTCACCTCCGCGGCGATCTCGCCCGCGGCGGCCTTGCTCTCGAGCACGCGCAGCATGGCGTCGGCGCGCCCGCCTTCGAGCGCGGCGAGGGAGTCGTCCAACAGCGCCCGCAGCATATCGACTTTGATTTTCATCTTGGCTAGATAAGCCCGACTGGTCGGCTGTTCGGCCAGCGTCTGGTTGAGGTGTTCGTAGCGCGTCGTCGTCAGATGGGCGATAGTCTTTTGCGTCGCCGATTCGCTGACGCCTAGCGAGACCGCCGCGCTCATAAACTGAAAATATGGCAGGACGGTTCCCATCATAATGTCGAAGCCCTGTCCATCGGCGCCGAGCATGGCTTCGCGGCGGACCATCACGCCGTCCGCCTGCACTGGCGACGAACAATTGCCGCGCAACCCCAGCCCGTCAAAAGGCCCGCCGACGCTCAGGCCCGGCGCCTTCGCCGGTACAAGCCAGATCGTGCTCGCCCCCTCGGCGGCCAGCGGCTTGCTCGAC
>DATCXQ010000921.1:0-11711 GCA_036565725.1 Blastocatellia bacterium
GGCTGCGGCGGGAATGTCGTCGAAGCCGATCACCGAAACATCCTCCGGCACGTCCAGCCCCGCCTCGCGCAGCGCCCTGATCGCGCCGATGGCCGAAACGTCATTGAACGTAAAAAGCGCCGTGAACGGCTCCCGTCTCTCCAACAACCTCTTCGCCGCAAGGTAGCCGGTTTCAGGCGACGGTGAGTCGCCTTCCAGTTGGGACATCAATTCAGGCTTGATTGGAACTTCCAGCCGCTTCGCCACTTCACAAATCGCAGTCCATCTCACCTCCGTGTCGGAGCTGAAATCCTGGCCCTTGATCGCGGCGATGCGGCGATGACCGAGTTCAATTAGATGACCGAGGCCCAGGACTGCGGCGCGCTCATGATCGAGCGTGATATTGGCGCCGCCCGTCGCATTATCGTGCCCGGAGACACTCACCGTCGGCGACGCCGGGGGGGCGAGGTGCGGCGTGTCTACCGCGATCAACCCTTCGACACAGCGTTCCATCAATAATTGCGTATACCGCTTCAGCAACTCCGGGCGGTGGTGATGGCTGGCGACGAAGTAAAAGTAACCCTCCTTGAGCAGGTGCTCTTCGATCCCGCCCAGGACCTCGGACGCATAGCCGCTGCTGATCTCGGGCGCCAGCACGCCGATCGTGTAGGTGCGCGCCGAGCGCAGCGATCGCGCGATGAAGTTCGGACGATAGTTGAACTCGCGCGCGGCCACGAGAATGCGATCTTTCGTTTCCTGTGGGATAGTGTTCGCCAGAGGTGAGTCGTTGAGCACCAACGAGAGCGTCGTCGGTGAGAGCCCGAGATGCGCCGCCAGCCCTTTCAAACTGACGGGACCATCCGCCTTCTTAACTTTCGATTCGCGCTTTGCGCTTTTTTCATCGCGTCGAGACATCGGCGGCAATAGTCGCACGCCAATTGCGCCAAATCAAGCTTGAGAGTGTCAGTTTATAAATTCACTCTTGACTCGGGTTTAAGACCAATGATATGTACTGTATCGTTTTACTAAAACGTTATACTAAAACGATTCATGGACGGCCTCGAGATCATTGAGAATTAAATCCAGCCACAGTGAATGAGACGCCACAGGCCTTCCCTTTGATATCTGGGAGATTGGTATCTGGGAGAAGGAGGGAGCAGCTTTACATACGTGAGATACCAGGGCGCAAGGGCGTGGCTTTTTCGAGTGGGAGGATTTAATTCTCAAGGACTATAAGATCGAGACGGGCGAGACTACTATTCCTTTCGACCTCCGAACTGGCTTTGCTGGGATTCCAATTTTGAAATCGCTCTCCCTCTGAAGAGTTATTACTCTGAAGGGGGTATTTTTTGCTCAACACCAGCTAGGGAGGGATTAGCCATGCAGCAAGGACATTCCATTATTTCTCGCGGCGCCCGGCGTCTGCTATTCGCGCTGCTGCTCAGCGGGTTATGTTCGACGGCGGCCTGGGCGCAATTTCGGGCAAGCGTCCAGGGCGTTGTGACCGACGCGCAGGGGGCGGCGGTCGTCGGCGCTACCGTTAAGCTGACCAGTAAAGAGACCAATCGGACGCAAGAGATCAAAAGTGGCGACGAAGGCTTCTACCGCTTCGACCACCTCGCGCCTGGCGGCTATTCGATGACCGCCGAGATGAAGGGCTTCAAGAAGAAGCTGCTTGAAAACGTGCAGGTCGAAGCCGAGGAGTCGCAGGGCCTCAGCATCCAGCTCGACGTCGGCTCCGCGGATGAGACGATCACGATCTCGGCCGAGGCGACGGAACAGCGTCACACTGAGAACCCGAACATAGACGGATCGATCTCCACACGGGAGATTCGGCGTCTACCCCAACTTGGGCGCGACCCATTGGAGTTGGTGCGGCTCGCCCCGGGCGTCTTCGGCCTGGGCGCTCGCAATGCTACGGGAGGCTCGGAGGGCTTGCCGAACTCGGTCGGTCCAGGCGGGTCCAACGACCAGATTTTCGCTACAGAAAACCGTCCCGCCGTCAGCGCAGCCGGGCAGCGGGTGGAAGCCAATAACATCCAGATCGACGGGGTGACCGCGATGAGCCAGGCCTGGGGCGGAGCGTCGGTTGTGACTCCGAACCAGGAGTCGGTCAAGGAGGTTCGCGTCCTGGCGAACAATTACTCTGCGGAATTCGGCCGCAACACCGGGGCGCAAGTGTTGCTTGTGTCGGAGAACGGCACAAACGACATTCACGGTAGTTTCTTCTTCAAGCGCAACACGCCTGGCCTGAACTCCGAACAGGATTTCGTACGCGCCGGCACGGCGATTCGGGAGGATCCGCAGCGGGTCAACCAATTTCTGAGCCAGTGGGGCGGCAGCATTGGCGGCCCGGTCTACTTACCGCTCTTCGGCCTTGGCGGCAAGCAATTCTGGAAAGGCAAAGACAAACTCTTCTTCTTTTTCTCGTATGAGACTATTGGACGATCGAGCAGCAGGCTGGAATCGCAGTGGATCGAGACCCCGGAGTTTGTAAGTCGTATCAACGCAGTGCGGCCAAACAGCATCGCTAACAGGATACTCACCTTCCCCGGCATGACTCCGCCACGTGTGGCCAGCGTTCTGAATAGAGATTGCGCTTCCCTGAATATCAATGGCCCCTGCCAGGTTGTGTCCGGCGGGTTGGACATCGGCTCGCCCACCGGCGTGATCGGGCAGAGGGTCGGCATTGCCGGTGGTGGCCTGGACGGCAGTCCGGACGTCCAGTTCGCCAGCCTCACAATTCCAGACAATACAACGGCGCGACAATTCAACCCGCGCATCGACTTTCAGGCGACCGCGAAAGATCTCGTGGCGTTCAGCATGTATTTTGTCCCGAACAACAGGGACTTCAATGACGCCGGGGGAAACAAAGGGCGGCCGGGGCTGGATTTCACATCCGCCCGGCGAAACACCGTCGGCACATTGCTATGGACGCGGACGATCTCTCCGACCATGGTCAATGAGGCGCGCTTCAACGTCACCCGCTGGTATTTCAACGAGGTACAATCGAATCCCAACATCGGGTACGGGATTCCCGTGGACAATGTTTGTTTCGGACAGTGCGTCAATTTCGGAGCCCACGTCGGACCTGGGGTCTTCTACCAGACGACATACAACTTCCGCGACACGGTGAGCAAGGTCGTCAAGGCTCACGCGTTGAAATTCGGCGTAGACGTCATTAGCGAGCAGAATAATGATCGGGCCCCGTGGGCGGGGCGACCGACCTTTGATTTTGGCAATCTCTGGAATTTCGCCAACGACGCGCCAATCAATCAAAATGCGTTCTTCGACCCGGCGACCGGCGCTTTCACTGAACTGACGGCTTATGCTCGCTCCAAATACTATGCCTTGTTCGTTCAGGACGACTGGAAGGCCCGGCCCAACCTGACCCTGAATCTCGGTCTGCGGTGGGAATATTTCACGCCACTTCGCAGCGCCAGTGGCAGAATCTCGAATCTTGTTCTTGGGCCGAACGGCTCTCTACAGGGCGCCAGAATCAAGACCGGAGGCGACCTGTTCAACCCTGACCGAAACAACTTCGGGCCGCAATTGGGCTTCGCCTGGAATCCCAAGCCTCTTGAGAAGATCGTTCTGCGCGGCGGCTTCGGGGTTGGATTCAACCGGCTTCCGGGATCGAGGTTGCTCGAATCGCGATTCAATCCGCCGTTCTTCGCCAACTTCAACTTCGACGAGGCCAGCGGAAACATTCGTTATGCGACGGCCAGCGACCTCAATTCGTTTAATTACCCGGCGAACCCCGCGGCCACGCTGACCTTCGATCCCGCCACGGGCCTACCCCTGACTGGGCCGCCGGTCGGCGTCAACGCGACTCCCCAGGATGTGCCGAACTCATACGCGTATCGCTATTCCATGGCGGCGGAGTTCGATGCCGGCGCCGGCTGGATCGCTTCACTCGCTTACCAGGGCGGCGCGGCCCACAAGCTTCCGCGTCGTGTCTCCCAACAACTTTTCGTCACCCCCAATCCGAGGCTGGGTAACGTGAACTTGATGCTGACCGACGTCAACAGCAACTTCAACGCGCTGCTTGCCGGGGCGACGCGCCGGTTTTCAAAAGGCTTTCTGTTCAACGCCGAGTACCGCTGGGCCAAGAGCCTTGACACCTGCTCCAACGATCATGACTGCCGGCAAACCTTTCCGTTCGATCAATCTACGGAATATGGTCCGTCAGACTTCGACGTTCGGCATGCGTTCAAGGCTTCAGGCGTATGGACTCTGCCTATTTTCCGCGACGGCAAAGGCGTGGCCGGTAAGCTGGCCGGAGGCTGGGAGTTGAGCGGAATTCTCACAACCAGTTCCGGGTTCCCGTGGACTCCGGTGGTCGGCGGCTCGGCCTGCGGCGTGGTTGTGGCTGGCGGCGGCATATGCCCGCTGCGCCCCATTGCCCAAATACGGCCTGCCGCAACGAACGACATCGGCAACGATACATTCCTCGGAGCCGGCCAGTTCCCAGGCGGCGGGGTGACCTTCTTCACTCCCCCTCCTCCGGGATCGTTCACGTCTCCGCCGCGACCCGGCGTCGGACGCAACAGCCTTCGCGGCCCCGGCTATTTCAGTATAGATATGACCGCCATCAAAAGCTTCCGTCTTCCATCGAAGTCGTTCCTGGGAGAGAATGGCGGCGTCGAAATACGAGCTAACGCTTATAACCTGTTCAACAGACTGAACCTCACGCCTTTCAAGGCCAACGAGGACAATACCCAGGTTCAGCACCCGGACTTCGGGCGGGCGATCGGCGCGCTGTCGGGAAGGGTGGCTGAAGTTCAGGTTCGATTCAGCTTCTGATATGCGTAAGGCAGTCCTCAATTCGGTGATGGTAGCCCTCCTGGCCTTGTCGGCTCCGCCGTCGCGGGCGCAACAGCGCCCCACATCTCCTGGGGATTTTGACCAGGTGGCGGCCCGAGCCGAACAGGCCAGGAGCGCGAACCGGATTGAGGAAGCTATGGAGCTTTATCGGAAAGCGTTGTCTTTGCGTCCCAGATGGGCGGAAGGATGGTGGTACCTGGGCGCGCTTTTATACGATCGGGAGGCTTTCGCGGACGCGGCTGTCGCCTTGTCGAAGGCGTCAGCCCTCAGTCCGAAAGTCGGAACGACCTGGGTAATGCTGGGGCTGTGCGAGTTCAAGCTCGGCCGCTTCAACGACGCCCTTACGCACATCCGGCAAGGGCGCAAGCTTGGCGCGAGCGCCGACCCGCAATTCAAGCAGGTGACGCTTTACCACGAAGGCGTTCTACTGATCGGCAAAGGCGAGTTCGAACAGGCGCAGGAGACGCTCGGACAACTGAGCCTGGATGGAGTCGAGAACGAGGACGTGACCAATGCGCTCGGGCTTTCCGCTCTTCACATCCGCTTCTCGGACCTGATTGCGGGGGATTCGACGCTGCGCCAACTGGTTCGGCGCGCCGGATTGGCGGAACACCTGGCGGCGCAGAAGAGGTTCGACGAGGCGCTCGGCGAATACGAGCGTCTCGTCGCCGATTTTCCCACAAAGCCTAACGTCCACTATGCGTTCGGGCGATTTTTGCTCACGAGCCGCGACGAAGAGAGGGCGGTCGTGGCATTTCAGCGCGAGATCGAGAATAATCCCGCCCACATGCCGGCCCATCTCTTTCTCGCCAACACCAAGCTAAACCTCAAAGACTTCGCCGGCGGACTTCCCTACGCCGAAAAGGCGGTGAAGCTGTCCCCCCAGACGCCGCTCGGACATTACATCCTCGGATCGTTACTCCTCGAAACCGATCAGACGGCGCGGGCTATCACCGAACTGGAAACCGCCGGGCGATTGGCGCCGAACGAACCCAGGATATATTTCGCGCTGGGACGCGCCTACGCGCGCGTCAACCGCCAGAAGGACGCGGCGGCGGCGCGCGCGACCTTCATGCGCCTGGGTAAACAGGCCGAGGCTGACAAGAGCGGCGCCGGCGCCCAACAAGCTCAATCGGCTCCGTCCGACTCTTCTGATCAAACGCGGCCGAGCCGGCCGCAAAGAGCGGCGAATGGCGCGAAACGAAAGCCTTAACCCCCCAGTTCGCTCATTCATAAACACCGTTGCAATATGACCGTCCTCAAATCGATGAATGTCGCTCTGATCGCGCTCGCGATGCTCGCGCCGCGCGCGAGCTTTGCGCAAGGGACGCAATGGGAATACGACCGCCACGTCGTCTTTGATAACAGCTTGCCCGACCTCTCATACTACCGCAGCCGGGGATCGTTTGTTTCTCCGAGCGAGTTGGAGTTGATTGACGGCAAGCTTCCGGTCGAAGAGCGACGTTGCGTCAGCCCGCCGAACTGTCTGCGCCTCAAATGGCGGTCGCAGCGCGGCGGCGCATGGAATGTAAGTCTCAATCTCAGGAAGCATTGGGGCGGTCTCGATTTCCCCGGCGCCTCTCTCTCGTTCTGGCTCTACTCGGAGACGGATCTTTCCGCGGATGCGGCGCCACTAATCTATCTGGTTGACGCTAACGGAGAGGGTACGCCATCGATACGGATCACTGGTTCGCTCGACAAGCTCCCCGCCAGAAAGTGGGGCCGAGTTCAATTGCCGTTCGCGTCGTTCGTCGGGAACATCAAGCCGACGGGCGAACCGCGATTCGATCCGCGCCGCATCCAAACGATAACTATTGTTCAGGGACTCGACGACGGGCAGGCGCGCACGCTCTACATTGACGACGTCAAGATCGATGACGACGTTCCGAACGATGCGGCGGCGCCCGTCGCGCCGGCCGGACTCTCCGCGAAAGGCTATGACAGACACCTCGAATTGATGTGGAGACCCAACCAGGAAGTCGATCTGCAGCGCTACAACATCTACCGGTCTTTCGACGGAGAGACATATACGGCGGTCGGGATTCAGAAAGGCCACATCACCCGCTACGCGGATTTCATAGGACAGAGCGGCAAGCGCGCGTTTTACAAGATAAGCGCCGTTGACGTGAACCATAACGAGTCGCCGCTCTCGAACGCGGCGCCGGCCGCAACCCGCCCAATGACGGACGAAGAGCTGCTGACAATGGTTCAGGAAGCGTGCTTCAGGTATTACTGGGACGCCGCGCATCCGGTCGCGGGCATGGCGATCGAGGTTATCCCCGGCGACAGGAACCTCGTGGCCCTGGGGGCGTCCGGGTTCGGCGTCATGGCGCTCGTCGTCGGGGTTGAGAGGGGATTCATTACGCGCGAGCAGGGCGCCGAAAGAATGCTGAAGATAGTCCGCTTCCTTGCCGGGGCGGATCGATTTCACGGCGCGTGGCCCCATTTCCTGGACGGCAGAAATGGAAAGGTTATTCCTCTTTTCGGGAAATACGATGACGGCGGTGACCTGGTCGAAACTGCGTTCCTCATTCAAGGGCTTCTCGCCGCGCGGCGGTATTTCGACCGCGATCTCAAGGCCGAACGGGAAATCCGCGAGACGATCACGGATTTTTGGAAGTCGGTCGAGTGGGACTGGTATCGGAAAGGGTCCGACAGCGATTTCCTCTACTGGCATTGGTCACCCAATCATGGCTTTCACATCTCCCATCCTCTGATCGGGTGGAATGAGACGATGATCGTTTACCTCCTCGCTGTTGCATCGCCGACTCATCCGGCGCCGGCGAGCATGTATCACACCGGCTGGGCCGGGCAGTCGGAGACGGCGGTGCGCTATCGTCAGGGCTGGAGCGGAACGACGCACGGCGACCATTACGTCAATGGGAACACTTATTACGGAATCAAACTGGACGTCGGGCCGGTGAGCGAGCTTTTCTTCACCCAATTCTCCTTCCTTGGATTCGACCCCCGCCATAAGAAAGATCGCTACGCCAATTATTTCGAGAACAACCGCAATATGGCGCTGATCCATCACGCGTACAGCGTCGAGAACCCTAGAAAGCGTGTGGGCTATGGCGACGATACGTGGGGCCGTTCAGCAGGCGTCAACGCCGGCGGCGGGGCTACCCCTCGGGGAGACAACGGCACGATCACAGTCCACGCGGCGCTCGGGTCATTTCCGTATACGCCCGAGGAGTCGCTGAAGTCCCTCAAGCATTTCTATCGTGATCTCGGCGGGAAATTGTGGGGAGTCTACGGCTTCCGCGACGGCTTCAATCTCACCGAAAACTGGTTTGAAGATGTCTACATGGGCCTGAACCAGGCCCCTATCACGGTGATGATTGAAAACCATCGCACCGGGCTGATCTGGAAGCTGTTCATGTCCAATCCGGAGATTGGGGAGGCGCTCAAGAAGATCGGATTTGTGACAGATCGAACTGATAATCGCTAAAGAATAGAGGTTGCTCAAGTCATGATAATTTTTCCGAATCTCGCACACAGACTCAGATCAAACCGCGGTTCTTTCTTTTTCCTTGCGGCGACGATCGCCCTAACGGCGCCGCTGATTCGAACCACAACCGGGACGACGAAATCTGTTCCTGCTCAATCGGCGCAGGCGGCGATTGAAAGAAGGATCGATGAACTGCTGGCGCAAATGACGTTGGAAGAGAAACTCGGCCAGCTTCAGATGCTCGACGGTTTGGCCGAGGGCGTCTATCGTCCCGAACATCCCGAAATGATCCGCAAAGGTTTGCTCGGCTCGACGCTCAACGTGCGCGGCGCGAAGCGAACGAACGAGCTCCAGCGTATCGCGATGACCGAATCGCGGCTGAAGATTCCGGTAGTGTTCGCCTTCGACGTGATTCACGGCTATCGCGCCGTCTTCCCGGTTCCGCTGGGCGAAGCGGCGAGTTTCGACCCGGCGGCGGCGGAAAGGGCCGCAAGTATCGCCGCCGCCGAAGCGTCGGCGGCGGGCGTGAAATGGACCTTCGCGCCGATGGTGGACATAGCGCGCGACCCGCGCTGGGGCCGCGTCGTCGAAGGCGCGGGCGAAGACCCGTATCTCGGTTCGGTGATGGCCGCCGCGCGCGTGCGAGGTTTCCAGGGCTACGGGGAAAACGGCTACAGCGCGCCGGATAAAGTCCTGGCCTGCGCCAAACACTGGGTCGGTTACGGCGCGGCCGAAGGCGGGCGCGATTACAACTCGACCGAAATTTCCGAGGGCACGCTGCGCAACGTCTATTTCCCGCCGTTTCGCGCCGCGCTCGACGCCGGCGCCGGCTCGCTGATGAGCGCGTTCAACGACCTGAACGGCGTACCGACTTCGGCCAACCCGTTCACGCTGACGAAGGTGCTGCGCGATGAATGGAAGTTCGACGGCGTCGTGGTCAGCGACTATGAGTCGGTGAGGGAGGTCATCAATCACGGCGCCGCTGCGGACGAAACCGAAGCCGCGCAGAAAGCGCTCACAGCGGGCGTTGACGTCGAAATGGTCAGCCGCCTTTACAATCAGCGCCTGCCCCGGCTTGTCAAAGAGGGCAAATTGCCGATGGCCGTGATTGACGAAGCCGTGCGCCGCACGCTGCGCGTCAAATTCCGGCTCGGATTGTTCGAGAATCCATACACCGATGAAGCGCGCGAAAACCGTTTGATCCTGAGCCGCGAGCACGTCGCTGCGGCGCGCGAGGTCGCGGCGCGTTCAATGGTGTTGCTGAAGAACGAACGTGAAACATTGCCGCTCAGCAAAGACCTGAAATCAATCGCCGTCATCGGCCCGCTCGCCGACGATCAGGTAAATCCGATGGGGTCGTGGACGGGCGATGGAAGGAAGGAAGATGTAGTCACGCTGCTGGCCGGAATCAAGGCGAAGGCGCCGGCGGCCAGAGTAATGTACGCGAAAGGCTGCGACATCAATACTGATGGCGCCGGAGGAATCGCCGATGCGGCGCGGCTGGCACGTGAGTCAGACGCGGTCATCCTCGCCGTCGGCGAATCCGCCGAGATGAGCGGCGAGGCGGCGGTTCGCAGTTCGCTTGACTTGCCAGGGCGTCAGATGGATTTGGTCAGAGCAGTTCACGAATCGGGCAAGCCTTACGTCGTCGTCCTGATGAACGGCCGCCCGTTGTCGATCAACTGGATCGCTGAAAATTCGCCCGCGATTCTGGAAACGTGGTTCGCGGGCACGCAGGCTGGCAATGCGATCGCCGACGCGCTGTTCGGCGATGTGAACCCCGGCGGCAAATTGCCGGTGACCTTCCCGCGCGCGGTCGGACAGGTCCCAATCTACTACAATCACAAAAACACGGGCCGCCCGCCGGATGCGAATAACAAGTACACATCGAAATATTACGACCTTCAGTGGACGCCTCTCTATCCGTTCGGCTATGGTCTGAGCTATACGCAATTTCGCCTGACGAATTTACAATTGAGCGCGCAACGCATTCGCCCTGACGGGAACATCACCGTCAGCGTCGAAGTCGAAAACACCGGTAAACGCGCGGGCGACGAAGTGGCGCAACTATATCTGCGTGATGTCGCCGCCAGCGTCACTCGTCCGGTGAAGGAACTGAAAGGGTTCCAGCGCATCACGCTGCGACCGGGCGAAAAGCGGCGCGTCGAATTCACGCTCACCTCGGGGCATTTGGGTTTCTGGAACTACGAGAACCGCTTTATGGTTGAGCCGGGCGATTTCAAAGTGAAAGTCGGAAACAGTTCGGAGGGCGGGCTGGAAGCGGTTTTCACGGTCATAAACTGATCGGATGATGGTGTGGCGCGAGTTGTTTACTCGCGCTTGTTTCCCAATCGGACAAAGCCGCAAACAGGGCGATTAAACAAATCACCCCACACCGTACACGCGATTGCAAAACTCTCTAGTATCAATATTTTTCAACTATATTTTTCCTTGCGAACCCTATGAGGCGCTCACTCCAGTTATTTCTGCTGTCCTGCATAATCCTGGCGATGGCCGGCGCAGGCGCGGCCCAACATTCATCCGATACGTCCGCGGCATACCGTTTGACGCCACAGGACATCGCTTTTCTCGACGACCTCTCCCGCCGCTCCTTCCGCTACTTCCAGGAACACACCGACCAGGGCACAGGGCTGGCGCGGGATCGCGCGCGAACTGACGGCTCGTCGCACGGCGAGCAGCAGGACAAGATCGCCAGCATCGCCGCGACCGGTTTTGGTTTAACGTCGTGGCTGATCGCAGCAGAGCGCGGCTGGGTCGGCAGACAGATCGCGCGCGAGCGCGTGCTGACGACTTTGCGTTTCTTCGCCGACAGGCAGGAACAGAAAGAAGGCTGGTTTTATCACTTCGTCAATATGAAAACAGGCGCGCGCGAGTGGAAGAGCGAGTTGTCATCCATCGACACGACCTGGCTGCTCGGCGGCGTGCTGGCGGCGCGGGGATACTTTCGCAACGACAAAGAGATCGTCCGGCTGGCGACGAAGATTTATAACCGTGTCGATTTTCAATGGATGCTCAACGGCGATCCGCATCTCCTCTCGCATGGCTGGCGACCGGAAAACGGTTTCATCACGCACCGGTGGGGAGATTACAGCGAGATCGCGCTGCTTTACCTGCTGGCCATCGGCTCGCCGGCGCATCCGATTCCGGCGGAGTCATGGTACGCGTGGAAGCGCGACTGGATCACATACGGCGAGTACAAATATCTGAGCGCGCCCGCGCCGCTCTTCATTCACCAGTACTCGCACGCCTGGGTTGATTTTCGAGGGTGGCGCGAAAGCAAGCCGCCGCGAGTCGATTATTTCGAAAATTCCGTGATCGCCACGCGCGCGCATCGGGCCTTCTGCCTGGACCTGGCGAAAGAGTTTCCGGGTTACACGGAGAACATGTGGGGCATCACGGCTTCCGACACGCAACGAGGCTATCACGCCTGGGG
>DATCXQ010000470.1:0-5557 GCA_036565725.1 Blastocatellia bacterium
TAAGCGCAATTTGGAGGCCTTCCTTACTCGATACTGCTGGCAAACTCAGAATGTGAGCCTCTCGGCTCTTAGCTCCGTAGGAGCGGGATGTTTATAGAACTCGGCTGGCAATTCTTCCCAGCTCCGTAGGAGCGACATCCGGCGCATGTCGCTCCTACGGAGCTGGGAGATCTATCGCGTAACGCGTTCTATAAACATTCCGCGTCTCTGGCGCTAGGGGATCAGAGAGTTTGCCAGCAGTATCAGCTCTCGCCGCTTTTCGATCGCTTTCTTTAAACGAAAAGCGGCGACAAGTCGCCGTAATCCAAAGACTGCCGCCATTTCAAGTCAAGCGCTTGATTGCATTCAGCTTTAATTTGCACAGTCTTCACTTAACTAGACGAAGACTCTCCAACTCTGCGGTCGCCTGGGCCACCTTGTCGCTCGCTTCCTGTCGCTTCACCCATTCGAGCAGTTCGGGTATGCCCTGCTCCAGCGACACCTTCGGGTCGTAGGCGAGCAGCGCGCGGGCGCGAGTGATGTCGGCCACGCAGTGACGAATGTCGCCTTCGCGGTATTTGCCCGTGATCTCCGGCTCGATCTCTTTGCCCAGCCCCTCGGCCAACATCTTCATCACTTGTTTGACCGAAGTCGCCTTGCCAGTGCCGACGTTGACGGCCTGGTAGTCGGCGCGGTCGGTTTCGAGCGCCAGCAGGTTGGCCTGAACGATGTCGCTGACGTGGACGAAATCGCGCGTCTGCCCGCCGTCCTCGAAGACCACCGGCTTCTGGTCATTTAACAGCCGCGAAGAGAAGATGGCGCAGACTCCCGTGTAAGGATTCGACAGCGCCTGGCGCGTCCCGTAAACATTGAAGTAGCGCAGCGCGACCGTCGGTATGCCGTAAGCCCGCCCGACGACCAGGCAGAACTGCTCCTGATCCTGCTTCGTGACTGCGTAGACCGACGTCGGAACCAGCGGCTTCTCTTCGGTGGTTCCGATCGGCGTCAAAACCGCGCCGGTTCGGGGGCAGAGCGGTTCCCACTGTCGTTCGACCAACTGGCTCGCCGGACGAATAGGCGGGTAAACGATCTCGCCGTCGGCGTTGCGATAAGCCCCCTCGCCATATATTGACATCGATGAGGCGACGATCAATTTACGAATTTGCGATCTGCGCTTGACAAGCGCCTCGAGTAACACGGCCGTGCCAAGGTCGTTCGCCCTGACAAATTTCCGAATTTCATACATAGACTGGCCGACGCCGACCTCGGCAGCCTGGTGATAAACAACATCAACGCCCTCGATGGCGTCATCGATCGTGGCGGCCTCGCAGACGTCGCCGCGAATGAATTCGGCCTCCGGGTTTAGATATTGCGGCTCGCCAGTGACATGAACCTGCGGCGCGACCGCGTCCAGAATTCGCACGCGATGCCCGCGCGCAATGAGCGCATCGACCAGATGCGACCCGATAAAACCGGCCCCGCCGGTGACTAAAATATTTTGTTTCGCCATCTAATCACTCTTCGATTTTCATATTCCATATTTCATACGCCACATTTCATATGGCATACGAAATGTGGAATATGGCCTACATGCTACATATTCTTACTTCCATCGGCGGCCTCCTCCAAGACGTCCGCCAGCCTCGGGGCATGCGTCTTCAAAGAATACTTCTCTTCTACCGTAATCCGGCCCTCGCGCGCCAGCCGTACTCTCAACGACTCATCTTCCAAAAGCAGGTCCAGGCAATGGACCCACTCCTCGGTCGAAGCGGCGAGAAAGCCATTAACGCCGTTTTTGATGACTTCAGTCGTCATCCCAACGGGAGATGATACGCACGGCGCGCCGGCGGCCATATACTGGATGGCTTTGAAGGCGCATTTCCCGCGCGCCCACTCGTCATCGCGGATCGGGTAGACGCCGATGTCCAGGTCTCGAAAATCTCGAATTTCCGTCGCCATATCCCAGGGGCGATTTTCCACTTCTACGCCCGGTATACGCACATCGCGCCCGGCGCCGATCACACGAAATACGAACCGGCGGCGGCGAGCGAGTCGCTGCAACGCCGGCGCGATCAGGTCCAGGTATTGCGCCGTAGAATGGCTCCCGATCCATCCTACGACAGGCCCCACAACCGGGCCTACGACCGGCTTACTGATCGGCTCGGCGGCGGAATGGACGCGAGGGCGCGGAAGAGGGCCGGCGCCGGCGAACAATTCCGTATCGACCACCGTGGGTAAAATTGTCACCCGGCGGTTATGCCGCCGCGCGTAACTCGCCAGGTATTCATTGCCCGCGATGATGTGGGCGCTCATCGCCAGAATCCGCGACAATTTCGAGGGGCATTTTAGCCACGAGGCGAACCGGCCGTAAGTTGGGCTGACATAGGAAACGAAGAGCGCGTCGTCGAAATCGAAAACCATCGGACGACGAGCGACCTTGCTGACCATCCATTCGATCACCGGGGGGCCGAACAACATCGCCTCCCGCGACAAGCAAATCACGTCGGCCCGCCTGGCCCGCATCACGTCGGCCACGCGCCCCAACGCCGAGCGGGCGATTCCGGCCATCTTACGGACGATTCGTCCGCGCCTATACAGGTCCTGGAACAATTCACTCGATAAAAACGGGGCGATCTCACACTCAATCCCGCGCGATTCCAGATACGGCAGGAATTGATATACGCGGTACCGAGTGTTAGCCGCCTCGATCGGATTCGGCGTTAAAAACAGGACGCGCATGTTAGGTTTCAGGTTCCAGGTTCCAGGCTCCAGGTTTCAGGTTCCAGGTTCCAGATTTCAGGTTCCAGGTAAGACTCTGACACCTGACACCTGACACCTGACATCTGACGCCTGGAACCTGACGCCTGGCGCCTGGGCGCCGCGCCTGAGCAGTTTCCGTATCGCGCGTTGCTCCAGGCCGGCGATCGCAATGATCAACAACCAGGGCAACAACTGCGCGCGCTGCCGGAAAATCAGTCCCACGTTGCCGAACATCATGCTGTAGACCAGACCCAGACCGACAATGAAAAACAGCATCGGCTGCGCATCGGCCAGTCGCGTTTTGCAGACGTGCCAGAGGCCCGGAATCAATCCCATAAAGACCAGCCACCACCAGACCACCAATTCCGGCGTGGTCAACAACATCCGCAAACTGCCTCCGCGTAATTGCCATGGAAACGGCGCCAGCAATAGATGCGCCCAGCCGACCCCAATCGCCATCGCCAACCCCGTCGCCGAATTCAGATCATAATCGCTCTCGACGCCCGAGCCGTAACCCGCCGCGACGTTGTTCTTGAACGATGCGATCTCTTTCAACTGTGTGAACCTCTCGAGAGAGGCTTCATTGCGAGCCAGAAACCCCGAAGAGACGGCCAACGGCGCGACCAACGCCGCAAGCGCCAGGGCCGCCAGAACCGTTTTAAACGAGGACTTGCCTTTACCGATCCGCGCGCCGATATGCGGGATCGCCAGCGCCATGACCGCTACCGCGCCCGCCAGATAAGCCGCGTAGAATCGGAACGGCGGCAACAGAACGATCGCCGCCGCGCATAACAGAACGTATTTCACCGAAAACCCTGAGAGCTTCAAATTCATACAGGCGTATAGCGCCAGCGCTTCTAGAAAGATGACCACCGGCTCTTTCAACGTCTGCGCCGACCAGATGATCAGCGATGGGAAAAAACAAGCGACCCATCCAACCCTCACCGCCGTCCAGCGCGAAAACAGGCTGATCGCAGTGCGATAAATCAATATCACCGTCAGCGCGCCGAAGAAGCAATTCATCGCCGCCAGGGGCATTCTGGCCGAAGTCTCGGTGATGAAGAAGAACAATCCCGCCAGGTATTGAAAGCCCCTGTTCTGTTTTCCGTACGCCTCCCCCCAGATCTCCGGCAGACTGAGAAAGTCCAACCGCTGCCTGTCCCATCCGTCCGAGAGGGCGAGACCGGAAACCCATCCGCTGCTGTCCTCATCGCCAAGCACATTCACCAACCCCAGTTCATATACGACGACCGAAGCCGCGAACCGGACGCCGAGCGCGCAAAGAAACATGGTGATCTGCTCGCGCCGCGTCTGGCTATGCTTGCGCGTGAGCGTCAGCAGAAAGCTTCCTAACCCGGCGAACAGGAGTAGAAAAACTCCCCCCAGAAACAGATCGTTGTTATCAGGTTGTCCATTCATTCTAGGCCCCCTGCGCCGTACCGCCTACCTCTGAAATCCTTCGATAGAGTCTGCGATATCGTTCGGCGCCCACCTTTTCCAGATCGAACCGTTCATAAGCGCTTCGGCGGCAGCGGGCGGTGAGATCGGCGTCGTCCAGTAGTTCCAAAAGGGCGACGACAGCTTCGTCATATGCTTTTCGGCTGAAATCCCTCACGACTATCCCGACGCGGTCGTCCAAGAGCGATCGGTCAGTATCACCGATGCCCGCATTCGAAACCACAGGTATACCGGCCGCCAAATATTCAGGGATTTTTGTCGGCGAAGAGGCGATCTTAGAGAAGGCCGGCTTGATAAATGACAGCCCGGCCTTCGCGCGACGCAAATAAGCGGGTATCTCCGAAGGCGTAACCGCCCCGATCCAGTAATCTTCCTCTCCCAATCCGAGAGTACTCAACGTCTCCGACGCTTCGGTTGCAGGAGAAACAGTCAATATTCGCAAATACGCGTTCGGGCGCCGCTCGCGCAAAGCGATAAAGAACCTCGCCATCTCTTCCAGTAAATACAAGCCGGTGACCGACCCTGCGTAAACCACCTCGAACCTGTCGGGGGCGACGGCCTCCGGGGCCGCGCCTGTGCTTTTTCCATCGAACCTTGAAAAGTCGGCGCAACAGGGAATGACTTCGATCTTCGCGGGGTCCGCCTTCATCTCTTCCACCAGCCAGGCGGACATTCGTTCTGTCAAAACGACTATCTGTTCCGCCTTGGCGATTCCGATTCGTTCGACCCATTTGATAGTCCTGTAAACAGGCCCGGTCGTTCTCCAAACGCCCGCGTCGACATACTCGTCGGCGACCAGTCCGCGGATGTCGAAAATGATCTTCGCTCCGCAAAGCCTCCGCGCCAACAACGCCATGACCAGCGGGATGTGCGCCCGCGCATGCAATACATCGATCCTCTCCCGACGCGCCAGCCTCGCGACGGCAAGCGTTCCGACGAGGATGTCGTAAAGCGTCGCGAGCGCCGAAGGCTTTTTGTGATAGGCCAGGGCCCCCCATTCGATACCATCTCCTCGAAGCCCCTCTCGCCAGGCGCGGCGCTCTTCATCGCTCCATGAACGCGGCCAGTCTGGTTCGAAGGTCAGCAAACGTGTCGTGATTCGGCTTCGGCTCAGTTCGCGCAGATAAGGCAAGACCTGCGTCTGCGTCAGGGGTTCCCGCAATCCAAAATAACAAAGGTAGAGTGTCCGCATCCGTGGGACAGATTTCAGTCTGTCCTCCCCTAGATTGGTTGGCAAATGCGTGTACGGGACTGTGGCGCGAGTTGTTTACTCGCTCCTCTTTCCAGATAGGACTTCTGATCGGACAGAGCCACAAACAGGGCGATTAAACAAATCGCCCCACACTGTACACTCATTTGC
>DATCXQ010000474.1:0-13008 GCA_036565725.1 Blastocatellia bacterium
TGGTGGTTGGCTAGACATTAACCACTAACCACCAGGCGCCAACCACCAACCACCAAAACAAGGAGTCATCATATGTGGATTCGTAAAGCGATTCGCGATATGAAGAAGGGCGTTGATTCGCCCATGCCCACGCAGGTGGTCTCGAACGAAGAGTTCGAGCCGCGCCCGCAAACCGAAAAACAGAAACAAGTAGAGCATCTGATCGGCGAACTCTCGGAGGAGCGCGCGAAGAAGCTGGGCATGCGTCGCCGCGACTTCATGCGCTCCTCGATGGGGTTGGCCACGTGTTTCCTCGCGTCGAACCTCGCTTACGGCAAGGACTACTGGGACGTGGACGAGGTCGAGACCTGGGAAGCGGCGGCCTACGACGAGAAGTGGCCAAAGGACGAATACTTCATTATCGACGTGCAAGCGCACTTCACCAACGGAATCGCCATCGGCTTCCGCAATTCGGAATTCGTGAAGAACATGGGCTTCCAGCTCAAGAACGACGCCGAATCGTACAGCTTCAAGAATTTCGTCAAGGAGATGCTCTTCGACAGCGAAACTATGATGGTCGTCATTTCCGGCGTGCCGGGGCGCGAAAACCAGAAGGGCGCAGACGGCGCCGTGCTCGAAGGCAAGGCGCGTGGCGGCGGCATTCTGCCGAGCTGGCTGATGTCGCAAGCGGCCCGCGAGATCAACGAGTTAGCCGGCTCACAGCGCGCCCTGTCGCAAGGCAATCTCGCGCCGAATCATTACTGGGATAAGACCGCGAACGCGGTAGACAAGGCCGCGACGATCGAGCAGATGGAACGCGAGTTGAACCTCTATAAAATCAGCTCCTGGAAATGGTACTGCCACACCGACCCCGGCCGGACGGGCAACGGCTTCCAGCTCGACGACGACAACGCGCAATGGTTCATCGAAGAATCGCGCAAACGCGGCCTCAAGCTGATCAGCGTCCATAAAGGCTATTCGTACCAGTCGCGCACGCTGGGCCATCTGGCCAACCCGAAGGACGTCGAGAAGGCCGCGCTGCGAAACCCCGACTTCAACTTCGTAATTTACCACTCGGCCATCAAGCACGGCCAGATGGAACAGGGCATGGACCCCAAAGACTTTAAAACCTGGTTGGACAAAGACCATAATAATTATGACCCCGCGACCGGAGACTTCGAGTGGCACAAGATCCTGATGGACATCAAGAAGCGCAACCCGCAGATCAACAACGTCTACTGCGAGGTCGGCAGCTTCTTCAATACGCTGGCAATCGTCCATCCTGAAGTGTGCATGCACGGGATGGGCAAGAACATCAAACATTACGGCTCCGATAACGTCATCTGGGGCACCGATTGTCTGTGGTGGGGATCGCCGCAATGGGCCATTGACGCCTTCAAACGGTTCCAGATCACCGACGAGTTCTGCGAGAAGTTCGGCTACAAGAAGATCACCAAGGACGACAAGGCGAAGATCTTAGGGCTGAACGCCGCGAAGCTCTACAAAGTCGACGTGAAGGCCAAACGTAACGCCATGAAAGCTGACGCGCTGGAGAAGCTGAAACTGACCTACCTGGATCGCGGCGGTCAGCGCGACAACGCGGCTCACGGCTGGGTGCGCGCGACCGATTGAACCGCCCTTCCGTGGCAAGCAAGCTGAATGGGCGGTCCTATGCGCAATCAGGCGCGTTGGACCGCCCTTTTTAGCCGCGTCAGCGGCATACCGCGCGTTAATGGCCTTTGAAAATTAGACGCTACCACGCAATCCAACGTAGGGGCGGGGTTTCCCCGCCCCATCGCTCGGGTCACAAAGCAGGGTGGGGAAAACCCGCCCCTACACCCATGGTTGTATTTAATTCTCAAACGCCATAAACGCCCGGCTACATTCACGGCGCCGCTTTGCGGCGGGAAGATTGTCATCTGGGGAGAACCTCCATGCATAAGAAAACATTTTGGCTATGGCCCGTGCCCGTCAGCCTTCTTCTCTTTTCAGCGGCGTTGGCCTTGTGCGCATCAGGCTTCAACGCGCAGGAGACGAAACAGGCCGCTTCAGAAACCAAGCCCGCCGAGGCGCAGTTTCCCGAGGCCCATTTTCATCACATGCACTTGAACACTCTCGACCCGAATGGCGCGATCGATTTCTACACATCGAAGTTCGATTGCGAGAAGGCGAAGTTCGCCGGGATGCTCGACGCCGTCTGGGCGCAGAAATCCTGGTTGCTGTTTAGTAAAGTCGATAAGGCGCCGCCCTGGGAATTGACTTCGGCGATCTGGCATTTCGGCTGGGGCGCAGAGGACATGAAGGCGACTTACGAAAAGCAGGTTGCGGCGGGCACGAAATTCTTCACGCAGTTGACAGACATCAGTGACATCATCAGCGCTAACACGCCGCCAGGCAGGTTTTTTTACGCCTATATCGAAAGCCCAGACAAGGCTCTTATCGAGATCAACACGGCCAGCCATCATCGCTTCGGCCATCTGCACCTCTTCAGCGCCGCCCCGGTAGCGGCCGGCGAATGGTATGCGAAATATTTCGGCGCCAAGCTCCGCTCCGCCAACCGCGAGCCTCGTCTTTATCGCGAACACCAGATCGGCCCTTCCGCGTCACTGACGATGGACAACGTCAATATCATTATCTACCCGGTCGAATACTCGAAGAAGGCTCATCCCGAACATTGGAAAGGCAAGACCGAGATTGATTCGACCAAAGGCCGTGTCGTCGACCACGTCGGATTCAGCGTCGCGAACCTGCCGGAAGCCTTAGAGAAACTGCGCAAAGACGGCGTCAAAGTGACGGATGAAATTCGCTCGGTAGCGGGTGGCAAGATCAAATTCGCGTTCATCGAAGGACCGGACAAGATTCGAATCGAGTTGGTCGAGGGTCATCCGAGCAAGGAGTGAATCGGATGTCCCCCGTTTCCCCCGTCTCTATTGACGTCGGGGCGCATTTACAACGTGACCATCTTTTGAAGAAATGCGAAGCGGAACCCCAAAAGGCAAAAAACGCAAGAAAGGCAGAGAGGTAGGTCTTTTTGCCTTTCTTGCGTTTTTTGCCTTTCTTGCTTCCCCCTCGCCCTTCAATTCCACGGGCGATCTTGCGCGCCCCGCGTTCGGCAAGTCTCAACAGAAGCAAGAAAAGGCGATTGTCATTCGTCTCGGCGAGCGTTTGTTCAACGACGACCGGTTCTCGACGCCCGACGGGGATCTGCCCGCAAGTTGCGGCAATTGCCACCTGTTCGACCAGGACCCGCAGGGGTTGCGCGCCTACGCCGATTTCCTCAACCGGAGCTGGGTCTCGTCGCGCGCGAAGGACCGCCGCCGGCTCGGGTTGCGCAATTCGCCGACGATTTTCGACGTGTCCGAAGCGCCCCGGCTGCATCACGACGGAGAATTCGGCTCGCTCGAAGAGCTGGTCAAGGGCACTATTTCCGGGCGTCCGATGGGATGGCTGTCGGGCGAAGAATCGCAAGCCTTCGAACAAGCGCGCGGGGTCATATTGAACGACGGCGGCGCCGAGACCTACCGAAATCATTTCAAAGCCGCGTTCAACGTCGAGGTCGAAAAACTCAACCGCGACGAAGTTGTCGACCTGATAGCCAAAGCCGTGGCCGGCTTCATCCGCACGCTCAACACGCGCAAAGATTCCCAATACGACAAATTCATCGAAGCGAACCTGTTGGAGAGCAAACCTGCGCCGGGCGAAGAAGGCAAGACATTCGCCCGACGGCTGCTCGCCCAGATCAATTCGCTCGAATCGAAAGGCGCGGTCAAACTAACGAACGGTTTCGACGCGACGGCGTTCAAAGGGATGAAGCTCTTCTTCGACGTGAGAGCGGGCAATTGCGCGACTTGCCACACGCCGCCGCTCTTCACCGATTTTTCATTCCACAACAAAGGCGTCAGCCAGCTCGATTACGACCGCGTCCATAGCGAAGGCAAGTTCGCGGCGCTGCCCGTTCCCGGAGCCGCGTCGGCGCGCCGCCCCTCCGCGCAGTTCCGCGAAAACCCGTCGAATGAGAGGCCGGGTGAGGCCGATCTGGGCTTTTGGAATTTCGTCGACCTGAAGACGTCGCCGCTGCGCCGCCCGGGAGAGAGCGATGACATTTTCCTGCGGCGGATGATCGCCACGTTCAAAACGCCGACGCTGCGCAACCTGGCTTACACCCATCCTTATTTTCACGACGGCTCGATTCAAACTCTGGAAGAAACTTTGGGCGAGATAATACGTTTAAGCGATATGGCCCGCGCGGGCCGCGTCCGCGAAGGCGACGAAGAGCTGGCGAAGATCAGGATCGGCGCCGCGGAGATCGCCCCTCTCGTCGCGTTCCTCAACTCGTTGAATGAGGACCTGAAGAGAGGATATTGATGATCCAATTCGATCGTCTGGTGATGGAAGATCCAGGCGCCGCCGCAGGCGCGGAGAACGCCGAGGGTTCGCAGAGAGAGTAGAAGAGATAGAGCATTTCGTTTTGCCTCTCTCTAATCCGCTCCCTCTGGTCTTCTCTGCGAGATCTCGGCGTTCTCCGCGCCTGCGGAGGTAAGGGGAGCAACTCCATATTGAAAACTGACCCGGAATGAAAAGGAGACCCGGCATGCGACGTTTCACGCGATATTTATTATCGACCTTCTGCCTGATTATCGCTCTGCTCACGATTCCGATAGCCGCCCAGAACGGCGCGAAGAAGCCGGCGCCGTCCTTCGCCGGAAAAGGCGAGTGGCGTCATTACGGCGGAGACGGCGGCTCGACCAAATATTCGCCGCTCGACCAGATCAACAAAGAGAACGCGGGCAAACTGAAGGTCGCGTGGACATGGGATTCGCCCGACCTGCCGCTGCAGAAAGAGAACCGGATGCTCGCTTCGTTCGCTAACGAGGCCACTCCGTTGATGATCGGCGGCAGGCTCTACACAAGCACGTCGCTCTCTCAGGTGACGGCCATCGACGCCGCGACGGGCCAGACGATCTGGACCTTCAACCCGGAAGCTTATAAAGCCGGACGCCCGGCGAATCTCGGCTTCGTGCATCGCGGCGTCACGTATTGGACGGACGGCAAACAGGAGCGCGTCTACATCGCGACCGCCGACGCCTATCTATGCGCAATTGACGCAAAGACTGGCAAACCTGTCGCGGAATTCGGCGAGGGCGGAAAAGTGAATCTGGCGAAAGCTATTCCTCTCGCCGTCAATTCGCGGAATTACACGGTGACATCGCCGCCGGTGATCTGTCGCGATGTGGTGATCGTAGGCTCTTCGATCCACGACGGGCCGACATCCAAAGAGTATCCGCGTGGCGACATTCAAGCCTTCGACGTTCGCACCGGCAAGCCGCTCTGGATATTCCACACCGTACCCCAGGCGGGCGAGTTCGGCAATGAGACCTGGGAGGACGAGTCGTGGAAGTACACCGGCAACACAAACGTCTGGACGTTGATGAGCGTGGACGAGGAACTGGGCTACGTCTATTTGCCCACCGGCACGCCGACCAACGACTGGTACGGCGGACATCGGCTGGGCGATAACCTCTTCGCCGAATCTCTCATCTGCGTGGAGGCGAAGACCGGCAAGCGAGTCTGGCATTTTCAGACAGTGCGACACGGCCTGTGGGATTACGATCTGCCCGCCGCGCCCGTGCTTTGCGACATCAAGGCCAACGGCCGGACGATCAAGGCCGTGGCCCAGATCACCAAGTCCGGCTTCACTTTCGTCTTCAATCGCGTGAACGGCAAACCGGTCTGGCCCATCGAAGATCGCCCCGTCCCCCAATCCACGGCGCCGGGCGAACGCACGGCGCCGACTCAACCATTCCCGACCAAGCCCGCGCCGTTCGAGCGACAAGGCTCTACCGAAGATAATCTGATCGATTTCACGCCCGAGCTGCGCGCCGAAGCGAAGAAGATTCTCGAACAGTACGATCACGGTCCGCTCTTCACACCGCCGACCGAAAAAGGGACGATCAATTTGCCGGGCTGGGCCGGCGGCGCCAACTGGTGGGGAGCGGCCTTCGACCCGCAGACCGGAATGTTCTACATCCCGTCCATAAGCTCGCCGATCAACGTCAAGCTGGTCAAACCCGACCCGACGCGCTCTAACTTCAATTACGTTCGCGGAGCCGGAAACGCCAACGGCCCGCGCGGGCTGCAGCTTTTCAAACCGCCTTACGGACGCATCACCGCGATCAACCTCAATACCGGCGACCACGCCTGGGTGATCACGCACGGCGACGGGGAGCGAACGAAAATCAACAACGTGATCAAGGAGATGAGCGGCAAAGACGTCGACGTAGGGCCTGTCGGCGCCGGCGGAGGCGGGCCTCTGTTGACGAAGACGCTGTTGTTCGTCGGGCAGGGAGCCGGCGGCCGTGGCGGACGCGCCGGCGGCGGAGAAAACATCCTGCGGGCCTTCGACAAAGCCACGGGCAAAGTGATCGCCGAGATTCCATTGCCCGCGCAGCCAAGCGGAACGCCAATGACTTATATGGCTGGCGGAAAGCAGTTTATTGTATTAGCAACGATGGATAGCCGGCTGGTTGCGCTGAGCCTGCCTGATCCTGTGAACCAAAGCGCGCAGGATTGATTTCATCAGGGCGTTAAGACTTGCGCATCAAGCTTTGAATGTTCTCGGAGAAAATTATGCTGCGACGATTGGCATTGATGGTTCTCATACTTCTTGCGACGGCGAGCTCCGCTTTCGCCCAACTGCCCCCCGACGCGGTGATGCTCGACAAAGTCAAAATCCCCGAGGCGCAAAAATCCGTAGACCTCTGCCCGGTCTACCTTGAGCCCTCCGATCCGAAGCTGCCTGCGTGGGACTACAAGGGCGTGAGCTATCGCGGCGCCAGGGCGGACGCTCAGGAGAAGTTCTTCAAAGACCCGGACAAATACGCCAAGGCGGCCGAGCGCCAGCGCTTCATCAACAACTTCATGAGCGCGATGAGCGCCGTCTGGTGCCCGGTGACCGACCAGGTCACGCCTGGCGGAATGCTGCAGTGGAAGCGACTCGGTCTGACTTTTGAAAGTTGTTGCGCTTTCTGCGACGAGAATTTCAAAGAAGAGGATTTCCAGAAAGGGCTTGAACGCCTGAAACTGCGCGCCGAGAAGACCTACGAATTGAGCGGCGCTAAATATACCGAGGGCGCGAAAAGCCCGGTCGAAGGCGCGATCAATAAGCCGAAGTCATAATAAATCCCTGGGGGCAATCTTTAATCAGCGTCATGCGTTCAAGATACAAAATCACGCGGCCGGGCGCCGCTGCAAAATCGCTGGTTGTATGCGCGTTCGCGCTCCTCGCTCTGTCATTCAACATTGGCGTTAGCGGGGAAGACCAGGCTCAGAACAAGCCGGAACAGAAGACGGTTGATCCGAAAGCCTGGGGCGGCAATCACGCCGGCAAGCCGGTCCCGGAATACGTGCACGGCGACGAGTGTCTCTTTTGTCACCGAAACGACATCGGCCCGACCTGGCAGAAGAACGCGCACGGCGTGACGGTGCGGCAGCGCGAGGATGCGCCTGAATTGGCCAAAACGCTCGAATCGCTGCCGGCTCTGGCCGAGATGGCGAAGCAGGTCGAATACTTCCTCGGCAGCCGCCAACGCGCGCGGCTCCTGAAGAAAGAAGGATACGGCAAATTCACCATGCTCAACGCGCAGGTCGCGCTCGGCGGGAACGGCCAGCCTGCGAAATTGATCGATCACGAAAAGCTCGCGTGGGATAAAGAGAAGTTCGCCAACCGGTGCGCTGGATGTCACACGACCGGGGTCGATCCTGAAACCAGGGCCTTCAGCGAATTCGGGCTGGATTGTTACGCCTGCCATGGCGCCGTAGACCTCAATCACTCCAACGACACCTCGCTGGTCCTGCTCTCGAAGAAGCGGCGAAACGACGCAAAGGCGATCACCTCGCTCTGCGCGCAATGCCACCTGCGCGAATCGAAGTCGCGGTCGTCAGGGCTGCCTTACCCGAACAATTTCGTGGCGGGCGACAATCTGTTTCAGGATTTGGAATTGGATTGGGCCAGGGCCGATGACCAGAAATTGAACGCGGGAGACCGCCACGTCTGGCGCAACGTCCGCGACGTCGCGCTCTACGGCAATGAATCAATTACCTGTCTGAACTGTCATCAGGTTCACGCAAACTCGAGTTTCAAACACCGCCGGGTCTTGCGGGCGCCGATCTGCGCGGAGTGCCATCAGGGCGAAGGCTTCAAGGACGTCAAGCGGTACGAGGTTCACAGCCCGCTGTGTGAGTATTGATGAGCGAGAATGGCCCGCGACCACAAACCATTTTCCGTTTCCCAGTTTAGATTTGTGGTTTGTCATTGCGCCTGCGCCTCTGAGTCAATGACAGATGACAAATGCAAAATGCGAACTCAGCCGAGCAGTTTTTCCCTGACCCTGTCGCGGTACTCGATGCATTCTTCCAACACCCGCCGGTATTCCCCCACTTCGACGTCGCGTTCGCAGCAGAACATCATCAGATTTCCGTCGTCGCGGAAGGAACCGTCCCACTCGATGACCTGTTCGTCGCTCCAGGACGAATCGTACTGCCGCATCTTTTCATCATCCATGCGGTCGAAATAGGCGCGGAGGTTGACGCCGGTTTCGTCCAACGGCTCATCCGTCGGCTCCTGCTCGAAGTTCCAGATAGGTTGTTGCATATTTTCCTGTCCCACATTTTCCTCTCCTACATCTTCCTGTAATGGGCATTGCCGACGGGAAAATGTGGAATAGGAAAATATCTTGACGCAGCATTCAAGCGAACTGACCGAGCGGTAAGTTTATGGTCGCGTTTATGCGCTGTCAATTCTTATCCGATTCTGGGACTCGCCGTTCCCAAAAACGCACACCCGACAAGATCGCATGCCCTAATAATCCCGGCTAAACCAAGCGATTTTGTCAATTAGGTTCACGGCCGCATTGGCACAGCTTTGGCAATGCAACGTGTGGAGCGGTGTCTCTTCCGCTAATCGTAAACTGGCAATCGACGGGAGGAAAATATGAAAACACCCTGGCAAGACCTGCGCTATGGCGTGCGCGCGCTGTTGAAGAATCCCGGCTTCACATTGGTCGCGGTCATTACGCTCGGCTTGGGCATCGGCGCGAACACGGCGATCTTCAGCGTCGTCAACGCCGCTCTGCTGAGGCGGCTTCCCTACGACGCGACGCGGCTCGTGGCCGTCGAATCGTTCAATCCGCAAAAAGAGAAGCGCGCCTACGGGGCTCCGCCGGCGGACTTCTGGGATTGGCAGGAGCAGAGCCGGACGTTCGAGCATTTGGCTATGTATTCGGGCGGCGGGATCAGGCTGAAGGAATCGGAACGCATAGAAGTCATTTCCGGCGCAAGAGTGACGGTAAATTTCTTTGCCACGTTCGGCGTACAACCGATGTTTGGGCGCGCATTCGAGAATGAAGAGGGATTTGTGAACGGCCCACGGGTAGTCATCCTCAGTCACCACCTCTGGCAGCAACGCTACGGCGGCGATCCGCGGATTGTGGGCCGCACGCTCAAGACCGACGACGGCGCGGTGACAGTTATCGGCGTAATGGCGCCAGATTTCAAATTTCCGAGCTATGCCCAGGTCTGGACGCCGATCGCACGCGACAGCGGTGAGATGAAGTCTCGCGCCAGCCGCTATTGTCAGGCCATCGGACGGATCAGGCAGGGAGGGACTATTGAATCGACGCAGGCCGAGATGAAGGCTATCGCGGCGCGTCTGACCACGAGCCATCCGAAAGATAATCAGGGCCGGACGGTACATCTCACGGATTGGCGCGAGTCGCTGTCGCAGGACAGCCGGAATGCTCTGCTGGTGTTAATGGGCGCGGTCGGCTTCGTGTTGTTAATCGCGTGCGCGAACGTGGCCAACCTGCTGCTCTCGCGCGCGGCGGCGCGGCGCAGGGAGATGGCCGTCCGGCTGGCGCTCGGCGCGACCCGGGCGAAGGTCCTCCGGCAGTTATTGACGGAAAGTTTGCTGCTCAGCCTTGTCGGCGGCGCGTTGGGATTGTTGCTGGCGTTTTGGGGAGTGGAGGCTCTGACAAGTTTGCTGCCCAAACTCAATTTTAGCTTTCAATCGCTCTCCGAATTGCGAGACGAGATCCGCGTCGACCGCGTCGCGCTGCTTTTCACATTGGCCGTCTCGATCCTGACGGGATTGGTCTTCGGCCTGGCGCCCGGCTGGCAGGCGGCGAAGACCGATGTCAGCGAGGCGCTGAAAGAGGGCGGGCGCAGTGGCGGCGCGGGCAATCAGCGCGCGCGTCAGGGGCTCGTGATCGTCGAGATCGCGCTGGCGCTGGCGTTGCTGGTCGGAGCCGGACTGCTCATCAACAGCTTCGCGCGATTGCTCCGCGTTGCCCCCGGCTACGATCCGCAGGGTTTAATGGTGATGTCGCTCGGATTCCCGGCGGAAAATAAATACGCCTTCGCCCAGCAGGTGATGGAACGCATCGCCGCTACGCCCGGAATCACGTCGGTGGCGTTGATGAGTTACCCCAGTTTGGGCGGACTGAACTTTCAGTTCAACCGCGAGAGCGATCCGTTGCCCGACGGCGACGTATTGGTGGCGTACAGCGCTATCAGCCCGGCCTATTTCCGCACGTTGAAGACCCCCCTTCTGACCGGGCGCGAATTCGACGACCGTGATCTGCCGAACGGGCGCCCTGTGGCGATCATCAATGAGACGATGGCGCGGCAATATTTCGCGGGCGAAAACCCCATCGGCCGGAAGATCGTCATCAACTATCTGGGTCAACGCCTCACGCGCGAGATCGTCGGCGTCGCCGGCGATGTTAAGCAGGAAGAGCCGAGCAAGCCTACCAAGCCGGAAATCCTCGTACCTTTCGCCCAACAGCCGTGGTTCAGCGGTTCCCTGCTCGTGCGTTCGGTCCACCCCGATCCGCTGACGGTGAAGAGCGCCGCACAACAGGCCATCTGGTCGGTCAGGCCGGAGACGCCCGAATCGAAGGCCGAGCCATTGACGACGACGCTCGCGGGCCATGTGGCCGAGCCGCGTCTCTACGCCTTGCTGCTCGGCGTCTTCGGCGCCATCGCGCTGACCCTGGCGGCGGTCGGGATTTACGGCGTCATCGCATATTCCGTCGCGCAGCGTACACAGGAGATCGGCGTCAGGATGGCGCTCGGCGCGCAAACCGGCGCAATCCTGAAGCTGGTCGTCGGTCAGGGGATGAAGCTGGTGGCGAGCGGCGTCGCCCTCGGGCTGGCCGCGTCGTTTGCGCTGACGCGACTGATGTCGAATATGCTATTCGGCGTGAGCGCGGTTGATCAGCCGACGTTCATCGTCATCACTTTGTTGCTGACCTTTGTCGCGCTGCTGGCCTGTTGGATTCCGGCGCGGCGGGCGGCGAAAGTTGATCCAATGGTCGCGCTCAGATGCGAATAGATGTCAGATGTCAGATGCCAGATGTCAGATAGAACTCTGCCGCCACTCTTCAACCAACATCTGACATCTGACATCTGACATCTTCTCAAGGAGGAATTATGCAAACGTTATGGCAAGACCTGCGTTATGCCGCGCGAACGTTATTGAAGAAGCCTGGCTTTACGTTGATCGCGATCATCACGCTCGGACTGGGCATCGGCGCGAACACGGCGATCTTCAGCCTGGTAAACACGGTGACGGCGCGTCGGTTGCCCGTCGCCGCAGCCGAGCGAATCGTCGAAGTCACTCCGCTGGGAAAGGACGCCAGTGTCGGGGCTTTCTCCTATCCTACCTACAAAGATTTCCGCGACAAGAACGAAGTCTTTGACGGGCTGGTGACATATCTCCCTGCGCCGATGAATCTGAGTCAAAGCGGCGTCAATGAGCGCGTCTGGGGCTATCTGGCTTCGGGCAATTACTTCGACACGCTCGGCGTGCGCGCCTTCAAAGGCCGGATGTTCACGGAGGAGGACGACCGCGTCCCAGGCGCGCATCCAGTCGCGGTGGTGAGCTACGGCTGCTGGCAGCGTCGCTTCGGCGGCGATCCGAACCTGGTGGGCAAGACGATCAAGCTCAATGGTCACGACTTCACGATCGTCGGCGTCGCGCCCGAAGGATTCCGTGGGACGGTGTGGGTCTTCGAGCCTGATTTCTACGCGCCGATGATGATGGCGAAGCAGATCGCGCCGGGAGGATCGTATTGGTTTGAGAACCGCGGCAATAGCGGGCTTCTCGCGTTTGGCCGCCTGAAACAGGGCGTGACCGCGACGCAGGCGCGTGAATCGCTCAATCTGTTGATGGCGCAGTTTGCGCGTGAGTACCAAGGTTTCGAGGGAATGACGTTCAGCGTCACGCCTCCCGGTCTGGCGGTTCCGATGATCCGATATGGGGCGCTGGGATTCGCGGGAGTGCTAATGGCTACCGTGGCGCTGGTGTTGCTGATCGCCTGCGTAAATCTGGCCAACCTGTCGCTGGCGCGAGCGGCTCAGCGGCGCAAGGAGATCGCCATACGTCTGTCGCTCGGCGCGGGGCGATTGAGGATCGTGCGGCAGTTACTTACAGAAAGCGTGGCGCTGTCTCTCGCCGGCGGGGTCGTGGGCTGGTTGATCGCGCTCTGGATGATTGACCTGGTCGCGGCCTTCAAACCGCCGATAGATTTCAATTTATTGATCGATCTGCGGCCCGATTGGCGCGTGATGGCCTTCACGCTGATCGTTTCGTTCATTACCGGCGCCCTCTTCGGCCTGGCGCCGTCGCTGCAGGCGAGCAAGGTCGATCTGATCCCGGCGTTGAAGGAAGAAGCTGGTTTCGGCGGTTATCGCCGTTCGCGTTTCCGCAACGGATTGGTCGTCGCGCAGGTGGCGCTCTCCCTTCCTCTCCTCATCGCCGCCGGGTTGATCGTGCGCAGTCTGCAACAGGTACGAATGATCGGGCCGGGATTCGAGGTCGAAAACAGGATCACGATGTCGGTTAGCCTGGGTTTGCAAGGCTATGACGAGGCGCGCGGGCGCGAGTTCTATAAACAACTCATCACGCGCGTCGATTCGCTGCCGGGTGTGCGCGGCGCTTCATATATTGACTCTCTGCCACTCAATCTCGAT
>DATCXQ010000494.1:0-6088 GCA_036565725.1 Blastocatellia bacterium
TGGCCGACACCAGCGAGCCGCATAATTTGCCGATGATCGCGAGCGCAATGATGACGGCGCAATAAAACCACATCTGCGCGCCAGAGATCAGGAAAAAGCTGGAGCGTAGCCCGGTGAAGGCAAAAAAGAGAGGCAGCAGGAGCGTCACGACCAACGCCTCGCACCGGCGCCACAGGTCTTGTGACAACTCGTGATGCCTGGGCATAATCGCTCCCGCCAGAAAAGCCCCGAACAAGGCGTGAACGCCGAGAAATTCGGTCATCCAGCCGGAGGCCAGTACCACTAACAGAACGATGGCCAGTATGCCGTGCGTGAGTTCTCCCTGGAGCTTATAAAGCGCGACGAGTCTTCGCAGGGCGCGCCTTACCACAACCAACATAAATAGAATGAACACGACGAGGCCGGCCAACATCATCCATAAGGGCAGTGGCAGATTTGAGGAGCGAATCAGCACGATGATGCCGGCCAGAATGATCCAGGCCGTGACGTCATCTACGGCGGCGCAAGTAATCGCCACCGCCCCCACCCTGCTGCGCAACAGGTTACGCTCCGTCAAAATGCGCGCCAAGACGGGAAATGCGGTGATGCTCATGGCTATGCTCATAAACAGCGCAAAGCCAGTGAAATTGACGCTTTGGTCGGATAACCTCGGATAAAGATAGATCGCGAGCAGGAAGCCCAGGATAAAAGGCGCGATGATGCTGGTCAGGCTTGTGGTCACCGCGGCTCGGCCCAGTTTTCGCAACTGTTCCAGGTCCAGTTCCAGGCCGACCAGAAACATAAACAGAAGGAGTCCGACCTGGCTCAACGCGTTCAAGTACCCCAGGCTGGCTTGAGGGAAAAGGGCGGCGGAGGCGCCCGGCGCGACCCAACCCAGTAGCGACGGGCCGAGCATTATCCCAGCCACCATTTCACCAATCACGCGGGGTTGGTGGAGCTTGTTAAACAACCAGCCTACTATCCGAGCGACGATGAGGATCACGCCGATCTGGGTGATCAGCAGTTTGAAATCGAACATAGAGAGTCCCGGCCTGGCGAATCAAGATCTCTTGGTCTCTGGCGCGGCCGCGCGATCGTCAAAGGACTGGTACTTGGCGGAGAGCGCCTCCTGCGTGGTCGTATCCCCGACGCCATTGCCGTTACTTTCAGCGCGGGCGACCTGCTCGTAAAGCGGGGGCGGGATTTCGGCGAAATCCGACATCGGCCCGTAGACTTCATCCACGCCCTCTTTGAAAACGTCGCCGATCAGAAGGTTGATGACGTGGACGCGCTGTTCGGGATATTTCTTGAGGAACTGCGAGAAGCTGAAGCCCTCGTTGTAGAAGGCGTAGACGAGCTTCCGCATAGACTCGATGCCCTGATCCAGTTTGGATTGAAATTGTCCGAGCCGTTCGCCGGAGAAATCGTCATGTTTGAAAGCGTCGTGAATGGCGTCGGCGGCCAGCTCGGCCATCTTGAGCGCCAGCAGGACGCCCGAAGAATAGATCGGGTCGAGGAAGCCGTAAGCGTCGCCGATCAGAATGAAGCCGTCGCCGGCGTTCTGCCTCGAGCGGTAAGAGTAATCGAGGATCGAATAGATCTTATCAACGCGCTCGGCGCCTTCGACGCGGCGGCGGCACGGTTCGCACTTCTCGATCTCCTCGTGAAAGATCCTCGCCAGATCCTGGCCGCGGCCTTTCACCAGGTATTCCGGATCGGCGACGATGCCGACGCTGGTGATGTCGTCCTCCAGCGGGATGTACCAGAACCAGCCGTTGCTGCCGACCTGAGTGCGCAAGACCAGCGTCGCGCCGCCGTTGAGGTCAGGCTCGCGTTGCGCGTCCTTGAAGTAGGAATAAAGCACGGCCTTCTTGAGCTTCGGGTCGCGCATGCGCCAGCGGAATTTGTTCGAGAGCATGGCGGTCTGCCCAGTCGCGTCGACGACCACCTTGGCGTCGAACCGCTGGAGCGAGCCGTCCGTCATCAGCGCCTCGACGCCGACCGCGCGGTCGCCGTCGAAGAGGACCCGCTTGACCTGGGTTTTTTGATAGACGGTCGCGCCCTGATCGGCGGCGTGGTCAATGAGCATATGATCGAAGACGGCGCGGGTCACCTGCCAGGTGACGGCGCTCTCATGATGGTTGGCCTCGAAGAAATAGAACGGGCGTGACTCCTTGCCCTGCGGGTTGGCGAACTGCACGCTGTATTTGCGGACGAATGGACTTTGTTTAAGCTTCTCCAAAAATCCCATGCGCCGAAACGTGAAGTAGGTGTCGGTCATCAGCGATTCGCCGATATGATGGCGTGGAAATTGTTCCTTCTCGAAGAGCGCGACCTTGCGCCCCTCTCGCGCAAGGATGCTGGCGACGGAACTGCCCGCAGGCCCGCCGCCCATTACGATCACGTCATAAGTATTTGAGTCCATATTCAATTTACCTTATCCATTGAGTTCTAAATCGGGCCAACAGACATTGGCACAGGTCAACCACGGGGAGCGCGGGAAACACGGGGAGACTGATCTGTATTGTCTTTCCCCGTGTTCCCCGCGCTCCCCGTGGTTGACCTGTCTATGCCAATCTCGCCTGTTTTGATTTAGGCGTATCGAACTGTTCTTAATTCAGGTTCAAAAAATTCCGAAAGAAAATGATCGACTTGCAGCAGCCCGCGCCGCGTGAGTTCGATCGTTCCGTTGTCGCGCCGGAGCAATTCTTCCCGGCTCAGACTCTCATAAGCGGGTTGAAATTCCTGCCAGACGTCGACGCCGAACTTGCGATGGAAATAAGCGGCGTCGAGCGCGCCGGTCTTGAGTTGCAGAATCATCTCGCGGATCAGCCTTTGTTTTGGCGTCAGCGCCAGCGCGCGCCAGAGCGGCAATTGGCCTCTTTCCAGCGGCTGAACATACTCCTCGAATTTGCTCAGGTTCTGGAAATGGACGCCGTCGAAATGCGAGAACGACGAGACGCCGAGTCCGATCATATCGCCGCCGTGCCAGAGCGCGTCGGTGTAAATGAAACGGCAGGGCTTCTTCGTCGTCGCCAGCGTGTAGGCGCTCGCGATGCGATAGCCGCGCGCCTGGAACTGCTCGTAAGCGTATTCGAGCCATCGCCGCTTCGTCGCCCAGTCGGCGATTGGCGAATCAAGCCCCTTCTCGATCATCTCGCGCGAAATGACCGTGTTGTAGGGAAGCTCCATCTGATAGATCGTTACGGAATCAGGCTCCAGATCGAGGGCGCGGCTGACGGCGTCGCGCCAATGCGCGTCCGATTCGCCCATCATGCCGGCGATCAGGTCGATGTTGATCTGCGGGAAGTCGACTTCGCGCGCCCACTCGTAAGCGCGGTAAATCTCCGCCGAAAGATGGGCGCGGCCATTGGCCGCCAGGATGCCGTCGTTGAAATGCTCGACGCCAAGGCTCAGTCGAGTGACGCCGATATCCTTCAGTGTTTCGAGCTTCGATTTGCGTAACGTGCCCGGCTCGCACTCGAATGTGACCTCTTCGGCGTTCTCCCAACTCACATGCCGATTGAGTCCTTCCACGAGATAGCGAAGCTGTTTTTCGCTGATATAAGAAGGCGTGCCGCCGCCGAAATAGGCGAGCCGGAGCTGCCGCCCCTGCAAGGCGGGCATGCGGCTGTAGATTTCATTCTCCTTGATCAGCGCGTCGAGATAGACCTCGATCTCCGAAGCGTTCTTGTCCGTATAGACTTTGAAATAACAAAATTTGCACCGCTTGCGGCAGAAGGGGATGTGAATGTAAAGGCCGAGCGGCTGCTCGACGCGCGCGGGCCGGCCGAGCGCGTCGATCGCGTCCTGGATGTGTTCCGGCTTCCACTGCGAGAACGGCGGATAGTTGGAGACAAAATAATTGCCGACTTCAGTTTTGGTGTTTGATATATCTGACATCATAAGTACCTTCAGCGAACCTGAACCATTGCTATGCGGCAATAGGCTTGGCTTGCCCAAACACTTTGCAGAGACCCGCGCCAATAAGGCCAAACACCAATCCCATCGCAGTAACAGCAACAATAGTTGACGCCACCACAGCGGGAGTAAGTGTTGGGATCGGCATTTCGATAAACGGCCCTATCATTCGCGAGATAAACCAACCAATTGTCGAATCGACAAGACCAGCCAAAGCGCCGAGCGACATCCCGTATTTGACCCCACATCTGCGCGCGTCCCAATATCCAATAGCAAGATAGATCAGGAATGATCCCCAGGCAAAACTCGAAAAATCGTAGTGGAAACTTCTGGATATCATCGACGCAACTGTGTCAAATCCGGCGATTATGAGGATCGTAATTAGAATCTTTCGTCTAAATGCCATACTCGTCAAGGAACACTGACGAAATGTTGTTCATTCCGCGACCCGCTTGTAGCGCCGCGCTTTGAATTCGTAGCGAGGCAGGCTACCCGCCATCGCCTGCACGACGCTGACGCGGATGTTCAATTGCGCGCGGAAGGCGGCGAAGATGGCCTGCTCCACTTCGGCGAAGGGCCGCCGCCCGTCGGTTTCGATCTTCAGGAGCAGGTCGTCCATCTCCGACACTCGCCGGATCTCCACTTCATATTCGACGATGGAGGTGACGGAGCGAATCAGATCGTCAATCGCGCTCGGATAGACGTTGACGCCGCGCACGCTCAGCATATCGTCGGCGCGCCCGAGCACTCCGCCCTTGATGCGGGCCAGGGTTCTACCGCACTCACACAGTTCTGTTGTCATCTCCACCAGGTCGCCGGTGCGGTAACGCAGCACGGGCATTCCGGGGCGGCCGAGCGAGGTGATGACCAACTCGCCGCGCGTCCCTTCATCAACGGCGTTGAGCGTCATCGGATCGATGACCTCGAATATAAATTGAAGTTCGTTGAGGTGGATTGCGCCGTCTTCAGCCTGGCAATCGAAAGCCCAGGCGCCGACTTCGGTCGCGCCGGCGTGGTCGAAACACCTCGCGCCCCAGGACTCTTCGATCCGGCGCTTGACGTTCGGCACGCTCGCGCCCGGCTCGCCCGCGTGAATCGTGACGCGAATGTCGGAGGAGGGCAGGTCGAGTCCGAGACGGGCGGCGACTTCGGCCAGATGCAGCGCGTAGGTCGGCGTGCAGACCAGGACTGTGCAGTGGTTGTCGAGGATCGCGCGCAGGCGTTGTTCGGAACTCATCCCTCCGCCCGAAATGGCCAGCGCGCCCGCATGCCGCGCGCCTTCGATGCCCGTCCAGTGGCTGACATACGGCCCGAAGGAGAAGGCGCAGAAGACCAGATCGTTCTCCGTCACGCCCGCCCCCCTATAAACCTCGACCCAGCACCGTAAAAACGTCTCCCAGTCCTCGGGAGTATCGAGCCAGCGGAGCGGACGTCCAGTCGTCCCTGACGTCTGGTGCATATAGCGGTAGCGCGAGAGCGGGTAAGTGAGAAGTCTGCCGTAAGGCGGATGTTCGAGTTGTTCAGCCGCCAATTCGCTCTTGGTCGTGAAGGGCAGCGCGCTCAAATCCGCCGCCCCGCGAACCTCAGACATTTTCATCCCAGCAAAGCCGAATTTCTCCTGGTAAAACTGATTAGTCGACAATTCCAACAATAGTAAGCGGAGCCGCTCATCCTGCCACGCGCGCAGCTCAGCGCGACTTGGAGATTGCGGCCCTCGATAGTCAAAATCCATTCTAGCCCTTTACCTCCGGCCACGTCGTGGAGCGATCACGGTCGTTTTCATCTTTTTTGGATTATCTTCCCTTCAAGAGGCCTTCAAGA
The DNA here is from genome assembly GCA_036565725.1 of Blastocatellia bacterium. GTDB lineage: Bacteria > Acidobacteriota > Blastocatellia > RBC074 > RBC074 > JAJVID01. Next base: position 5,722 of record DATCXQ010000494.1, read on the forward strand.
GGCCTTCCAAAGGGCCCTTCAAGGGGTAAAAGGGTTACGAGGAAAGCATTAATGTTTAAAGTGACGAACCGACCGCTTCGACGTAGTTGCAATTTACTCAAACCACATGTGATAGTACGCCGCGCTTCGACCCGCGGTTTCTGATACTACAGGCGCTGAACCTCACGATCAAATGAAACGGCTTCTGCTTGTCATCGCAATCATCGCGCTCTACCTGTTGCACCAGGACTTCTGGTTCTGGCGCGCGGCCGCGCCGGTCGTCTTCGGCTTTCTGCCCGTAGGCCTCTTCTATCACCTCTGTTATACGCTTGTGATTTCGGCGTTGATGTGGGCGTTGGTCCAATACGCCTGGCCGTCGCATCTCGAG
>DATCXQ010000508.1:0-12379 GCA_036565725.1 Blastocatellia bacterium
CGCCGCCGCCACCACCGCCGCCACCGCCGCCGCCGCCGCCAAACCCGCCACCGCCGCCGAAGCCGAAGCCGAAGCCTCCGCCGAAGCGGTTCGCGAATTCCAGGTTCGTTGTTTCGCTGGTGTTGAAGTTGTAATTAACGTTGAGCGTGTTCTTGTTGTTGATCAGATAATCCATGCGACCGCCGATGGTTGACCTGACGGTTTTGCTGGGCACGTTGGGTCTGAGTTCCACGTCGGCGAGATTTTCGCCGACGGTTTTGATGATGGTCGGTGTGCTTCCGTCGATGTCCTGCCGGTTAGCGAAGAGCGACGTCGAGAGGCGTTTCTTGAGCAGCGGCCCGCCCATGAAGAAATCGTAGCGCTGCTGCGTCAGGTCCGGTCTGATGAGGGCGAAGGCGTTGCGCGCGTCGAGCGCGGCGTTGCGATAACCGAAACTGCCGGTACCGCGCCATTCCCCGTAACCGGGCTTGGTGATGATCTCCACGCGTCCGAAACCAGGGTTGGAAAACTCGGCCGAATACGTGCTCTGGTTGAAGACGATGCGGGCGATGGCCTCTCTCGGCGGTAACCTTCCGCCGTTGAATCCGTCAACCAGGATGTTCGCGCCCTGGCCGTTCACGCCGCCGCCGGCCAGCGCGTTCAGATAATCGCGCAGATCGTCCTCGTTGTCGGGCAAGTTCGCGATCTCCTGCTCGGTCAGCGCGATCGCATTCATGTTCTGATCAGGCTCGGTCGAGATTGCGGAGTTATTGGGCGAAACGTCTGTAATTACCTCGACCGCGGCGATGGCCATCTGGACAGAGAGAACGCCCGAATACGGGACCTTAAATTCGGTGATCGTCTGAGTTTGAAATCCCTTGTAGGAGGAGGTCAGTTTGTAGGTCCCGGGAGGGACGTTCGAGATCGAAAAATCGCCGGCGGCGCCGCTTTTCGTCTTACGCTCCTTCCCGTCCTGGCCGATAAGCCTGACCTCCGCGTCCGGGATCGCGTCTCCGCGCTCGTCAACGACACTTCCCCGCAACGTCGAATTCTGCGCGAACGCGGCCGGCGAGAGCGCCAGTGCGATGAAAAAGACTGACAAGAGCCGTTGCGTCTTCCCGCTCACTCGGCTGGTAATTCGATTAGTCATTCTCTTTCTACTTTCCTCCCGCTTCAAATCTCTCCCTCCAACTCCCTTTAAATCCGGTTTCTTCATACTCGAATCCGCTCGACCTATCCTGAAAATCTTTGCGCGTTTTGTATTTCATTTGTAATGTCAGGACCTCGGCGCCGCCAGTTCCCTTCACGATTAATGAGACGAATACAAACTGCGAGTAGTTTCAGGAAAAATTCTCGCCCGTCGAGGATGGCAGTCGCTTTGACGCGCATTTAACAAGATCTCCGCGCAGCTTTAGCCGGACGATGATGGCGGCGCACCGTCTATCTCAATTGGCCGCCAAACGCCCGGGAGTTCCATTTTCTTTTGACACTCATAGGACGATGACTTAGCTTAAAGCGCGACCTGCGCCACTCCGGTTTCATACCGATACTGTACCGGGAGCGGTAGCGACCGGGTTCTCTCGAAGTAGCATCTCCGCGATCACCCGGTCGCTACCGCTCCCGGTACTGTCCGCTCATCAACGAAAGGTTCAAGGGACGTGACTGACTTCATTCGCATCACACGTGGGGACAATCCGTATCAACGCGAAGTTCAAGGCAAGGCGAACGAACCCATTACGGTCGCCGCGCTGCTCGACCGCAGCCGCGCGCTCGTAGGCGGGCGTGATCTGGCCTATTCGCTCGAAGAGATAGTAGAGCGGCTCGACCGCAACGCGCCGCGCGTCGCCATCATCGGCGGCTCGCCCGATCATCCGGCGCATGTCATGGACCACGAGACGACGGCGCGAGCGGCGGTCCGCATCTGGCGGCGCGGCGGCGTGCCCTTCGCGTTTTCGACCCCGGTATTGTGCGACGGCACGGCCCAATCTAATGTCGGGATGTGCTATTCGCTCCAGTCGCGGAACGCGATGACCGAGATGATCGTCAACCAGATGGAGGCGCAGTCATACCACGGCGCTTTCGTCATTCAGGGCTGCGACAAACAGCCGTTGGCCGCCGTGGCGGCGCTAGCCCTGCTGGACGTGACGAGGCGGGCGCGAGACGACGCCCCGGTCTTCGCAACTTTCGCGCCAGCCCACGTGCTCAAAGGCGGAACCATCCCCGGGGACCTGCGGGAGGAGATCGAAGAAGTCGCCCGCAGAGCCGAAGAGACGGGCCATCAAGCCATCGCCGACGACCTGCGCGACGCGCTAAGTTACGTGCTGCAATGCTCATCGAACCAGGCCTTCCAGGGCGTCTTCATTCGCGCGGTGACCGCCGGCGTCCTCACACGCGAGCGTCACAAAGATCTCGAGAAGCGATTAGCGGTCAACACCTGCGACGGCAAAGGCGGCATCTGCGCCTTCAACGGCACCGGCAATTCGTCGCGCCACGTGGTCTCGGCTTTCGGCCTGGTCCACCCCGCGCTCGAACTGCTCACCGCGCCGCCCGACCAGGATCGGGTTGACACAGCCGTCGACGCGCTCTTCGATTATTGCAACAACCCCGATTACTCCGTCTCCGAGATGGTCAAACAAAACGTCGAGAACGCCGTCCGCATTCACGCCACGACCGGCGGCTCGACCAACCTGATGATGCACATGGTTTCGGCGGTCATTCACACGGGCGTGGACTTTTCGATCTGGGATTACGAGCGCATCCGCATGGCCAAACCCATCCCGGACCTCTTCGATTACAGCCTGACGCAGGGCCGCACGATCTTCGAGCTTGCCGAACAGTGCTGCTCGGGCCAGATTCGCGGGATGGAGACCGTCATGTACGAGTTGATCCGCAACGGCGTCCCGATGAACATCGACGCCCCGACCGCGACCGGCTCGACGTGGCGGGCCCGACTGTCCGACACCAGCAACCTCTCGGCCGAGGGCGTCAAAAACAACCCGATCGTTCTGAGCCGCCCGCGCCGCCCCTTCAGCGGCGTTGATGTGTTGCAAAGCAATTTTTTCGATTCGGCGGTGGTCAAAATTAGCGGAATGCCCGACGCGCAGCTTGATGAATTCGATACCAAGCTCGCGGTCGTGCTTTACTTTGAAAACGAAGACGAAGCCAACAAGATGCTGCTGGATGACCACTATCTCGACTCGGTTAAATCGAACGAGGCTGTCACGCGCGAAGACCTGCTGAGAATTTATGAGAACAACTCGAAAGGACAAGCGGACCCGGTCGCCACTTCCCTATTGCGCGCCGAGTTGTTCGATTACCTGCTCCGGGAACGCGTCATCAAATTCGCCGTCGTGATCAGCGGCCAGGGCCCCGAAGCTTACGGAATGCCTGAAATGTTCACGCCGATGCAGCACGTCAACGCCAACCGCCATTTGAAAAAGCTGGCGATGATCCTGACCGACGGACGCTATTCCGGCGTCAGCTACGGCGCGGCCATCGGCCACATCACTCCAGAAGCCAAACGCGGCGGCGGCATTCTGTATTTGCAAACCGGGGACATCATTCAATCGAACCTGCGCGCGAGGAGCATAAATTTGGTTGACCGCGATGTGTTGCGCGAAACCGGCGAGATCGTGGCTTACACCAGCGGGTTAACCGCCGAGCGGCGCGAAGTCGGCGCTGAACGCTTGCGCAGGATCAACCGCCGCCTGCTCGACATCGCGCCGACAAACCGGATGCGCGACGTGACCGACGCGGCGAATGGAGTAGCGCCGAACGCCGTGGCGGAATGTGTATTGCAAACCTTCGTCGAGTTCGCAAACCGTAATCTGGCGCTAGCCAGTGATTGAATCAAGACAACCAAGATTGGGACATCAAACCGCAGAGGTACGCAGAGGTACGCAGGGAAAGACCAGTCTTGATCGTTCTCTGCGAGCCTCCGCGCCCTCTGCGGTTGGACTATCTGTACTGGGGAGATATATGAAACTTATTATGCTCGTTCTTTTTCTGTGCGCCAGCTTAATTCCGTTCGCTGCAGTCTTTGCCGCCGATAACGACATCGAGAAGCGCGTCGAGGACGGCTACGCCGACTCCGGCGGGGTGAAGATTCATTACGCGGCGCTCGGCGACAAGAAGAATCCGCTCGTCGTGATGATCCACGGATTCCCTGATTTCTGGTATTCGTGGCGCGACCAGATGGCGGCGCTCTCGTCGGATTATTACGTCGTGGCTATTGACCAGCGCGGCTACAACCTCTCGGACAAGCCGAAAGGCGTCGAGAATTACGACATGCGGCTGCTAGTCGGCGACGTGATCGCCGTGATCAAACACCTGGGCCGCGAGAAAGCGATCATCGTCGGGCACGATTGGGGCGGCGCCGTCTCGTGGACCCTCGCGACTTACCAGCCGCAGTTCGTCGAGAAATTGATCATCCTCAATCTGCCGCACCTGCGCGGGCTTTATGACGCCAGCCTACGCAACCCGCAGCAGCAGAAGAACAGCCAGTACGCGCGCGATTTCCAACAGCCCGACGCGCACACCAAAGTGACAGCCGAGGGATTGACTCGATGGGTGAAGGACCCGGAAGCGAAGAAGAAATACATTGAAGCCTTCAAGCGTTCTGACCTGGAGGCGATGCTCAATTACTACAAACGGAACTACCCGCGCGAGCCGTATAAGGAAGACACGTCGCCGGTCGTGAAAGTCAAAATGCCGGTGCTGATGATCCACGGCCTTGACGATTGGGCGCTGCTGCCCGGCGCGCTCAACAACACCTGGGAGTGGCTCGAAAGCGACCTGACGCTGGTGACGATCCCGAAGGCCGGACATTTCGTCCAGCAGGACGCGTCCGACATGGTGACGCGCAGTATAAAGATGTGGCTGAAACGATAGCGGGGAGTGGGGAATGGGGAGTCAAGTAAGTGATTTCTTCCAACCCCATTCCCGATTCCCCACTCCCCACTCCCGATATTCTCCTGAGGAATTTTGAAACGACATATGACAAACAAACGACTAGGCATCGGCTTCATCGGCAGCGGTTTCATCACCCGCTTTCACATCAAATCACTGATCGGCGTCCGTGACGCCGACGCGCGGGGCGTGTGGAGTCCCAACAAACAGCGCGCCGAAGAGGCCGCGACGCTGGCGCGCGAGTTGCGCGTCGGCGATTGCCGCGCGTTCGACTCGATCGAAGAGATGGTCGCCTCGCCCGACGTTGACGCGATCTGGCTGTGCGGCCCGAACCACAGGCGCGTAGAGAACCTGGAAGCCATCGTCAGGGCGCTGAAATCGGGCAAAGGAAAGTTGACCGGCATTGCGGTTGAAAAGCCGCTGGCGCGCAACGCCGCCGAGGCCAAACGCGTCATCGAACTGATCGAAGAGTCGGGGCTTCTGCACGGCTATCTCGAAGACCAATTGTTCGAGCCGGCCATCTCGCGCGGGCGCGAGATACTGTGGCGGCGGGCGGCGGCGCTGACCGGGCGACCTTACCTGGCGCGCTGCGCCGAGGAGCACAGTGGCCCGCACATGCCCTGGTTCTGGCAAGGTGAACTGGGAGGCGGCGGAGTGCTCAACGACATGATGTGCCATTCGGTCGAAGTCGCGCGGCTGCTGTTGACCGACCCCGCGAAGCCGCGCGACAGTGTCAGGCCCGTGAAGGTCTCGGCGACCATCGCCAGTTTGAAATGGTCGCGCCCGGAGTACGCCGATCTGCTGCGGCAGATGATGGGCGAAGAGGTCGATTACCGAACCAGGCCTTCGGAAGACTTCGCGCGCGCCACGATCCATTATGTCGACGACGAGGGCTCGCCGCTGATCGCCGAGGTCACAACCTCGTGGAGCTTCGTCGGCGCCGGCCTGCGATTGAGCTCCGAGTTGCTCGGCCCAGAATACTCGCTCTCGATCAACTCGCTCGACACCAGCCTCAAGCTCTTCCTGAGCCGCCGCGTCACCGGCGCGTCCGGCGAAGACCTGGTCGAAAAACAGAATGCCGAGCAAGGCCTGATGCCCGTCGTCCCCAGCGAAACGACCGAGTACGGCTACGAGGCCGAGAATCGTTATTTCGTCAATTGTTTCCTGGACGGCAAACAGCCTGACGTGAACTGCTACGACGGGCTGGAAGTCACGCAATTGCTCATGACAGCGTACAAAAGCGCCGAAGAGGAGCGAGCGATCGCCTTCGACCCCAAAGCGATCGAAGATTTCATTCCAGCGGTCGCGCGCGGAACCTGGAAGCCATGATCGCCGAGGGTGGGACAGACTTATGGTCTTTGAGAATTAATTGCGCCGCTCGCAGGCGGACGGTGGACAGCAGTAGCGTTCGGCGCATAACTCCGCTGATGAACAGTCAGACTAAAGTCTGTCCCACTCCTGGTCCTTATGCAGTTGCGTAAAGGAGAGCAACATCAGATAGATGGCGCCGAAGAGGAGAGTGAACAGTCCGGCGAAGGCGATTGAGTGTAAATAGGCGAAGGGATTACGCAAGCCTTCCAACAGATCATAGAACAGACTCGCCGGGCGGAAGAACACGTCCCAGCTATTCCAGCGCAGGAAGCGTCCGAAGTAGATGCCGAAGCCGTTCAGCGCCAGCACGCCGAGCGCGAATACCCAACTGGCTGTTTTACCCGCCGTCCTGCGCACCAGCATTTGCATCAGAAAAAGCGAGACCAAACCGAGAAATGACCCCGTCCAGGCGAAAGCGACCAGCGTGATCAGGTCGTACCAGAGCGGTACATCGCTGCTCTGTTTGAGATGGATTATGTCGGTGATGAGATAGGGCGCGTTGGGCAGAAACAGCAGCCAGAGCAGAGACAGTCCGATGATCGGGAGCCAGCGAAAGCGCGTCGGCCAGTGATTCAGGTTATAAGCGGCAAAGGCGCCTAAAGCCGGGAGCCAGGCGAGAAAGAGATTCCAGACCAACCAGGTGCGGGCCGAACCGCCGTAATGCCAGGCGCGCAGCGCGAGAAGTCCCAGACAGAGCGCTGTGGCGAAACCGAGCGACGCGAGCACGGTGAGTTGTCGCCGGTAGCTTTGGTAATTGGCGAATGAAGAACGAAGTTTCGAGCGCTCAATCATAACAAACCTTATGTAAGAGTGTACGGCGTTAAGATTACCATATCAAAGCGAAGACTGAAAAACGCCGCGGCGAGCGGAAGAAGATCGAAGACCGAGGATAGAGGATCGAGAATAGAAAATGGAGGACGGAGAATAGAGAGGATCGAGGATAGAAGACCAATCGCTCTATCCTCGATCCTCAATCTTCTATCCCCTATCCTCCTTGCGGTTGATTGTTACAGTTCAGGCTCAAACGCCGTAGAGGCGGACCCTCGGCGTGCGTCCATACCTCCATCCCCCTCGGGCGTATAAGAACTCGACGCTGTCTATATTCCGATCGTCGCCGCGCAAATCAATGGCGCGCGTCTGTCCCCCGGAAGGGATTCGCTGCCTGATTTGGACTTCTTCACTACGGCCGTTGGCGTAATGAACAACCACGCGGTGGAACTCGATCGGCGCGCGTTCGACTCTGATTTGAATTCTCTGGAACCTGCCGCGCCAGCGGCCCACGGAAATCCTGTCGCGATCCACCTTTCCATCCACATTGGCCTGTCCCAGATAGGTCCAACGGCCATACATTTGTGGCGTCTGTGAAGACCAGCGACTGGGCCTTTGGGCGCTGACGGCGCCGCCGACGCTCAAGATAAACAACAGCCCTAATACTAATCGCATATACTTATATCTGATCATTTTCATCCTCCTACGTTATGATTTGAAACATTAGGAGCGGAAGCGCCAAACGCTGACGCCTCCACTCCATTAGCGTTTCGGTTTGCGGTTCTACCAGTATTAGTAGTACCGCCGGTGATATCGAGGGGGATGTCCGTAGTACCTTACTCTGGGAAAATACCCATTCCGGTACCTATAGTGGCGGGATCTTGCCCAGGGGCGATACGCGTGTTGTCGCCCCCAGCGGTCGCGGTAATAATCCCGAGACCGTCTGTCGTAACGGCGATGATACCCTTGCGCAGAAACTGGAGGAGTAAACGTCGCCGCCACAGGAAGCGCGAGGACGCATGTTAATGCAAGCCAAATTGTTGCCTTCTTAAATCGCTTGTAATCCATTTTCCTCCTTTCAGAGCCTTCAACCCGCTCTAGCGTAAACAAATTACAAGGGGGCGCGTAATCATCAATTCGAATATTCAGCGCGCATTACTCCACACAAATAATGTAGCTTTCACCTACACTGTATGTAGGCATGAGCTACATTCGTATTGAAGCTCAGAAGTAGAGGCGGCTCATTGTTGGCCCCTCCACTCCCGCGCGCTTCGGTCCGTATTCTTATTCCGTTTTAGAAACGGAAGCCAAACCGGAATCCTCCGCCATGATGTCTGCGGTAGTAGCCACCATATGGGTAGCCATAATAGCCTCGGTAATAAGGCCTGTAGTAGGGATTATAGTACCCTCTTCGGTAATAACCTCCATAAGGGTAACCATAGTAGCCACGATATCCGTAGCCACGGTACCCGTAGCCACGGTATCCGTAGCCAGGATATCCCCGATAGCCATAGCGACGCCACTGCGCCACATCACTGTATACGCCGCTCTGCGAATATGCGGGTGGAGTAAACGTCGTCGCTACAGGAAGCGCGAAGACACACATTAGAGCCAGCGAAACTATAATCTTCTTAAATCGTCCGTAATTCATACTCCTCCTTTCAGAGCCATCAGACGACTCTCATGCATAACAAATCGCAGGGTTGAACCTCGAGTCTTGCAGTCTTCAACCGCACGTCACGTGCCAGCCTCGCCGTCGCTTGGCGCTTTTAAATCGGTTTGTGAATATATGGACGGGAATTTGAAACTGCTCTAAGCGCAGTTGCGCCCGAACGGCGCCGCTCAGTCAAAAAGAAATTGAAGCGTCGTGACTACGTGGGATGTGGCAGGCGCGCTATTACGCCCGTCTGCTCGCTCGTCGGCGAGCGCGGCTCTTGGGCGCCCCGCGACGCTGCCCGGCCCTGATGGCCGCTTTCTCGGTGCGATAACCGGCGAGTTGCGGGCTCAGTTCGAAATGCGCGGGGTCGTTCAGGCCGTAGCGCCATCTGAAACCATGCTTGCGCATGATGCGCACCATCTGGCGTCCTTTGGCCGTGAGGCGGCGACGCCGGTGTCCGGTCGCCACGCCACCCATGTCCACGGCCAGCCCGGCCTCGTGCATCGAAGTTCCGGGCCGCTTGGCGCCGTAGATCCCGCGCCGGGCGCGGCAACGGCGGATGCGAGCGCACCGATAGAGGGCGCGCTGCTCGGCGTGTGAGCGGAAAGCGCTGTTAATGCGGGGCCGAATGCCGCGTCTGCGCATGTCGCGCACGGCCGCGTTAAGCCTCGCGCGGGCGTCATTGTCGAGCGCATTGATGCGACCACGACCCAACGCCTGCAGCTCCGCACAAGATACAATGATGACGACCAGGCTGATTCCGATCGCCAAACAGTAAAGCGGCGTCTTAATTTTAGAGCACAACATTGAAGTGAAGAACTAACCTTGACGGTCAGGGGCGGCGGGATTCTACCGCACATCCGCCCCGGACGCCATTCGCCGCTGGCCTCATTGGCGTTTCAACTGCGCCAGCGCGGTCTTTGGAATTTTCGCCACGATGCTAACCTGCGTGCCGACCAGGTCAGCAACGTCATATTTCACCGCGAATCCGAGGATCATAGCCGATTCGGTCGAATTCAGTTTGTAATCGCCCTCCAGCCAACGCGCCATCTCGGTCGTCGCGCGTTGCAATGCTTGATCGAGCGAGCCTCCGATCCCAATGGCCATCAGATATTCGGCGTTCTCCGCCCGCGGCGTACCGATCGATTTCTCGGAGATCACGTCAACAGTGAACTCGAACTCCATCGAGGTTTCCAGCGCGTCGCCCGTCAATTCGCCGTCGCCTTGCGCGGCGTGGCCGTCCCCCATAAACAGCAATGCGCCGTCGTGAAAGACGGGCAGATAGACCGTCGTTCCTTCGCGAATCTGGTTGTAGTCCATATTGCCGCCGAAGACGCCCGAATCCGCAGTCCTGATCACGTCACGGCCCGGAGGGGCGACTCCGACGCAACCGAGCATCGGCTGCAAAGGGACGGTGAAGCCTTTCAACGGATCAGTCGGTTTTTCCAGATAGGCGATGCCCTTCTCACTATCCAGCTTCCATCGGCTGCTGAAGTTCTGGGCGCGCCTCAGGTTCAGCAGATAGCCAGGCGCGAGCGCATTGCCCACGACCGATTGGCCGCTGCCCGCCCAATCGCGGTTGGTTCGGACGCGATTCAATTTGACGACCAGCGTGTCGCCAGGAATCGCCCCTTCGACGTAAAACGGGCCGGTCAACGGATTGCCGCCCATTGAACGACGAACGGAATTTTCATCCGTGCCTCCGGCATCAACGCTCTTCGTCTTCACCGTGTCGCCCGGAAAGATTAGCAGCGCTGGCGGAATGGCGTATGAAAACGTGCGATGGAACTCGGTAGGCGTAAATGTGTGTGTGCGCGGCCCGCCTTCGGGTCTAGTCGCGGGCCTGCGCGCGCTCCACTGAAGCTTGATGCTGCCCCAATCGCCTTCGCCTTTCAAAATGCCATCCTGCGCTTTGCCGGTGAATGTCGCATCTACGCGCCCATCAGAAGTCAGCCATTTCAAAGTGATCACCGAATCTGCGATCGCGCCTTCGATCTTCGTATGGCCGGGCAGGCAACTAAAAGGGAGGCGTTGGCCAGTGATATTACCACCGGCCACTTGCACGCTCATCCGATGGGTGTGCGTCTCGCCGGGAAATTGTTCGGTCAGAATCCACGCCCCGGAGATGTCGACGCCTTTCGCGCTGGCCGCCTGGGCGAGCGCCGCCGCAGTCAACGAGCCAAGCCACAGTAAAGAGACAAACAAAGAAAACAACGCGCGTCGCATATTTGACCTCCTGTTTGTTTAGAGCCGAACGGCGACTTCTTCGCCGCAGCGCAGCGGTTGAATTTAGCGCTTGGTTTTAACGCCGGTAAGATCAGCAATCATTCGCCGCGTCGCGTAGCGACGCCTGAATTCAATTGTCGCAACGCACTGTCGTGATCAATGCGCTACTTCCCCTGGATTTACGGTCTTTGAAGATGAAATACGACAACCACAAAGAAAAGATTGCTCTTCTTCTGACTAATAATGGGGGGCGCCGAGTGGTTAATGGTTGATTATGGGATTTCGATTGATTATGGGGCAGAGCGTCAAGCTCATTCATCCCGCAATACCATCACAGGGTCTATGCGCGTCGCCCTACGCGCCGGGATCAGCATCGCTGACAGCGCCACTCCGGCCAATAAAATGGCGGTCATGGCGTAGGCGCCAGGGTCCAGGACATTCACAGCAAATTCCACGTCGCGTAGTAGTGACGCCACCGCCGACGAAATAGCCACAGTGATTGCCAGCCCGATCAGTAATCCGATGGCGACGGGCCGTCCGCTCGATCCCAGGACGGCGCACAGGCGCCGGAACCGCTGCGCTCAGCGCGCCTCTCTCTTTAAGTTGACCGCCTGCCGCGTGAAAACCGCCATGCCTGGTCGCGCTATGCGAATCTCAGGAATGCTCGCTGCCCGATCAAGCTTATCTTTTTGGGAGAGGTAAGTGAGTGTGTACTCCGAGTCAACTTCACGGACCAACCTATCCGGCCTGTGGAGCATAAATTCACTGACCACTGTGGGGCGCCAATATTCGCCCCCACTCTCGATTGTCAGCGCCTCCAAGTCTTCAGCCGCGATGTCCGCCTGTTTGATATATTGTTTGAGTTCGCCCGCGCGTTTGAACGTCGGCGGACTCAATATCTCACGCGAGAAGCGCTTTTTTTTCAACAACTTCCGAGCTTCGGCAAGAATAATCTCTGTCCAACTGACCACGTAGATCGAAGCGCCAGTCGCCATCACTTGCTCAAACGCCGATTGTTTTGCGGAAATGCTCGCCGAGTCCAGGCCGTCTGTCACTAAGACCAAAACGCGGCGGCCGGCCGGGGCGTTTTGCAACCGAGCCGCGGCTAATTCGAGCGCGTCATAAAAACGCGCTGTGACACCGGCCCGGAACCCGGTTCGCAGAGCGCTAATTGCCTCATCACGATTGCGCGTCCAGTCTTGCAGCATCTCCACTTGGTCTGCATATTGAATAATGGCGACGTGATTCTGCGGAGCTAATCGGCGCAACACAATCTCGGTGAATTCCCGGGCAATCGGCCGAGGAATTGCAGTATAGTTCCCCCCTTCAAATAATTTTTCCCTGGTTTCTTTATCCTCCAGCCTGCTCTTGAATACCCCCAGGGGAGCGCTCAAATCGAGCACGATCATGACATTGGCAGGTTCGCGTTTAAGACTGGTAACCTGGCAAGCTGCGCCATCTTCGATAACT